>NZ_DBHIEC010000010.1:0-100531 GCF_057250765.1 Catonella sp.
GCTATTAGCTTAAAATCCTTCTTAAACTTATTTATATCATCTTCACTTAGCTTTTTCAAGTCTATCAGATTGATACTGTAGTCGCTTACATAGTGTTTGAGTTCAGAATCCAGGTTAAGTCTTTTGTGCAGGGTCGTCTCGTGCCTCCATTCTTCTTCGCCATAGTAGATAACGAAGGTTATTACAGGAAAAATATCTAATTTTTCAGCAGACTTTTCAGCTACTTTATCCACTTTCTTTTTCCTCTTCCTTCTTTCTTTTTCTACAAGCTGGGTTCTATAAGAAGCCCCATCGTACGAAAGCACTCTAAATACCATGTTTTTATCAGGTATATCCTGATTTTCAATTCCTATTAGTGAAATAACTACATTCTCTTTCTTCCATAGTTTTACGACATCTCTGTCCTGAAACCTATGTTTGCTGTCATCCCCCTTATAGTGGCTCCAGCCGGAAAGGTCAACAAGTTCATCTTCTTTAACTACATCCTTCCCATCAAACATAATTCCATTCACAAAGTCTGCAAATACATCATTAAACATAAAGAGCTTTTTCTCTAAAATATCCTTCTCTCCCAATTGTCCCCCTTTCTGATTAAACAATAAAAATAAGATTTAATTCCATCTTCAAAGTCTACGAACACATCATTAAACTTGAGGAGCTTTTTCTCTAAAATATCCTTCTCTCCCAATTTTCCCCCTTTCTAAAAAACAACACAAAATTAAAGTCAAATCTTTGGATTTAACAGCTTGAATATTTCTTTTTGAATTAATAAATACATCTTAGATTGGCGCCAAAAAATCTTAACGAAGTATTACATAATGCAGGTATCAAAGATAAAAAATTATCCTACAGACAATCTGATATCGAATGTCTTATCTTTGATACTTTTCCAAGTATACAACATTTTTTAAGTTTTGTAATCGGCAAAATACACAAAGTTTTGCGAACTTTCTATACAAAATAGCCAAAAAAATCCCCCTTCTCGGATTTTATCCTAGAAGGGGGGGAGGTATATCATCAAATTACAACCCAAAATATCGGGGAGAGATAGCTCTCCTTTACTTTGTTTAATCTAGGTCAAATAATCCTCGTTTTTGAACAATGTAGGTTGATACTGATTCAGGAGAGTACTTAGGCAGGGTTACACTTGAACCTCTAAATATCCTTGTCACCCTCGTTCTTGCAGATACCTTAATGTCTATCTTGTTCTTATTTCCACCAAGTTCAGACAGTGGAACTTCAAAATAATAACTATCTCCCGGCATTAAAGCATAGCACTCACCAATTTGATCATCTGATTCAGTTGGCTCCTTTGTTCCATTTGCCCTATATACATTGTAAAGGCCTCCTTTTGTATCCACAGGCTTAACCAAAACCTTAGTTTCAAGAGGATTAGTATCCTTTACAAAACTATTGTAATCAACCGGAGTGAAGTAGACCTTCTCTTTGTTACCTGTTATAACTCCATTGTTATATGCATCCGAAGACACATCATAAGATATGTAGGATACAGTTTTTTCAGCTGCGTCAGGGTCGCCGTTTTCCTTAAATTCAATCGAAGGAGGAACCATTGCAGCCTTATACGCTGCTATAAGGGTGTTTACGTAAAGCTTCATCTCTTCTCTACCGGTCACCTCTGAATGCCCAACACCTGAGTAAGTTATGTTACCCTTGGTGTAGATGTAATAATTGTTTCTTACATCTCTAGGGGCTAGATTATACTCACTGGCAGGATCATTTTTTCTGCTCTCACTGCTCGCTAGCGTATACCATACTATGAGATCACTCTCACCATCTTCATCGTCATCTTCATTAAAGTCTATCTGATAAGGCTGATAATGCGTAGCTGCAACTTGTAGCTCTTTCTCAATCTTAAAAGGATAGGTGGTTATCTGTCCTTTGTTTATCTGTTCTACCCTATTTGTATGTCTCTCAGACCTTACATATCCCTTGGCGAACTTAAACTGAGCATTTGTTGCCTCATTTCCAGATAAATATACCAATGAACCGTTTGTGAAGCCCTGAACCTCTTTTACAATCTTTGTCTTTTTGCTTCCTGGTTCATATGCTATATCCTTTATATCTTTATTATTTCTTTTAGCATTTTCCTTGGCTATCTCAAAAAGCCTGCTTGAAGTCACAGAGTTATCACTGGTGTTGGCAGCAATAGTCGGGTATTTTGTTCTTTCAAACTTCGTTTTGGTATTATTTATGTCTGCACCTGTCCCAACTCTTAAAGGCCAGTTATTAAGCACTCCATACCTGTCAAGGCCTACCAGCCCCCTAATCATTCTGTTTAATTCATAGTTCCAAGAAGAGGTACCCCTATAATTTACCTGGGAAGTACAGTCATGTGTATAAAGTATCGGCTTACCTGAATTGGCCCAGTCCTGAATAGCCTCAAGACAGTTATTTACATTAGGTAATGTGTATGAGTCTCCAAAGCCCATGACTATCATATCGTATTTGATAGCGGTAGTATCAAAAAATTCTACAGGCCTTTTACCCGGATTCTTCATTCTCCATCCGTTGTAGTCAGACATAAGTGTAGCAGGACTTACTGATTTTACTGTTATATCAAAATCACCAGTATTTTTTACCTCATCTAAAAGCTCTTTAAACATTGCATTGTTTGCCATATCAAAGGTACCCTCACCAATCCAGTTGTTATAACGTATGGATGGGTCCTTAAAAGTTAATAAGTTACCTTTAGAGTCACGATAATTGTAATAAAATAAATTGTTGTATTTATAACGTTCATCGTCACCTTTATAGTTCTCATTAAAATGGCTCTTAACATTGTCTGAACTTTTTATCTGGAGAATATTTATTTTTTGGGCTACTCCCGAATTCTGCACATAACCGAAACCTGTGGCGCTTGTATATCTGTTTAAACCATTGCCATCTACAGATTCAATTTTAATCTTCCAAGGTACTATACCTACATAATATTTAGGAAGCTTGTAGGTTATCTTATACCAGGAAGTCTTGGAAGATGTCAGGTACAATGAAGTCTTAGAATCTGTCAGCTCACCTTTATAGATGGTATTGTCCTTAAGCACAGTATAATAGCGTGGGTTGATAATCTCCCTTGTACCAGAGAACTTACCATCAGAATTGCTGTCAACGTAAAGGCTGAGCTTGAACTTAACATTATCATTTTCAAAACCCTTGTTAAGAAGCTTAAAATTGATTTCCAAAGTTTTGTTGTTAATTCTACTGTAGTCAGTAGTGCGCCCAGGTATATCAATATCCTTCTCTAACTGCCTCTCTTCAAGTTTAATCTCAGGCTTAGGAAGATTGATGTTAGTAATAAGAGAATTCAAATCATTTGCATTCAGTTTCTCGTCTGCTTTCTCAAATATTACATTCTTCATATGCTTGTTGGAAGGATTGTCTCTCCACTCAATAGCAAAGTCAACAAGCTCATACATTCTTGAGCTGTTATCAATCAAATCCTTATTTACAATAAGACTACTTCCTGATGTTGTGACAAAACCGTCTGCAAACACAATAGGATAACCTGATTTTATGTATTCCTTAAGTCTATTTAGCTTTTCCTCCGTGATGTCATTGCCTGCAAAGCGGTATTCGATATCATCACTTCTTGCTTTATCAATATAGGTGTCACCTTTATGATAATCGCTTTCACTAAGCCCACGCTTAAAATTATACTTTATACCATCTGAATCAGGGTCTTCATCCTTATATGCTTCTATATTATTATATCTACCATTTGCACCAGGCTGTTTACCATTAACTTTTCCGTGTGGATCTAAGTAGTCTGTATCTAAAAGTCCTCCCCGGAAGAGAACGTCTGCATATCCATTAAACGCTTTATATATATCACCTACATTACTGTAGATAAGGCCATTCATATTTGTATCATTGTATACAGTATGGTAAGGTGTTCCCAGACCGTCTACATACCTTATTGCCTTAGTTTTAATTATTCTGCGTCTAGGCATTTTGTATCCAGGAATTTTATATTCAGTTTTATATACTATTTTACCCTTATCATTGTAAACTATTTGACCATTCGCATCTAAGAGCGGAACTTTTCTTTGATCTGTTGCCGCAGGTTCCTTATATTCCTGTTCAGGATAGGTATTAGCTATATACTCTATACCTGTATTGGGATCGGTTCTAACATCCGCACTTAATGTCACCCTGGTTGTTATTGGTAATTTATGAATATCGTCAACCCAACGTTCAGAAATGTCTTCCGGATTTAACTCAACCTCGCCTATTTCCACCTCTTGTGGAACCTTATCTGTCATATTGAAGCTGCTTGTATCAAGCCCCATATAGATAAGGTCATAGTTAGAGAGGTCTTCAGTTCTTCCAATGTATTCAAAGGTTGGTACAGTCTCAGAGGTATGGTTAATGCTCTTCCCATTTGGCTCAAACCATTTTTTAACCTTTTTTTTCATCCTTTTACTGTCCTTGTCTCTCTCTCCAACCACCTTAGCGGGCTCTATATCAAGTATTTTAACTACATCATCTTTGATTATCTGTCTTCTCAAGTTGAAGCTGATGATGTACTCAAGAGCTCTTGCCTTTGAGATTTCAAGTTTAAACTTTTTAGTGTTGTCGGTAGTACCCTCTACTCCCTTGTCCACTATGTTATTCTCTTCGACTATGCTCTCCGCAACTTCTCCGAAGCCTTCTTTCTTAGCTTTGTTTACAAAAGCTGAATCAGAGGTCTTTTCGTTGATAAAGTCAGAAGCAAAGTTCTTAAATATTTCAGGAATTTGATTCTCAAAGTCACGCTCTATGACGTAGACACTCTTCTTTACAAAATGACCGTCTTTATCTTCTTCTATTACAATCCTACCTTCTGCATCTTTTACAATATTACCATCTTTATCTATTTTATCAAAGAACTTTCTATCAGTTACAAGATTAATTGCCAATTTCAACATATTCGGAGCACTAGAATATGCAACACCGTAGTTCTCCACAACCGCAGGGAGATTATTTGTATTCACTTCTGTTTTAATGATATTTAGTACATTGGCATTGATATCATTCACTGCTGTATACTTATAAGACTCGAACCCATTTACAAGTGAGTTTGAGCCTACTATATACAAAAGCCCCACATTGGAGAAATAATTAGGATTGGCAGCTAGTTCAGCTTTTATTCCACTTGGTGTAAGTGTAACCACCTTTATCTTCATCTTTGCGTTATCGTAGTCAGGGTCGGTGGCTGGAAGGTACCTGTTATCGCTAAAGTTCTTTAAGAACACGCCGTTTTCAAACCAGTTGTTGTTCTTAAAGCCGCCTGTGTAGAAGACCTTGTCTATAACTAAATCATGGTCAAGCTTGCCGCCTGCCACTTCTACAAGCTTCTTACTTCCTTTACCTTTTCCTACAAATACATACGAATCTTCGGATGCAACTGCAAAATGTCCCCTGCCTGAGGTAACCTTTTTATAGCGCTCTACACTGTTTAACACACCGTTAAACTCTGCTTCGCTTCCCAGATATTCTGCGCTTTCCACTGAATAATATACTCCACTTGTCCTCTCAGCCGCTGTAAGAGTGGATACATCCACCCCTTCAAATGACAGCAAAACATAGTCATAGTTAGTAAAATCAAAACTATAACCATCTGCATCCTTATTCGATAGGGCATACTCGTACACTACATTAGAGCCTGTTGCCCCCTTTGCCTTTTTGTATATATACCTTGTAAATCCTAGAACCTTTACCTCCTCAGCATTGTGAAACTCTCTTATCTCAGAGGCTCTGTATACTATGCTTCCGTCAGGATTACTTAGGTCTGCCTTCTTAAACTTTACGGCATATTTACCATCTATGTTCTGAGTATATTCATAGCTTACTACATTCTCATCATAGTCTCCGCCTGCCTGCTCTACAAATGAGGCATCAAATGCAAAGCTTCCGCCCACTGCGTCTACCATCTTGTAGCCCGATACATCACCTTTCTTCATAAGAAGAGGCTTGGCAAGATTAAATGAAGAGTACTTTACTTCATCAGCAGGATTTACAGCATCTAGTGAATAAGCCTCCTTATATTCATTGTAAGTAAGAGGCTTGGTTTTATCACTTGCACTTATAGTAGCAAGCTTATTCTTAAGTCCTGCCATATAATCCATTCTTTTCTTCTTGGTATCAAGTAAGGCTATCTCCTTCTTCCAGTCCTCAGGCTCGCTTCCTTCTACAAAATAGCCAAACTTTGCCATCCTCTCATCCGGAACAAGCTCCACTACAGTAAAAGGATTCTCCTCTGTAGAGCTTTTTATAAGATTCTCAATACCATTAAAAGACGCATTTTTTGCGTCTGCTTCATGATTATGTATAAACATCATAGAAACGGCTGCAACCGTTAAAGATGTAGCCGTTAATATACCTATTAAAGCTTTAGTCCGTTTCTTCATAAAGCTCCTTTCTTAAAACAATACCTTTACTATATATGTCGGACAAATCCCCGTCCTATTTAACTACATTTTCATTTCTTGGAGTTATGGTCTCCTCCTTTACGTAGGACTGGGAGTTATTTTCCAGGTTCATTTTCACCTTTATTTTATTCTTGCCCTCGGCTCTTATGACATCCGCACTAAATGCCGTCACATTCTCCGCCATAAGGACATTTTCCTTTAGCTCAAAGCTCCTGCTCATCGTGTCAATTACGCTTTTCTTATAATAGATTTTTTTCTCGGCAGGCACATAGCTTATCTCATATTTTTCATTTTCATTGATTACTTCAAGGGTACTGTCTGTGTATCTCACTTCCTTTTCTGCAGATATCACTATATCCGATATCTGATTCATCACTAGCTGTGCTTCCTTTTGCAAGTCAGTCGTAGTTATGACAGATGAATAAGAACTGCTGCCAGCTAAGAGAAAAGATATGATAGAACCGCTCACCACCATGATGATGGCAAGAGCAATGATAACCTCTATCAGAGAAAATCCTTTGTTATCTAGACGCTTTCTCATATCTTCATCTCCTTCCTAAATGCAAGCCCTATATCATTTAGCATCAGGCTTTCTTTATTCAACAATGATTTTTCCAGTCGCAGCATATATCTTTATTTTTTTCTCTGCATTTCCTTTTCTTAGTATTATGCACTGGATACCGTTAGGGCTGGTATCCTTGATGGCACCTGTGTTTCTGTTAAAATTAAATACCATGCCAGCTGCCCCCGCAGGGTTCTCAGAGCTTCCGGAGATATCGGTAGAATAAGACATCTCTACGTTGTCATCACTTACATCCTCTATAAATGTCTTCTCAGTAATCGAGTCATTTCTTGACACTACCTTGGTGACTATCTTGGCTTTTATCGTCTGGTCAGTATCCTTGTATATGGTGAGTGTAACCTCGTCTTTACCAAGGTTTGCAAGCCTCACCTTGTCAAGAAGGGAGGACACGCTGTCTGCACAGGCCTTTACTCTTCTGCCATCAAACAAGCCTGACGAAGTAGCCATAAATCCCGTAAGCACTCCCAGAATTGCTATAATCACTATAGCTTCCAGTAAAGAATATCCCTTGTTATTCAATATCGTCTCCTCCTTAACTATTTTTTCTTCCAATTACTGTAAGACACAAGCTTACTTAAATCAACACTTCCGTCAGCAAAAAGGTCATTGCCGCTCACAGTGCTTCCTGAAGCTGCAAACGCTTCGCCGTCTCTAAACACCTTGTAAAAATAATCACTTCCGCCTGCGGTAAGCGGTTCACTAATAAGGTTTTTAATTATACCGCTGTCATCTGACTTTATTTCTCCCGCAGAATTCACTGTGACCTTGCCTCTTGCTATGATTGTACCTGTAAAAGTCTTGCTCACACGTACATCTCCTAATGCTACAATGAGCCTTACATCACCAGAGGAACCATTGTATTCATAATAACCCGAGGTTATCACAGCCTTCACGCCGTTTACCGATACTTCTTTTTTTACAACTCCTGCCAAGTAGCCATTAAGCACAGCTTCATTGATTATGTTCTTAAATACTTCATTTTCCCTTTGTCCTGCCTTTACCTTAGTAGTAAGGTTGGTACACAGAGCCCTGAAGGTCTTGATAAATTTGCCTGTGTTATCTATTGTACTTGTCTTCCCTGGCAAGACTACTAGGTCATTGTCATACAAGGTGTAGTTACCCACTGTCTTGATATTCGCTTCGGCGGCACTCTTTATAGTGTCTGTATAAAAGTCTGTATGCTTCTTTAGTTCCTCTGCCCTGTTTTTGTCTGCCGCATAGAAGTCATTAAAGTACCTGGCTGCCTTATCCTGTGGAAGATTCACATAGAAGTATACAAGGCCGTCACTTGATATGCCTGTGATAGGCTGTACAAATATCTTGGTGTAATTAGCGTCAAGGTCTGACTTTGTTACACCATAGTCTTCAAATGTCTTACCTGTCTTGTATGCTCTTGCCTTGGTATCTACAAGAACATAGTTCTTGCCGCTTGAGTCCTTTTCGTTTAAGAGCTTATTGTATTCATCATAGCTAAGTGGATTGTGGCCAAACTTTGACTCTTTATTTGAGTCTGTCCCTATCCACTCGCCCGGCATAAGGTAGGCTATCTGATTGCCCTTTACTGCAATAGACTCACCCATCTTGATGTCTTTATTATTACGGGCTTCTCCTATAGAGTTATCCCGGAGTCTCTCGTTACCTGTAGCGATATAAGAATATCCCGCCAAGGCAACTTCCTTTGCACCGCTCATGTCTATAGAGCTGTCTTTGCCGTTTATGATAATTGCCGACGAGCTGCCAGCCACATTTTTATCATTGCCATAGCCCTTGTATGTACCGGATATCTTTGCACTAGACCTCTCTCCGCTTAGAGTAAGGTCATCAGCTACATAGGCAGCTCCCATAAGTTCTGCTCTGCCACCGTTTAGCAGAATACCACCTGCCCATATCTTCTGACCGGCAGAAGCTTTAAGGCTTGCATTATTAGCTACATTAACTGTTCCATTGGCTATAAGGGTCTTGTCATAAAGTCCCACATTGGTATAAGACTTGGCTACAAAAGCCTGTTTGTCAAAAGCGTCACTAAAGCCGGCATATACACTGCCTTTTATATCTACATTGCCTGCTATAACCTCTACTCCCTTATCGCCTATGATAGCGTATTCAAACAAATCCAGGTCAGAAGTACCGTAGGCCACATCAGGCTTTGGTACAGCTACTGTGATGTCCGTAACTATCTCAGATACCTGTTCGTCTTCACTTACATATCTTACTCTGATACCCTTAAGTACAAGCTTATCATCTTCATCCTTTACAATACCTTCATCCCTGCTATACCCACCATTCATTGCGGATACAACAGCATAAGGATATGTCGGGCTGTTTAGAAGGCTCTGATCTACGAGATTGCTAATAGACTTAATATTATACTCGCCTACCGTACCTCTATCAATACTTCTCTTAAAAGTATCCTTAAAGTTCCTCTTGAAGTCTTCTGCCCTGCGGGCCTTCTCAGATACAGTGGATGATGCCGCACCTGCAGGCGTCTGACTGCTGTTACCATACTTAGCAAAGTTCTCAAGATCCTTGGTCACTGCTTCCTTGTATGCAGCCTCAGCCTTTTGTTTTACTCCCGCCTTTACCTGCTCGAGCACTCCCTCTGCGGAGTAGAAGCTTTCCTTTATCTCGGCATCAGTGGTCTTCATCTGGACATTGCGCAGTGATACCCAGAGCGCAATGGCAGCCATCACGCCTATCCCTGCTGCCACCAGAATAACCATAAGTATCGAAGAACCTCTATTGTCGTTTCTTTTCATCAATTGGACATACCTCCTGTCAATGTCATTAGTGGCTCTGCACCTGCAATGCCATTTTCATCCACATTGGAGTTAAATACCTTAACCTCTATATCATACAACCTTGCGAAGCTATTTACCTCATCAGCAGACTTGCTTTCAACAAGAGACATATTTACATCAATCTTATCAGTAGTATAAGGCTGGGAATTACGATAATACCTGCATCTGAAATTAGTGCCTTCTACATTGGTAAACACCTTAACAGGGCTCTTGTCTGCAAAGTTAATATTGCCATCCCTTACATCCAAGGTTACCATCTTATTGCCTAAGGTTCCTGTCTCCTGCTTTACGATGTAGAGCTTGAATTTTTTATTTAACGGATTGTCTATAACTATCTTCTCATCTCCTGTCGAGTTATTCCAAGGTGCTAAAAATATATATATGCTTCTTAGCTCATCCTTAGGGGAGTCGCTTTCTTCAGTCCTTAAATCACTAAGTCCCGTGACAGGGGTCATACTCCCGTTTACAAAATAATTAAATTCAGTCTTAACTGTGACAATATCCGTACCTGTAACAGTTATATGTATTTCCCTTCTTAAGGTGCCTGCACTCACATTATGCTTAACCTGTGAGCTTAGCAAGGGATCGTTTAACATCCTGGTGGCAGCATCTCCCGCACTAAGTGTGGCATCAATCAGTATATCCTTGTCTGTACTTACAGGTGTGATTTTGTCTATATTATCTGCGGTAATGGATGCCCTTGACACTGTTATAAGAGCATTAGTCGTAAAGCCTTCTCTTACAATGTTCTTTAAGTAAAAATAATACTTACCGCCTGCCTTAGGATAAAAATCATAATTACCCCCTGTGCGGCTTTGTCTTAGGCTTTTTTGCGTGGCAACTACGTACTTGTGTGTAGAAGGGTCATAGTCAAGCTCTTCAAAGCCTGTATTGCCAAATATAGTAGGAGAAGTGATATTAGGCGAGCCTAACTTAATAATATCCGCCAGGTTATAGCCCTTTATCTCCTCCATTATATTCTTGCCTGTCTCTATAGCTAGAAGCTTGTTCCTTGAGAGGGCATTCATCTTGGAAGAAGTTACGAATGCATTTAATAAAGGAAGAGTAATAATTGCAAGTATAGCGATTGCAATTATAATCTCTATAAGCGAAAAACCTTTGTCAGAACATATTTTTTTATGATTTTTCATATTCTGCATCCTCACTTCCTCTCCTTTCAAGTATGTTATATCCAATCAGAGTTTGCGTATGTTAACAGCCATACCGCAAACTCTGACAATTTCGTTTTATTGCTCTATTCGCCTGCTCCATCGCTATTTGCCTTAGATGTGTCTACAGTTCCGAATATGTTCTTAGTGCCGTGTCTGATAGTCTTGGTGATAATCTCTTCATAAGGCCTGTCGCTTCCTGCAAGGAAGTATGAATCGTATACTATATTGCCGTCCAGATTCCCTGTCTTGTTATCAAAGGTAAGAGATACCGAGTTGATGCTCTTTTTGTCGGTAGACTTAGCTATCTTATCAAGGAATTTCTTTAGGCTGTCGTATCCGCCCTTGTAGTTGATGTTGGTAGACATATCATAGAGCTTATACTTATTTGCCGCAGCAGGTGCCACCCCAGTCTCATCTGCCACAGGAGCTTCTGTAGTAGAGGCTGCCTCAGGAGCTTCCTCTGTAGATACTTCCTGTGGTGGAGCTTGCGTGGTCTCTGCTTCAGGCGCATCGGAGGACTTCATCTCTACAGGGGTATTGACGGTAATGAGCGGAACCTCTACCTTAAGCTCTTTCTCAAGTCCTACTATATCCATAATCTCATTCTCAACCTGTAAGAAGGATGGGAACTTTGCTACCAAAGCTAAGGTATCTGCTTCATAGTTGGTAGTCTCAGCCTTTATCTCAGACTCCCTTGCGACCTTTGCCTCAAGCTCCGCAAGCTTTGCGGTAAGGCCTACATTCTCAGTATTTAACTTCTCAGCATCTTCCGTATAACTTCTTATAGGAAAATAATACACGAGGGCAAATATAAGAATGCCAACAAATATTATTAATATCTTCTTATCTCTTTCTGAAATCGACATCTCTTATTCCCCCTTTCCACTTTCTGTAGCTGATGAAGTGCCACCGGAAGCCTCTGTGTCTGAAGTCTTCTTGTCTGTGGCAGTGTTATCCATACCTTCTGATTCTGTTACAGCTCCTTCACTCGCAGTAGTATCACTACCTTCTGTACCTGTTACAGCACCTTCGCTTGCAGCATTATCTGTGCTTTCTGCTCCTGCAGCCTTGCCATCTTCTGCTTTAACTGCGTCTTCAGCAGCCTTTCCTGCGTCTGTATTTATATATATGACATCCAGTGAGAAGTTAACCTCTACCCTGTCATCCTTGCCCTTTGTCTCTGAAATCGTAGATACATTGGTTACAATTACATTGTTTATCTCTCTCATACGCTTGATGATATCTGCTACAGCTTCTTTGTTGCTGACGGTTATATTAAGAGATATCCTGTCAGGCAAAGCATTGAAGGAGAGCACACGTATCTCTGAAGGCATCCTTCTCTCAAGCTCCTCTATAAGGGACTTTAAGCCGTTGTTGTTAGACTCTGTGAGCTTAACCGCAGAGCTCATCCAGTCGTAATCAGCCTTGGCGATGAGGTTAGCCTTTTCAACCTCTTCTATGTAAGAGTAGGCTGTTATCTGTGTATTAAGCGAAGCATTCTTCTCCTTTGCTGAATTGTAATCAAAGTATGCCAGTATAAACCAAGCTGCGGCTCCAATTACAAAGGCAGCACTGATAACTGAAGGGATAACCAATGCACCTATGCTGGTAGTGGCTTCACCCCCACCTGACTTAGAGGAGGCCTCAAGCCTTCTTTTATTGATAGCAGGAAGGAGTCCTCCCTTAAGGGTAACACCGATGCAGGAGTAATATGCTGCAAGGTGCTTTTCTACCTCCTCTTCATTTTTCACTATGTGGAAGGTCCTAAGCGGAGGCATCTTCTCAGTATGAATGCCAAACTCAGAAGTAAGGAACTCCATAAAGCCCTTTATCTCGGCACCAATACCGATTACATCTATCTTCTCTATCTTGATTCCCTGAATCCTTGAGAGATAATAGTCGAGGATTCTGGCTACACTGCCTGATAGCATCCTAAGGCTCTCGGTGACATCCTCCTTTAGCTTATACTCAGCATTTGACTTGATCACCTCGTAGTCTTCATATATGCCGTCTCCGTTTGCATCCACTGCCTCATCAAAGAGGAGGTTGTTATCATATAGCACCTCAAGTCCACTGGCAAAGTCAGGACGGCCATACATTCCATTTTCACACACTATGGATACAGCCTCAGATACACCGTAGCTTATATGACGCTGGAGTTCAATTCTATCACCATCCATTATGGTAAGTATAGAGGAACGTCCGTCTATTTTAAGTAATGCCCTGATTCCTTCTGCACTTTCACCTTGCATAAGGAGCTTGGAGGCATTGCCTGTATAGCCCATACCGTATAGGCTAAGTCCTATGTCCCTTGCCAGGCACTCATAGAACTCTATGATGTCGCGGGGGATAGCCAGTACGTTTAGCCTGTACTTCTTTGCCTCCCCCTCTGTGAATTTCTCTATAATCTCATGTACGAGTACATACTGGGAGAGGTCTACCGGAAAGTATTCTGAGGCATTAGCTGAAATAAGGTCATCTATCCTGCTCTCCTTTACTGCAGAAATGATAACCTCTCTGGTAGCCATACGGCTTGAATTGATGACAAAGACTACCTTCTTGGTGGTTATCTTCCTTCTCTTCAATTCTGCCTGCAATACGCTTGCAAACTCTTCTGAGTCATTCTGCTCGAACATATTGTTAGGCGTAGAAAACAAAAATGAGTTGTATATCTTTGTTTCCCTTCCTCCGCAGGATACCTCAAGAACCCTAACGAGGCTTCGTCCGCATTCAATACTTAGTACTCTGTTTTCCATGTTATTCTCCAAATTAAAGTTTATTGTTTATATCAAAAACTGCTTAAATACCATTCTATAAAACCATTGCCCCAAAGCATAGCTATAAATAATCCCGCCGAGAGGTAGGGGCCCATCGCAAGCATCCTCTCTGCACCTGACACCTTCATACGTATGAGGTGAAGGATAGAGCCTAGTATACAGCCTATAAAAAATGCCAGTACAATCAACTGCCAGCCAAGCAAGAGCCCAGAAGCAGCCATAAGCTTAATGTCTCCTCCTCCTATAGCTCTGCCCTTGGTTACCATATACAGAATAAGAAGAAAACCACTTACTATAAAAAAGCCTATAAGGTAGTCAAAGAAGTTGTTAAAATCCAAGACTACCTTAAGACATCCAAGTACCAATATGAAGATATTAATACTGATTGGAATCTCATAAGTCCTCCAATCTATTACCGTAAGCACTATGAGTGCTGACGTAAATAATGCATAAATAATGGATATTACGTTCAATCCGTTTACTGCAAATACAAGTACGTATAAGAAGCCATTTAGCCCCTCAATTATAGGGTATTGAGGTGAAATATGACTTTTACAGCTCCTACACCTTCCGCCCAGGAAGATGTAGGAAAACAAAGGAATCAGTTCGAACCAACTTAGCTTATGACCACAGGTCATACAATGCGAAGGTGTAGTCACCACTGTCTCTCCCCTGGGTATACGATAGATGCAGACATTTAAGAAGCTGCCTATGGTGATACCGAAGAGGAAGATAAGTGCATAGATGAGGTAGGTCATTGTCTCGTAGCTCATAGGGTTCCTTTCAATAGTTAATGTATAGTACTGATTACTCAGTCATCTTGGTCTTGTACTCACCGGTAAGTTCAGGGAAAACCTCTGATTCATTAGTACCATCATTAATAAATACTTCAACCTTACCATTTTTTACATCATACTTTACTTTAAACACATTAGAATCACTCACCTTACTCTTAGGTGCCTCTGCAAGAAGTTTGCCATCGCCAACTCCAGCAACATATGCTGGCTGAGTTCCACTAAATGGTTCTGCGGTAGTAACACTTTCTGTTAACTTATTGTCAGCAATAAGTGTCTGAATAACAGTTGCAATTTCCTGTCCGTTCTTAACATCTGTAGAATACTTAGATCTCTGTACATACTTAAGGAACTGTGGCGCAAGAAGTCCGATAAGTACTGCCATAATAGCAATAACGATGATAAGCTCTACAAGGGAGAATCCCTTATTGTTTAATTTTCTCTGGTTCATGTTTTCTTTCTCCTTTTTGATTAAATTATTATATCTTAAAAACACTCCCTATAAGTGCTTTTAATTCAAAGTAAGCGAAGGCTGTCGCCCTATGGCTGTATTATAACATATCAACTTTGCTATTTCAATACTTGATTTCATATTTTACAAAGTTTAGTTATTATTTTGCTTTTTATGATATTTTGTATCACGTATCAGCAACTTATTTATTATAACACAAGTTCTATCCTTCTTATAATAAAGATATCGGATGTATTCACAAACTTCTTAACAGTAAAAGAGGTAAAATATAAAATAATTCTTTTGCCACAGCTTAGGTACAAAGTACAAAATATAGTCAAGAGCATAAGCAAACAGCCTATATATCGTTATTTTCTAAACTGTAGTAGTTCCTCCTAGTTCACATTTACCCTATCGTAAAAAGCGATATATGTTCATACTTGCGAATATTTTACTACTATATACACAAATAAGAATTACAGGTTATCGAGCGCTCCGTACATGGATATCATAGGTCCCATAATTACGGATATGAGGAGGATAACGATACCTGCAAGCACCAGCATTATCATAGGCTCAAGGGCCGCCATCAGTGTCTGTGTAGCCATCTCCACCTCTTCATCATAGTAGTCGGCTAGCTTACTTAGCATACCCTCTATGTCTCCTGTTTCCTCTCCTATCCTTGTCATATAGCCCACCATAGGAGGGAAAAGTCCGCTCTTTTGTATAGGCTCTGACATAGGCACACCCTTTACTACCTCTTCCTTTGTCTTCTTAAGACATTCCTTATACAGGTAGTTTTCCATGGTGTTGGATGTAATCTCCAGTGCCTCCACCATAGGAAGTCCTGCATAGACCAGGGTTGAAAGTGTTCTTGCAAAGTTTGCCGCTGCATTCTTTACATTGATGATGCCAAATACAGGGAGCTTCCTGGCTATGGTACCGAAGGTTATCTGACCGGGTATCGTCTTCTTATATACATTCACAGCCACAATGAAGGCAATGAGAAGGCCTACAAGCACGTACCACCTGGCTATGATGAAGTCACTAAGTTTCACTGCTAGCACCGTCTGTATAGGAAGCTCTGCTCCAAGCTGGTCAAACATCGACTTGTAGGTAGGTATAATCTGTACCAGCATCACTATGATAACTATAACAGATACTATCATAACTATGGTAGGATATACCGATGCCTTCTTAAGCATGGCATCAAGCTTAGCCTTCTTCTCAAATCTCTCCGCCATACGCTCGAAGGCTACCTCAAGCTTACCCGAGGCCTCACCTGCCGCCACCATGGATATCATGATGGAAGGGAATATCTTAGGGTACTTTGCCATAGACTCCGAGAGGGTCTCACCCTTTTGGATATTGGCTCTTACCTTTACTATGGTCTTTGCCATGGTCTTATTCTCTGTAGCCACAGACAGCATCTCAAGGGCATCTATGATGGTTACACCTGCATTTATCATACTGATGAACTGCCTGCAGAACACACTTAGGTCTCTTATCTTAATACCGCTTCCAAAGCTAAACTCTATGTCCTTGGTAAGGATATTTGCCTCTTCAATGTGGATAAGCGTCATCTCGTTTTTCTTTATCTGAGTGACCGCCTCACCCTTGTTTTCAGCCTGTATGGTACCCTTCTTTTCTTTTCCTTTGTTGTCTATCGCAAGATATGTAAAATCCGCCACTTCTTACCCTCCTAAAATCTTCCGATTCTCTGCTTCATCCTCTCAAAGCTGAAAGCATGTCTAAGTGCAGTCTCTTCGTCTATTCTTCCTTTCACATAAAGCTCGTATATGGCATCATCCATGGACTGCATACCATCTTTCTTTCCTGTCTGGATGAGGGAAGGTATCTGATAGGTCTTTCCTTCTCTGATAAGGTTCCTTATGGCGTGGGTGGCTATCATAACCTCGTAGGCAGCAAGCCTGCCCTTTCCTTCTATCCTTGGAAGGAGCTGCTGTGTGACTACTCCTTCAAGGACTCCCGCAAGCTGAACCCTTATCTGCTGCTGCTGGTGTGGAGGAAATACGTCTATCATACGCTCTATGGAGTCAGCCGCAGAGTTGGTATGAAGGGTCGAGAATACGAGGTGTCCGGTCTCAGCCGCTGTGATAGCTATGGCAATGGTCTCTAAGTCTCTCATCTCTCCTACCAGGATGACATCAGGGTCTTCTCTAAGGGCAGCCTTCAGTGCTGCTGCGTATGAGGTGGTATCCGAGCCTATCTCTCTCTGGCTTACTATACATCTCTTATGTGGGTGGAGGTACTCGATAGGGTCTTCAAGTGTGATGATATTCTTGGCATCCCTTCCCGATATCTCTCCTATAAGGCTTGCAAGTGTGGTAGACTTACCGCTTCCTGTGGCTCCTGTAACCAGCACGAGCCCCCTCTTCTTATGGGTGAGCTGCACTACCGAGTGTGGTATGGCAAGCTTTTCAGGAGTAGGTGTATCAAAGCTAAGTATTCTAAGTGCCGCCGCATAGGTACCTCTCTGGCTGAATACATTGACACGTACTCTAAAAAGCCCCGGAAGGGAGAAGGCAAAGTCAAGCTCTCCCGCCTCCTTTAGGTTACGTATGTCATCTTCGCTCATAACATAGGAGATTGCACCCCAAGTCTCTTCAGGGGTGAGATGGTAGTCAGTCTGTGGAACCATCTCTCCATCTATTCTAAACATAAGCGGGCTTCCCGGAGAGAGATGTATGTCTGATGCTCTTTTCTCCTGGGATAGTCTAAGTATTTCTTCTATCGTCATATTACCCTCACATTTCTTTTTTTTATGTGTATTAAGCTTCGTTGCCTCTTCTGTATCATAGGCTGTCATATCTTTTCTGTATTACAAAGCTTCGTTTTCTAAGTTCTGTATCATAGGCTGTCATATTTTTTCTGTACTGCAAGGCTTCGATACTCTCCTGTATCACAGGCTGTCATATCTTTTCTGTATTCTAAGCTTCGTTACCTAAGTCCTGTATTAGTTCTCAAAGGTTGTTTTTATCATCTCGTGGACTGAGGTTATGCCCTTTATTACCAGCATTGTTGCACTCTGCCTTAAGGTGTGCATGCCCTCACGCATTCCCATTTGCTTTAGCTCACTTACGGAGGCATTTCTTGATATCAGCTCCTTAAGAGGAGGTGTGATTTTCATTATCTCATATATACCGATACGTCCTGAGTATCCTGTATTGTCGCAGCGCTCACAGCCAACCGGCTCATATATCTCGGGATTGACATCTGCTCTTATGCCCATTATCCTTCTTTCGGTATCGGTGATTGAGTGAGGCTTCTTACAGTACGGGCAGAGCCTTCTTACGAGTCTCTGTGCTATGATGCCTACCAGGGAGTCTGCAAGGAGGTAGCCCTCCACTCCCATGTTGATGAGACGGCTGATGCTTCCTGCGGCTGAGTTTGTATGCAGGGTGCTAACTACAAGGTGTCCTGTGATGGAGGCCTGTACCGCTATCTGAGCTGTCTCTCCGTCTCGAATCTCTCCTATCATGATGATGTCCGGGTCCTGTCGAAGGATAGAGCGGAGCGCACTCGCAAAGGTAAGTTCAGCCTTTACATTTACCTGTACCTGATTGATGCCGTCTATGTTTGCCTCTACCGGGTCTTCAACAGTAACTATGTTTACATCTTCTTTGTTAAGCTCTGAAAGTGCGGTATAGAGTGTGGTAGACTTACCGCTTCCAGTAGGCCCTGTAACAAGTAGGATACCGTTAGGGTTCTTAAGTATGTCGTCAAAGGCCTTAAGCTCTGAAGGAGAGAAGCCCAGTTCACTCTTATTTCTGGTAAGGGCCTTCTTCTGGGCAAGTCGCATAACACACTTTTCGCCGTATACTGTAGGAAGTACAGACACTCGGATGTCATACTCTCTCTTGTCTACCATAATGGTGAATCTTCCATCCTGAGGCTTTCTCTTCTCTGCTATATCCATACCGCCTATTATCTTAAGTCTTGCCATAATGGCAGGAAGGAGGTGGATGGAATAGGTGAATTTCTCATAAAGTGAGCCGTCTATACGAAAGCGTACACGTACAGAATCTTCTTTTGCTTCTATATGTATATCGCTGGCTCTCTGTCTGGCAGCCTGCTCTACCATAGAGGTTACAAGCTGTACTACAGGGGAGCTTTGTACGTCCTGGCTTGACAAATCACCTTCTGCAAGCTTAGCCGCAAGGTCTTCTCTTTCTCTGGCGTATTCCTGCGCTGCTTTTATTGTCTCTGTATCTCCATAGTATCTGTCAAGGGCTATGAGGATGTCACGGGTAGTAGCTACCGATGGTACTACGAGGAGATTGGTCACTATACTAAAGTCATCTATGGCTGACATGTCCATAGGGTCTACCATGGCTACCTTTACCTGATTGATGGTATTAGGTACGAAGGCATAAGGTATCATCAGATGCTTCCTTAGTACACTTTCATTTATGAGGCTTAGTACGTTGTCGGGTATATGTACTGATGATAGGTTCACATACTCAAAGCCTAACTGTGAAGAAAGAGCCTCAGCTATGTCCTGCTCAGTAGCAAAGCCTAAGTCAGTTATGGCCTCACCTATCTTCTTATTCTCTGCTTTGGCTGCCTTAAGAGCTTCTTCAAGCTGTTCTTCTGTAAGTATCCCCTCTTCTACCAGAATATCGCCTATTCTCTTCTTTCCCTTACGTACAAGCATTACGCCCCTCCTATAGTATCACTTTATCGTATTCTAATATCTCTTCCTCCCTGTGGTCCTCCCTGTAGTCCTCTATATAGTACATTTCCTTTTCATATCCGTATACGCCATTTTGACAAGCCCCTTAAGGAAGGCACAGACAGAATAACCCTAATATGTAGTTCGGCATCTATTCGTCTTCTATTAACTGCTTCTTTATAGAAATCTATATATAAGCCTCTTTTTCTACATTTATAAGTATACCAATATTGAATAAAAGAATATGCTTATATGACCTTAAGTTATAAGCAAGCATTATGATATAAGCACCAAAAGTATAAAATCAGGCGTAGCCCAGCTTGAGGGAATGTATATTATCTTCTGACACTTGTATCATATTATCAGTATAATACCGGACAACTGCATCCAAATTAATGTATACGTATCTTTATAGCATATTTCGGTTACAATGTGGTTACAAATTAGTTATTTAATGTTTATTTATGTATTTTATGAAACTTATACAATTATATGGACTTTATTTTCAGATATTTCATAATATGTTATAGCTAGTCTGATTCCCACTTGTTATGTGTAGGCAGGTGCTTGTATGCATATTTTTATGTGGATATCAAAAGTATGTGACATCCACTGATACAGGATTGCTACAGCACAGCTTTAGCAATCCTTGCAAAATATTCGTAATTCGCTCATTTTTTGCAAAAAATGGCTACTTACTCATATTTTTTGCGTGTCAAAAGATAATAAATTCTCTTGCAAGCAAGCTTGCATCGAATTTTTATACTTTTGACACTTGTATCATACAGTATTGCTACAGCTTCGCTTTTCATATCGTGTATTCAGCACTTGGGCTTGACAAATTGTTATTCTTATGTTTTAATCATCATTACAAACTGTGAAAGGAAGAAGTAAACCAGAGGTTCACTTACAGAGATTAGCCGGTTGGTGAGAGGCGAAAGAAAGAGTCTGGTTGAATACATCCCGGAGTTTCACACTGAAAGCGTTGTTTAGTAGGCTGTGACGGCAGACTTCCGTTAGAGAGTCAGGGTATAGACTGTTGTACCCGTTTGAGGCAGATATATTCTGTGAATTAAGGTGGTAACACGAAGCTTACGCTCTCGTCCTTTAGGGGATGGGAGCTTTTTTAGTGCTTTTAGTGGCATTTTCAGAGAATTAAAGGAGGAAAACTATGACGGTTTACGAGGAACTTAAGGCAAGGGGGCTGATAGCCCAGGTAACTAACGAGGAAGAAATCAGCAAGATGATAAATGAGGGAAAGGCTGTGTTTTATATAGGCTTTGACCCTACTGCGGACAGCCTTCATGTGGGACATTTTATGGCACTCTGCCTGATGAAGCGTCTCCAGATGGCAGGCAATAAGCCTATAGCACTTATGGGCGGAGGCACAGGTATGATAGGCGACCCTTCCGGTAGGAGTGATATGCGTACCATGATGACTAAGGAGACCATAGAGCATAACTGTGATTGCTTTAAGAAGCAGATGGAGCGCTTTATAGACTTTGGCGAGGGCAAGGCTATCATGGTAAATAACGCTGACTGGCTATTAAACCTTAACTATATCGAGTTTTTAAGAGATATAGGCCCTCATTTCTCAGTAAACAGGATGCTTGCGGCGGAGTGCTACAAGCAGCGTATGGAGAAGGGGCTTAGCTTCCTTGAGTTTAACTACATGCTTATGCAGGGCTATGATTTCTATATGTTATACCAGAAATACGGCTGTAATATGGAGTTTGGCGGAGATGACCAGTGGAGCAATATGCTTGCAGGAACTGAGCTTATAAGGAGAAAGCTTGGCAAAGATGCACACGCTATGACTATCACTCTCCTGCTTAATTCTGAGGGCAAGAAGATGGGTAAGACTGCAAGCGGTGCTGTGTGGCTTGACCCTGATAAGACTACTCCTTATGAGTTCTACCAGTACTGGAGAAATGTGGATGACACAGATGTACTTAAGTGCCTTAAGCTCCTTACCTTCCTTCCTATAGAGGATATCCTTGCTATGGAGTCCTGGGAGGGTGCGAAGTTAAATGAAGCAAAGGAAATCCTTGCCTTCGAGCTTACTAAGCTTGTGCACGGAGAAGTGGAGGCAGAGAAGGCTCAGTCTGCTGCGAAGGCTTTGTTTGCAGGAGGCGGAAGCCTTGAGAATATGCCTTCCTTTGTTATCTCTATGGAGGATGCAAGAGACGGTGTATTTGACATCATTACCCTGCTTCACAAGTCCTCTCTTGTGGCTACCCGCTCAGAGGGCAGACGTGCTGTAGAACAGGGAGGAGTGGTTGTAAATGACAACAAGGTAACTGACTTTGCAGCCACCTTCACTCCTGATGAGCTAAGGGGCGATGGGCTTATAGTAAGAAAGGGTAAGAAGAAGTTCTGCAAGGTGGTACTGGAGTAGTACTTGTGATTGAACTGCAAAAATCCCCTAGCCTTTGGCCGGGGGATTTTTAGTTTATTTTATTCTTTGAGGAAGAACAAACAAGTTTATGTGATGCTTTGTACCTGGTGATTAGTAGGTATATACGATATCCTTGTAATCACTGAAGCTCTTGTACATGCTGTAGCTTCTCTTTGCTCTATACATCTGTGCATCGTAGGTTGCATCAACTACGTTCCACTTGGAGTTGTCATATACATTGTTCCAAGCGTGATATACTGTGGCATTGACGGTATATCCTGTAACTACCTTTGTAGGAACTCCCACGCTTCTTAACATCGAAGCTAAGAGCACTGAATAATCGTAGCAGATACCTTTCTTATCTGTATATATCTTCTTGATGTTTGGAATGTACTGTGAGTACTTTGCTATCTCGTTGATGTTGTTGGCTTTGTCATAGTCATAAGAGTAATTCTTAACTACAAAGTCGTAGATGTACTTAATCTTCTTGCTTCCACCCTTTCTTGCTAACTCTTGCGCCTTTTTGATGGCTTCATTGGTAGTATTCCAGTCTATAATGAGGTTAGATGAGAGGAAAGCATCATTGTCACTTGAAAGTCTCTGGGTAACGCTTACTGTCTGCACAACTGCGTATTTGGTACCAGAGATATTTCTACATAGGATAAGCTTGTACTCACCATTTCCCTGGGTAAGAGGGATGTTGATGTCTACATTTCCCTTAGGGATGTCATACTTATACTGTGTGCCTCCGGTAAGCTGAACAAGAAGCTTAACCCTTGCATCATTGTCGTTGTTGTAGACAAGTTTAACTGTTCCATCGTTTGCGTTCTCTATAGTTGCGCTGTCTGCGAATGCCTTATCGGGGTTTGCCAGAAAAGCCAGTAACAACAGGCTTAACGCAAACAAGTATTTGTAAAGTCTGTTCATACGTTTTTCTCCTTTGGTTACGTTTTAAGATTTGTTTGTAATATAATATACCATTTTGAAACCAAATGCAAGTACTTTTTTAAATTATTTTAAAATCTCGCTTTTTAAAATAAAAAATAAGCCCAAAATGCCGGTTTCTGTTTTTGACTCCTAGCGTTTACTAGGTGGGCAACCGCACATATTCATCTGCCTTCCACCGAAATGAGGCCTGACATCAAAATATGGATATAGGAATCCCTTTTTAAGTCATGTAGGTTCAAAATATCAGAAATTATCGAACATTCCAGGCTTATCTAAAGTCATCTTGTCCTGTTACTTTGATTATACTCGAAAAAATTAGATTTTTCAAGGATAATTAATCCAAATTTTCTTATGGTTTAACAAGGTGAGTATTTACTTTTATCCTTTCGCAGTCTTCACAGTCACCTTCGACTGCCGGAGAAAAGCGTTTGCCTGTAAGGTTCTTTACTGCCATGGTTATGATAAGCTTTCCATCTGCAAGCTTTATCTGTGTTCCTCCCATATGGTCGGTTCTTAGTATCCTGCCGCCTTCTTCCATCATCCTGGATAGAGCATCTCTATGAGGATGTCCATAACGGTTCATAAGGCCACAGCTTATAAGATAAAGCTTCGGGTCTACTTTCTTTAGGAAGTCATCTGTGGAAGAATTCTTGCTTCCGTGATGGCAAACCTTCAAGATGTCACAGTCAAGTGTGTCTCTGTCAGAGCTGTCAATTATCTTTTCCTCTGTAGAGCCTGCTATATCTCCTGTAAAGAGCATCGACAATTCCTTATAATCCATCCTCATCACAATGGAGGCTTCGTTCTGATCTTTAATGTCTTCTTCTCCTGTCGGATAGATACATCTAAAGCTAATATCTTTACCTACAATTTCATCTCCTTTTTTCATGTAAAAGAGCTTAATATCACGCATTTTAGCCAGCTCCTTTAGCTCTTCAAGCTCTGCACAGTTAAGCTTATCTGATTTGTAGCTTGCGGAGATTATTATTCTACCAATAGTTATTTCGGCACATTTAAGCAAATCATTTACCCCATTTACATGATCTTTATCCATGTGAGATATAAAAATCGTATCTACCCTCCCCCAGCCTTTTGACTTTAAGAAGGGTAAAAGCCTTGTTTTACCTACGTTTTGTACTGTTGTACTTCCACAGTCCGATATGTAAATATCGTTATTACCATCATTTACTACGAAGCAGTCACCCTGTCCTATATCTAACATATTGATGGAGAATTCTCTTGGTTTATATGCAATAATTAAAAAGGAGGTAAAGGTCATAAGCGCTGTAAATACTATTCTTTTGGATGTATTATATTCTTCAGACAGGTTGTTCTTAAGTGAGTCAAGTTTATTTTCCCTTCGCTTTAGTGCTAAGAAGTAAAATACTATCACAAGTATGAGGTAGTAAAGTACTATCTGCCATTTGTCAGGCTTTCCTATGATTAGCCTAAGGAAGGTAAGCCTGTCACCCAGCCTGCAAAAGAGGGTGTATAAGTTTAAGATATAATGTGTGATGCCAAGGATGAAGCCTCCCAAAAGCTCAGATACAAGTGCCACAAAGCCTCCTAGAAGCCCTGTGATAACAACCAGCGACATAAGAGGAATAACTATAATGTTTAGGATGATTCCGGTAAGTGAAACCTCATAAAAGTTATTTAGTACGATGGGGAGTGTAGCAAGCAGGATGCTTATGGAAGATATGATGGAGGCAAGAAGGAGGTGTAGTCCTTTTATTATCCCTTTTTTATGGTAGATGTCGACCTTAAAAATATATAACAATTCAGGCATTATATAAAATATTCCTATAACCGCAAAGAATGAAAGCAAAAACCCACTTTGATATATGGCTCTATGATTTATCACAATAAGTATGAGAGCTGCTAGTGCCAGTCCGCTTGGCAAGTCATAGCTTTTCCCTATGGCGAAAGAAATAAACAGTACGCTCATCATAATTACGGCTCTTGACGTAGAAACTGAAAACCCTGTAAAGGCTCCATATATAATCAAAATAATGCTTGATGCGATGAGTGGGAATCTAAAGCTGACCTTTAACCTTCTTAGAAAGAGAAAAACAGCACCGCCTAGGAGAGAAATGTGCAGGCCTGAGATTGAAAGCAGATGGCTTATTGAATTCTCCTGATATAGTTCTTTTATTTCTTCATCCAGACCTCTTTTGTCACCCAAAACCATAGCCGAAAGGCTTCCTGCATTTTTATCACCAAGAATCTTCTTATATTTGTCAGAAATTGCCAGATTTAATCTATGTAGATATATATCAGGAGAAAACCTCTCCTCTTCTTTCACAATTCTTATCTTTTCTGCATTTAGAATACCGGTATAGCCTTCATTTTGATAGTAGGCGTTAGCGTCAAACTGTCCGGGGTTTAGCTCTCCGTCAAAGGCATAAAGCCTTCCCGTACAGCTTATTTTCCTGCCATAGAGACTCTCTATAAGCTCTGATATATCAGTATCTCCGTCAGGCTTTTGCAGATTACAGCCTGCAAATAGGTCACTTTCTTTTATTTTAAGGATGAAGGCATTTATCTCATCAGAATCGGCTTTTACCTTCAGCCTATAGCTTCGCTCACCAAAGGGCACATCGTAGCTTTTTATCTCCTTTATCCTTCCGGTCAGGCTCAGGGTCTTGCCAATATATGCAAAACCCTCATCTTTACCTAGGCCGTCATAAGCCATTATTAGGAGTATAACAAACAGTACCGCAGCTACAAGCGGTCTTTTAATTCTCAGCAATAATATCTAACTTCCTTTCAACAGGTAAATCAATAGGGATGGTCTCTCTATAAGAGCTGACAGGCTTGCCATCTATAAAGAACTGAACCTTCGTCACAGAGCTTATTTCAGAGAGTGAATTGACTACAGAATATACTATGACCTCATCTGATACTCCTTCCCTGCCCTCAAGAAATTCCTTGCTAAAGTCCACGTAGCAGATACCATCCTTAAATGTCACCTTGTTTAACTTGGTTCCGGGAGGTATAACTGGCGCAAGCTTATCATTGTCAAGAGGTCCTGCCATAAGCTGTCTTATGACAAGCTCTTCCAGTGAGATAGTTCCGTCAAATTCTACGTTGTGTCTGGTCTGGTAAAGCTTCTTGCCATCAGCATTGGTATAGTAAAGGCTTATCTGAACTGTCTGGTAGTAAGTGGTCTCACCACCTGTATTGTCTATGAAGTCATCCGCAGACATAGCTCCTACAGGATTTAACTCGGAGTACATAAGGGGCTGATTCTCTACCCTGTACTCTACCTTTTTGACCCCCTTTATCTGGCAAAGAGTCTTTACTACAGAAGCCCTCCTTAGTATCTCGGATATCCCGGTAAGCTGATGATAGCTTTCTGAGAAATCAAGCGTAAGGACTCCGTCTTTGAGGCTTTTGCTCTTTAAGTCCACCGAATCCGGTATTGGTTTTTTAAGAGCAGTTCCATCAGGAACATTGTTAAGCTGCCTTAGAAGTTCGTTTATTAACTTATTAGTCTCTTCTTCCTTTGCAGTATAGTCCTCTGCTACCAGTTTGTCTTCTGAACTACTTACATAGTATATCTTATATGAGTTTTCTGCTTCTTTAATATTATCACCTGCACTGCTGCCACAGCCTGTTAGCGCAAGCGAGAGGCAAAAAAGGCAGAACAAGAGCTTAAAAGGCTTACAATCTGGCAAGTCTAAATCCACCACCTTTCTTCTTGGCTGTATACGGCTTTGGAGGGATGTAGCTTAGAGGGATTCTTACGGTAAATGTAGTTCCATCATCTTCCTTGCTATATAGGCGAATCTCTCCGTGGTGCATCATCACTACATTTTTGGTTATGGAAAGACCAAGGCCTGTTCCTCCCGTTCCCCTGCTTCTCGCCTTATCGACTCTGTAAAACCTCTCAAATATCTGATCCTGAAACTCCTCAGGTATGCCTATCCCTGAATCAACCACTTTTACAAAGAAGAACTTGTGGTCAGCATTCAGCGATACCCTGACCCAGCCATCCTCTTTGTTGTATTTTATGGCATTTTCTATGAGGTTAGATAGTGCAAGTGAAAGCTTAACCTCATCTACCTCCGCAGTTACAGCTCTAAAACTCTCAAATATCAGCTCCACGTGGTTTTTAACTGCAATAGGGCGAAGCCTTTTAAGTATCTGCTCAAGAAGCTCGTTAAGGTCTGTAGGCTTCACATTGATGGTACCTGTTTTACGGTCAAACTTAACCAGGGAGAGGAGGTCATTTATTATCTTGTCTTCTCTCTCTATCTCATTGTTGATATCTGTCAGAAATTCTCTGTACATCTCAACACTTGCATCCGGCTGGCTAAGCAGCGAGTCTGCAAGCACCTTCATAGATGTCATAGGAGTCTTAAGCTCGTGGGACACGTTAGATACAAACTCCTGCCTGCTTCCCTCAAGCTTTTTGGCTTTTTTTAGCATCTTGTTAAATGAGCTTGATACGGCTTCAAGCTCTGTGTAGCTGTATACAGAATCAATCTCTTCTATATTGCCATCGGTTATCTTGTCTATTTCCGAGGAGAGCTTACCTAGAGCCTTAGATACACTAAATGCATACCAAAATGCAATTATCATCACAATGGCACCAAGAATCACAAGTATAGTACTTGCGGTATACGACAGCTTATCTCCTATAGACATAGGTGCCTTAAGAGAGAAACTAAACACCAGTATGCCGATAACAGATTTGTCGTTTGTATTGGTGATTGGGAGGATGAGCTCCACATAGTTTTTGACGCTGTTTCGATATATGCTTTCCTTGCCGCCAAGACTGGCTATCGCATCCTCTGATATAAGTGTTTTATCCTTTTCAAGCCCGAAGGTGTCAAAAAGTACCCTCAGGTTCTTGTCTATAACGAGAGTTCGTCCATCATACATACTGGAAAAGTATTTGATTTCAGATTCATACTCGGTAATTGAGTCCTTTGTCACAGAGCCCGGTACACTCAGGTTATTGGCAATCGTAGTTCCGTACTCCCTTATAGTTGACACTCTGTAGTCATAGGCATTCTTATCGTAGGATGCCATCAAAATCCTTGAGTATATGATAAGCGAACACAGAGTAACGAAAAACACAACCATAAAGCCCTGAAACTTTAAGCTCCTTACAAACTGAATGAGCGGTTTAATTCTTGAAATAATAACCCACCCCCCACTTTGTATGGATATATCTAGGCTCTCCCGGTGTCTCTTCTATCTTCTCACGAAGTCTCCTTATATGCACATCAACGGTCCTTACATCCCCCGGATAGTCTGAACCCCAGATTATGTCAAGGAGCTTTTCTCTTGAGTAGACCTTATTTTCATCCTTTACAAGAAGTTCCAGGAGGTCAAATTCCTTGGCTGTAAGGTTGATTTCGTTATCCTTGATATAGACTCTGCGTCCCTCAAAGTCTATTGACAAATCCCCATATACAGACTTACCTGATGCTTCCTTTACTACCTTACTTTTCTCATTTCTTCTAAGTATTGCCTTAATTCTTGCCTTTACCTCAAGTATGTTAAACGGCTTGGTCATATAGTCGTCAGCGCCGTATTCAAGCCCCATTATCTTGTCTATGTCATCTCCCTTGGCAGTAAGCATAATGATAGGCACATCTGAGAACTCCCTTATCTGCTGGCAGACTTCAAAGCCGCTCATCTTGGGGAGCATAAGGTCTAAGAGTATCATATCATAAGAATTAGCCTTCACATACTCCAAGGCTTCTTCTCCGTCATAGGCGGCATCTACCTCCATACCATCCTGCTCTAAACCGAATCTAATCCCCTTTACAATAAGCTTTTCATCATCTACAACAAGAATCTTCCTTGCCATATACTGCCATCCTTTCCATAATGCCAATTAAAATGCCAATTAAATGCATAATTTAAATACCGGTTAAATACGTATTTTAATGCTGGTTTAATAAGCATTCACGATGTCACTCAAATGCATATTTTATCTTTAATTTTATCAAAAAACTTCTGTTTAATGCCCTTAATCTTCATAATATCTTTAATGTCCTTGAATCCGCCCTTTGCCTGCCTATAGGTAATGATGAGCTCTGCCTTAGCTTCTCCCACGCCATTTAGCTTCATAAGCTCTTCTTTGGTGGCAAGGTTAATATTGATAAGTGCATCTCCTCCCTCACCAGAGTTCAACCCCTGTGAAGAAAGACCTGTATGCACTCCTTCCACTCCTATGGATGCGAGGACTCTGTCCGCACCGTTAGTCTCTTTCTTTAGCTCTGCCTTTGTTGGCACATAGACCTGCACTCCATCTTTAAGTGCCTCTGCCTGATTGATGCCAAAACTTGCAGCCTTCTTCGTACAGCCTCCTGCTGCCCTGATTGCATCTACCACCCTTGCATCAGGAGAAAGTTCATAGACTCCTTCTTTTTTTACGGCACCACAGACATGGACAAAGATTCTACCGGTCCCTACATTCGGACTTTCTTCACCCGTAGGTTGTACGTCTGCGCTCTTACCCTGGCCGTTCTTAGCAAACGCTTCTTTTTTATTATCTACAAGTGTAGACGTCGCAGTCTCTTCATAACCAGACTTAGAGTAGTTAACTGAGCCAGAGGACATGTCTTCTACTACCTCGAGTCCTGTCTCTTTTCCTTCATTTTTCCCGGAAAACATAAAAACCGCTCCGGCTATCCCAATAAAAAGCAGAACCACAAGTACTTGCAGCCTACTTTTCATTCTTCCTCCTTTTTAGCCAAAAGTAGGCAGAAACAAAGTCATTCCCTGTTTCTGCCCAACAAAAGTAAAGATTACCTCTCAGGCAATCCCATAAATCAAATAACAAACATCTATATTGTACCTTAAATCACTTTGAAATACAAGTATCCTCCCTGCTTTTTCGAGATTTTTTTGTGAGATTATTTTCTTACTTTTACAGGACTGTTTCACTTGCAACCCATCTTGTATTTTGGTATATTTGAATGAGATTAAATCTAAAAGGAGAACACATTGTTAACATTCATAGTAATAGGGCTAAATGTGGTAATATACATAATACTAAATATGTTTTTACTTCAAAATGGAATAGACGTGATATCTCACCTGGATAATTCCTGGATGGCAGTTAAGTTTCACGGAGAATACTACAGGATTTTTACTTCTATGTTTCTTCACGCTGATTTGGACCATCTTCTAAACAACATGTTTATTCTTTTCATAATAGGCAAAAGGTATGAGGACAGCGAAGGACGAGTCCGCTTTGCTTTGGTGTATTTTCTGGGCGGAATCCTTGCAAGCATAGCTTCTTTGTCTTATAATATGTATATGGGAAATGAAATCGTCTCCCTTGGGGCTTCAGGCGCAATATTCGCCCTTATCGGGGCTTCTGTGGCATCCGTAGTAAAATACAGGGATAAGCTTAAGACGATAACAAAAAGACAAATGATACTGTTTGCATTGTTCTCTCTATATGCAGGCTTTAGAAGTACAAGCACAGACAACATAGCCCATCTGGGTGGATTTGTTGCAGGCTTTTTAATCGGTCTTCTCATAACAGGACAATCAGACAGTCAGGAAGGTATTTGGCATGAATATTAACATTTATTATGGCGGGCGGGGACTCATAGAAGACCCGACCATCTATGTATGTGACAAGATAACTGAGGTGCTTAACGAGCTTAGGGTACAGGTTAAGAGATATAACCTCTATGAAGAGAAAAACAGCATAAGCATGCTTCCAAAGACTCTTAAGGAGGCTGATGGCATTATCCTTGCTTCAAGCCTTGAATGGTTTGGAATAGGCGGTTATATGCTGCAATTCCTTGATGCCTGCTGGCTTTACGCAGACAAGTCAAAGATAGCCGGTACTTACATGATGCCTGTGGTCACTTCAACAGCCTTTGGTGAGGATGAATCTTATCTAAGCCTTATAAGAGCCTGGAAAATCCTTGGCGGTAAGACCTGTCAGGGCATAAGCTCCTACGTGGAAGACCATACGGAATTTGAGTTAAACGGTCAGTACACAAGAAGGATAGAGAGGCTGGCTGAAGACCTTTATAGGGCAATCAATCAAAACCTAACTGTATTTCCTTCAAGTGAGTTAACCATAAGGAGCAACACAGTGGTAGGAAGCAATCTTCCTCTCACTCCGCAAGAGAGTGAGCAGCTCTCTGTCTATGTATCGGATGACAACTATGTGAAGAAGCAGAAGGAAGACATAGAGGAGCTTTCTCAGATGTTTAGGGAAATGCTTGGCAATGAAGGCACTGACCAGGGAGACAAGATAAAGCAGTTTAGAAACCACTTCAGGCCTCAGAAGGACTTTAAGGCGACCTACAAGATAGAGTTATCCGACCAGTCACGCTCTATAATAGTGGAAGTGAACTCAAATGAGCTAAAATGCTACTATGGAGAGCTTGACAATACAGATGTTTCTTCAAGGACGACCACTGAAGTCCTTGACAATATAATAGCCGGAAAGATTACCTTCCAGAGGGCATTTATGTCGGGAGACCTGGCTGCCAAGGGGAATTTTAAGACACTTAGGATGTTTGATACTATATTCCAGTTTCAGAAAGAACAATAAGGATTGAAAGGGTGATACTATGAAGGATGAAAATTGTATTTTTTGTAAGCTTGCTAACGGAGACATACCTACTGCTACTGTATATGAAGATGAGTATCTAAGGGCAATAATGGATGCTGCCCCTGCCAACAAGGGGCATATTATTATCTTACCTAAGTCACATGCTGCGGATATCTATGAGCTTGAAGATGAATATGTAAGCAGGGCTTTTGTGCTGGCAAAGAAACTGGCTGTGGCACTTAAGAAGCTCACAGGCTGTGACGGTGTGAATATCCTTCAAAATAACGGCGAAGCCGCAGGACAGACTGTATTTCACTTCCACGTACACGTAATACCACGCTTTAAGGATGATGATTGCACTATAGTTTGGAAGCCTACTTCCTACGAGGACGGTGAGGCATCAGAGGTTGCTAAGAAGATTGCTGAATTATTATAGCTGTTAGTTGTAGCAAAATAGCATTAGTTCGACATACTGCTGTTAGACTGATGACTACATCTTTACAAGCTTCTTTGATTATAATAAAACAGTTGCTATGGCGCTTAGAATAGGATATTCCAAGGCTTTCCATAGCAACTGTTTTTCATGTAGAAGTGTATTTATAGCGGTTTATCTGATATCTGATTTAACTACTTTTAATCAGCTATAAATAAGCTGATTATCACACATTTAGCCAGTTTATTATCAGTCTGATTTTGTCAGTTTCTTGATAAGCTCCATTATGATATTTATCGCATCCTTTTGAGGGCTGTTTTTCATATTGTCTATGTATTCCTGTCTGTTCTCATAGGTTCTAAGTATGATATCAAGCAGTCCTTCCTCAGTGATATCCTCTTCATATAAGACCTCTGAAAAGCCCTGCTTCTTAAAGGAATCCGCGTTAAGTATCTGGTCTCCCCTGCTTGCCTTAGCAGACAGCGGTATGAGTACATTTGGTATCCTTAGTGCTAAAAGCTCACAGATAGCGTTGGCTCCTGCTCTTGAAAGTGCGATGTCTGTTATCTTAAATATGTCCTTCATCTCGTCACTTACGTATTCAAATTGCACGTAGCCCTTTACATCCTTATACTCATCTTTAGCCTTACCCTTGCCGCATAGGTGGACTACATCAAAGCTTTCAGTCAGCTTAGGAAGGATATTCCTAACAGCTTCATTTACCGCAGAGGCACCTAGGCTTCCACCTACTACCAGGAGGACAGGCTTCTCTCCGCTAAAACCACAAAACCTTAGTCCCTTTTTTCTGTCTCCCTCAAAGAGCTCCTCTCTTATAGGAGTACCTGATAATATACCTTTATTCTTAGGGAGCTTTTCTAAGGCTTCAGGGAAGTTTGCAAGTACATATTCTGCCTTTGGTATGCATAGCCTGTTAGCAAGTCCCGGTGACATGTCTGATTCGTGGATGATAGTAGGTATCTTACAGGTCTTTGCTGCAAATACCACAGGGACGGTGACAAAGCCTCCTTTAGAAAAGACCACATCAGGCTTAAGCCTCCTTAGTATCTTAAGGGATTCGCCAAAGCCTTTTAGCACTCTTAAGGGGTCTGTCAGATTCTTAACGCTTTTGTATCTTCTAAGCTTACCTGATGAAATGCCTATGTAGTTGATGCCAAGGCTCTCAATCATAGACCTTTCCATACCGTCATAGGTGCCTATATAGTGAATCTCATAGCCTTCTTTTTTAAGTGCAGGGATAAGTGCTATATTAGGGGTTACATGTCCTGCAGTTCCCCCTCCTGTAAGTACTATCTTCTTCATCTCATACCTCCAAAGCCTGATTCTATGATGTATGTGTCGATAGCATCTGACACTCTATGATACAGGATTGTTACAGCTGCACTTTTACACCCACATCATATTATGTGATAGATATTTGTATCAACAATTGAATTAAGTATATAGCTTTAAGGTATAAAATACAAGCTAGACGAGGTATTTAAATTCGTATCTCTTTCTTGATATGACTATGGAATCGCCTTTATTTACCCTCATTCTTCCAAAAGGCATAAGCCTAATGCCATTTAAGAAGGTACCGTTGGTGGAGTTAAGGTCCGTAAGCCACAGCTCTTCCTCTTCCCTATCTATCCTTGCGTGAAACCTGCTTACTGTGCTGTCCTCTATAGTGTGATGTGTTTTATCACAGGACTTGCCTATAAAGAATGGAAATTCTGTAAGCAGTATGTTATCCTCGTTAGTATCTTCGGGCTTTAGGCAGTATATGCCGTTTCTTATCATAGCCCCGGTAAGAAGGGTGGTAGCCTCACTTACATCACCTTCTGCCTCAATCTTTGGCTGTCTAACCTCCCTCACATTATAAGATATCTCATCCTCTCCCACAGCCTGTAGATCAACAAGCTTTTCAGGTTTACTTCCTATATCGGCATTAAGATAATCCCAGACCTTCTTAAGCTTTGACTTAACAAACATTGTCTTATCTGATTTTCCTTCATTCTGTCTTTGCTTAAATAGTGAGATCTTTGCTTTTGGTGTATCTTCTATGTCTACCCTTTGTGACCTTGCCTTCTTACTCTCTGCTTCTGCCCTGTATCTTCTTGCCATACTGTCCGCACCTTCTATCTCTTTACTGCAGGCCTTATCCCCTGTTCCTGTTTCAATATCCTTTAATCTCTTGATACTGTTTCTTTCATTTTCCGCCCTAATTAGCTCCCTGGCCCGCATATCAAGGCTCATATGTGGGGCAGAGAGTATCTCTTCAGCCTTTTCCCTTATCCTTTGGAGGCTTCCACCTGTACTTACTCTCTGCATACCTTCACTTTCTTTTGCAGCCTGATATAGTGAATATATCATCTTTACTGCACTGTCATCCTTATAGTCAACCCTGTCAAGAAGTCTCTCAAACAGCCCTGTAAACGTACAGTTCCCACTATCAATACCATATATCCAGTAGAATTCGTCTTTTTTGCCTAAGCTCTCATAGATGTAGGCTTCATCAGTAATTAGTCTGTCAAAGGGCAGGAGAAATTCTTCCAGGCTCTTTGCTACTTTTATAATAGAGCGTAAAAAGGCTTCTATCCTGTCTGCTGTCAGCTTATTCATCTCAAAGCTCTGGTTTATGGGTATAAGTCCGTTCATATTGTAACAAAAATAATTTTCAAGGTTCAGGCTCTTAAAGCTAACCGGGACAAAAGCCGGGATATCATTGTGAGCAAACATCCCTACAATGTAGTCCACTTCTCCAACAGGCTCTGACTTAAGATAATTCCTTCCCCCTTCTTGTACATAGCTAAAATTCTCCATCTTACCAAACTACCTCCATAAAATACCATGATTATACAAATGCCTTGACCTTGCATCTTCCTTTTGTGCATACGCTTTTTGTGCATCCACCTTATTACTAAGTCACCTCGTTACTCATCCAGCTTGTTACTCATCCAACTTGTTACTCATCCAACTTGTTACTCATCCACCTTATTGTGCCTAGGCAATTGTTATATCTAACTTTTTTCGCCATTCCTATCAAAATGTGTCTGTTTCAAGTGCTTCGCGTTACAAAGTGCTAGTCTTCATCACTAAGGCTTTCCAGAGCCCCGATTCTTCTAACAAACTCTCCGGGTACATATTCTTTATACTCTTCCTTAAAGCTTCCATCGGTTAAATCCCTGTCCAGATATTCAGACACAAATGGAAGTATCTTGAATTCCACATCTGCATTTACCTGCCATTTCCCACCTGACTTATAGCTTTTCATGTCTTCATAAGTTAAATAAAACAATGTTTCCCTGCCTTTCTCAGAGAAAGTCCACTCTCCCTCTGTATTTTCCGCTGTATGCCTGATAAGCGCACTTCTTACTTCACTTCTTAGAACCACTATGTCGTGTTCGTAATACGCAAAGAAAATGATGGCAAACATAGCTATAATGACAGTCGGAAATATAACTGCCGCCTCTATTACCAGACTTCCTTTAAGCTTCATACAGCCTCCTTTAGAAATAACTTTGCTATGATATATACGGCGCAGATAAATGGGATGAGTGGAAAGCTTCTATTCCTTTGCCTAAAACCATATCTTGCTACGATAAATACCAAAAATAATAAGTCTGAAAGAAAAAATACCATAAGCATGTACATCACTCCGCTTTCAAAGGAAATAAGAGATAAGACTATGGCATCGGCCATACCAAATGCCTGCCTTGTAATCAGGCTTAGGCCTATGAGTATGGCAGCCGCAGCAATTGCAGTGATATCCAACCCGTTGTTATATACCGAGGTAATAAGCCAAATAGCTGCTATAGGCAGGATGATAAAAATATGTATCTCTTTTTTCACCGCATCTATTACACCCAGTAAACTTAATAAAACTATGTTAATCATGTACACTCCCACATCTTGTGCAGGGCCTATAGCCTGCTGCCTCTGCATCTGCCTTCTTCATTGTATTTACACTTCTTTTGATACCGGAACAGTTTTTATCCTTATGTATCCTGTTTCCTTCATCAGTTATATATACTATCCCTGTCAGGTCCCCCTTTGCACAGTATTCGCAGGGGTAGTATTTTGCCCCACCCTTGTTTCTAAGGCTATTTACCGAGGCATAGTCTACCTCCCTTATGGATAGACTTATATGGCTGCAAATATTGCTTGTATGATATACCTCTCCTGTCTTTGTGACAAATACTATCCTATTATCTTCTGCATTATCTGTCTCAGCCTCACTGTAATACCTCCCCGTAAAAGGCCTTGCTACAGCAAGCCTCTCAAAATATGCACCGTTTAGAAGCTCTCCCTTTGCTATTTCTATAAGCTTAGGGCTATTGCCATCTTCTTCCTCAGTTATGTATGCAAGCCTTGCCATCTCTCTTGCTTTATCTGCCGCCCTTGCACTTAACTCTGCCTGAGTCTGAAGGAAACTTGTCCAAAATATGATTAGTGTTATGGCTAGTACAAATAACGGCATGGCTAGCGCTGCCTCTATAGTGAGGCTTCCTTTTAACTGTTTCACTTTCTTACCTCATCTTAATTCATCTCTTCTGCTCCAGACTGCTCATATACTTATAAAATATAATCGAATATTTTACTTGGTGTTTGTTTGTTTATTTGATTCTACTTTTTATTGGGATTTAAATTTTATTTTAAAAAAAAGATAATGTTTTTCACCAAAAAAAGGTAAAGCAAAATATTCTAGCGTGGTTTAGGCGACTATTCCTGATCCACCAACAACTACTCCTTTCTTTATTACTATATATGAGCACTCTGCAGCAGCCTTTACTCTCTGCAAAGGCTTTGCGATAACTCTAAGCCTGCTTCCCAGTTATCTGTTTTTCTTTGAACTATCCCATCGAGGAAGGCAAGCCTGAATATCCTTGGCATGGTTTTTACGCTTACTTCACCGTTCACCCCAGCATACATGCTGTCAGCCCTAAATCCTTGATAATATCTTAGCTTGATGTTCTGCTCTATTAGCTTTACCATTCTTACAGGAAGTTTGCCTGAGGCAATTACAAGAAATGAATCTAAGAAGCTTTGGTATTTTAGTTTTACCCCTTCTGATTTACCTGGTAAAAGAGGGATGTCTTCGCCCTTTAACAGGCTTTTTACCTCTTTTCTTGCCTCGTCCATCGACCAGCCCATGACAATGCCGTACTTTATTATCTCTATGGCAGCAGGAAGTGCAAGCACGCTTGCAATGGCCGCCGCAATAGCCTCTGCTTCAGCCATCTTATCCTTCCTTGTAAGGAAATATCCATACCAGACTATGGTTCTAAGTCCAAATATTCTGTTGGCTACAGAGCTTAGATTGGCTTCATCGCTTTCTTTGCCGGCTATAAGGTACTCTAATCCATATCTAAGAGCCTCTTTTTTATCATCTTCCTTTACCTTTGATAGAAAGTTCTTAAAATGTGCCTTAGCATAGAGAATCAAAAGTCCCTTTTCTACTAAGTCTGTCTTTTCCTCTTTCTCTGTCTTTACATCACTCCATGAGGTATCGCTTATCTTACGCTTTGATACCTTCTTATCTCCTGATATAAAGAAGCCTAAGGTGCCTCCTGCACTTCCATCTCCTGTGGCATCATCTAGGTTTTTCTGACTTTCCTTGTACTTTTTCTTAGCATCTGCCACTTCCTTTTCAGTGTACTTTGGGGTATCATTCTGCACCTCAGTCCTTTTTGCTTCTGCCTTTTGTACTTCTGACTTCTGGGCTTCTAACTTCTTGGCTACCGGGTTTTGCTCTTCTGACTTCTGTACTTTTGGCCCTTTAGCCTCCTCTATCCCAAGTGGCTCTGACTTAGACTGTGCTTTTACCTCACCACCTATTATCTCCCTAACATTATCAGCACCCTTTTTAATATCATTTGCCTTCTCCTCAAGCTTTTTCTTCTCTCTTTCAAGCTCGATTAGCTTCTTTTCTGCTTCTACTTTGATTTTAAGGCCTTTTCTTAGGGTGTCTGTACCGTCTTCCGCAGTTTTAATGAGATTTGCATTGTTAATTAACTTCTTTCCTACTCCCGCTGCCGCACCGTACTTCATATAGGCCGCTGCCTGCTTTGCAAAGAAGTAACAGCCATTCTCTGTCATATTTTCCTTAAAGCTAAGGCTTGTAAAACTGGCTGTAGTCCCCAGATAATCTCCTTTTCCACCGGGCATCATCTTAGCCATATAAGAATTAGCAAGCTTAATAGCTCCCTCCTCTCCATTAAGAGAGGATAGGTCTACAAAAAACACATGGTAATCATTCCACAGCTCTCTTTGATACTCGGCAAGGATGTTCTGCTCAGCAAGGTAAGAGTTGTCTAAGGCAATCTCCCCTGCAACTGTTACCCTTGCCGACTCAAGCAGGCTTCCTATTAGGGCTATAACAAAGAGGAGAGCCAAAGATAAAAATATGGTTATGCTTCCCTTAACCCTCATTCTCCCCTCCTTAGTCTTAGCGCATAGGTGCCACTATCTGCCTCTGGCTTCCCCTTATTTTCAGAAAGATTTCATCAATCATCTCTTTTAAGTTCTTCCTAAAAATAATTATGAGTCCAAGGACAATAACAAGTATCAGGATAATCTCAATAACCGCTATACCTCTATTGTCATCCTTTGCTTCTTCCCATCTCTCTTTTGCAAGCATTTTCTTTACTTCTAAGCTGTAGAATAAGTCATTTGCCTTTGTTTTCATCTTATCAATAATCTTCATATCTTCTCCTTTCACACTGCCAGTAAGGCAGGCACCATAATAATCAACATAATCAGTACAAGCTGAAGCATCATAGGCATAAGCATCTTGGTGTCAGCCACCTCCCCCATGACCTTAGCTTTATTTCTTCTTTCAAACATAGCCGCTTCCGACTCTGCTTCAAGCCTTGATAAAAGCTGTCCTTGGCCTAGCTTTAGGCTTTGGTTAATCACTGACACAAACTTAGCATACTGTGTACCGCCTATCCTTTTACCAAAGTTTTCATAGGCTTCCCTTTCAGTCTTGCCATTGCCAACCTCCCATAGAGTAAGCCTTATCTCTTCTGTGAGGCTTTTATTGGACGCAAAGCCTGTTTCAAGCTTTCTCCATATAGCAGGAATATTAAGCCCTGCCCCAAGCAGTATCACAAACCGTCCCACAAACTCTGTATAGCCATTTTTTAGTTCCTCCTCTCTGTCTCTAATCTTTCTTTTATTGTTTTCGTTAAAAACTACAAAAAGACAAATGATAGTTGCAAGTGCAAAGCCTACTAGATTTCCCGTTATTTCTTCCTTAGGGAAATATGCCCTCACTCTTTTTCCGTCTACTTCTGCCGGCAGGGTAATAGTCTCATTTTCTCCGTCAGCAAGGGCAGAGTCTAGCTTCTCTTTAACTGCAAGCTTGACCTTCTCCTCCTCAGTAAGCGTCATTGGATATACGGTTATTACAAGGCTCCTGCTCATCTCCCTTTCCCCATAAGACGCTGTCAGCTTAAGAGTTACCTGCCGCTTTTCTTTAATCATCTCAAAGTTTAGGTCGCCGTTATCAAGTAATATACCTCCCTCGTCTGTACTAAAGCTGATGTCTACAGGGTTATTCGCAAGCCTCACCGGGATGTTTAGCCCTGTAAGCACCCTCTCTTTCCCTTCTCCCTCCCTGTACATATTGGCTTCAAGAGTATCCAAGGTTTTGGATAGATATTCATCAATCTTTCCTTCTTCAAGCTTTTTAACTCCTATCTGTCCCTCGTAGGTAAGCTCTTCATCAGCTTTAATTCCATCTACCTCTACACCAAAGCTTATGTTCTCTGCTTCTTCATACGGCTTTGGCCTGGTAATAGTGGTGAGTTCTACTCTTGTCAGCCCACTGTCATAGACAATCCCTGCTATAATGCCAAGAAGGGATATTACCGCCACTATTATAATGATTAGTCTTTGTTTTTTATCAAATGATTTGAATATACTCATCTCACACCTTTATATCAGTTATTTTGTCAAACCACAGGCAGCAGAAGCCATAGCACACAAGCACCACACTCATTATGATTCTTCCAAGTGCCCCATCATACAGGCTCTTCATCATGTCAGGCATTGAGAAGTTTAGATATAATAAAATAGCAGGAAGTATTGCTGTCATAAACTTACTTTCAAGCTTTTTACCGCTTATTAAGGCAGTTATCTCTCTTTCCATCTCATTTTTATCCACTATACACCTAATGGTATGCTCCATAACCTTTATAAGATTGCCGCCTGCCCTTTTTGAAACCTTGCAGACTTCTGCAAATTGGTCTATGTCCTCGATTCCACTTCTTTTTCCAAAGTCATATAAAATATCTTCTATGGGAATGTTCATTTTGAGACTGCTTTCCATAGATATCAGTTCTTTTATTATCATAGAATCTCTATCATATAGACTATATAGCCTCTCTCTGGCTGATAATACTGCCCTTTCAAGAGATGAGCCTGCCTTTAGCGATGTCATTATTACCTGTAAGAATTCTACAAACTGAGAAGACAATTCGTTTTTTCTCTTTTCTATAAGCCTTTTTCTATTCACTTTTTCAAAAACTATACCAAAGGGTAAAATGACTAAAGCTCCCATTATAGATTGGTAAAAAAGCAAGCCAAAACTTACAGAAATAGCAAGCCAGATGGCTATAAGCTTAAGCCATTCAAGCTTAGTCCTTTTATATACCAAATAATTCATCTTTGTTAAACCCTGCCATTTCAAACTTAGACATTCTTTGTGGAGAACCACACCTTATAATCCCCTTATCAGCTTCGTATGCAAATATCTGATTAAGTGCTATATTTCCTTCATCATCCTTATACACCTCGCTAATTTCAAGGACTTTACGCCTGCCGTCTTTGAGCCTTCCCAGGTAGACTATGTAGTCTATGGCAGAGACTATCTGTCTCTTTGCTGCGTCTAAGGGTATGTTGGCTCCTGTAAGAACAAGGGTTTCAAGCCTCGAGATGGTGTCCTCTGCTGAGTTTGCATGTATGGTTGACTCTCCGTAGTGACCTGTGTTAAAGGCATTAAGCAGCATGATTGCAGCCTTTCCGTCTCTTACTTCTCCTACAAGGATTCTATCAGGCCTCATTCTAAGCGAGGACTTGATAAGGTCTCCTATGCCTATTTCTCCCCTTCCCTCTACATTGGCATTTCTGGTTTCCATCTGCACCAGGTTAGGTATGCCAAAGAGCTGAAGCTCTGCTGAGTCTTCTATTATGATTACTCTTTCCTCCCTCGGAATGTAATCAGCCAGTGCATTAAGAAAGGAGGTCTTGCCTGAGGAAGTGCCACCGCTTACTATGATATTACAGCCTGCTTCCACAAGTATCCTAATGAAGTCAGCAGCCTCTTTTGATAAGGTCTCGTATTCAAGGAGCCTTTTCATTGTCATAGGCACCTTAGGGAATTTTCTTATGGTAACTACTGCCCCGCCAAGTGCAACAGGCGGCAGTACCACGTTTACCCTTGAACCATCTTGAAGCCTTGCATCCACTATGGGTTCAGCCTCATTTACGGTACGGTTTACCTTTGCTACTATCTGTTGGATGATATCTTCAAGCTCCTCCTCAGAAGCTATCTTTCCATCGAATTTTTGAATATGTCCGTCTCTTTCGATAAATATATTATCAGGTCCATTTACCATAATCTCAGATATGCTCTCATCATCTATCAGCTGTTGGAGTACCCCCAGCCTTCTAACAGAATTAAATATCTCTATGCAGAGGTTTTTCTTTTCAGTTATGCTTAGATATTCTTCTGTATTTAGATTTAATACTCTTTCTTCAATCTCGTTTAAGACCTCTTCATCAGATAGTTCCCTTGAGAAATCCAGTCTTTCAAGCAATTCTTCTTTAATTCTATATCCAAGTGTCTGTTCCAAATTCTACTATTTCAACCCTTCTTTCTACATCCTTCATACCCATAAGCTTAAGCTTTGATATGAAATTCTCCGCACTTTCTCTGTCTCCCCCTTTAGTAGTTACGACTATTTCCACAAGACTTGATGCCTTCATAAGCTCAAATGACGCAAGTGAGATGATTCCAAGATTTATAAGAATGAAATCATATTCACTAAGCTTATTAAGAAGATTTAACAGTTCCTTTGCATCCTCTCTTGTCAGCTCTGCCAGGTCAAAGGGGCTTGATACAGGAAGTATCCTGCCTGATATATCTTCTCTTTCAACCAAAGATTTGAACTTCCACTTTAGCTTGTCTCCACCCTGCTTAAGAAAGTAAATCAGCTCTGATAGACCTCTGCCTGTTCCCATTCTACCTGCATTGCTGCCATTAAACGGTTCCATATCTATGTAAAGTACTGAACCTTTGTTTTTAAGGTCATTTAATAAGAGGTTAACATACTCTCCCCGCTCTATACTGCTTTTCGTTGAAAATACAATGCGTATATTGTTGTCATCAAGCAATGCTTCATCTTCACTCATAATTATTGAGCTAAGTTCACCTACTATTGCTTTTGCTGACTGATACTTAAATATCCAAGGTCCGTTTTTGTCGTCCTCCCTGGTAGTAACCAGGCTGATTATCCTGTCTTTATCTACCTTCCCTTCTATCCTATGTACGTCAAAGCCTTCACAAACTACAACAAAACCTGGTTCTGCACTTTCTATATGCTTAACAAACTTATCCGCATCTGAAAAGGCAACAGTCACAAGCCCAAGCTCCATATTTTTATTGAGATAGTCTGAAAGCGCCTCTACATAAGCTTCTTCCTTATCATAAATAGTAAGAATTCCCCCTTGCAATAAAACATCACCTCTCTTTAACTGATTTTTGGGTACACTAAAAGAACCTATTTTACAATAGAATGATTAAATGCTATTAAGTTTCACTGTTTGGCTGTTTTTTGAATAAAATAATTCATATATTGCTTTAGAAACACCTAACAACTTCTTAATCTATTACTCTAGATAATATATGTTAAACCTAAGGGGACTGAATTAACAGTCACCCTTATGTTTCTTTATTATTTCCTGATATCTTCTGGCTGAAGCATTCATTTCAGTATCTTCCGGTTCTTTTTCCACTGCTGAATGTTCCATCTCTTCAAGCTCTTCATTTAATAACGCTAAGTCTTCTGCACTGAAAAAGTTATCCATATGAATTCTCTCCTCCTTTTTCTTTATGCAATTAGTATATACGTTTGTCACAATTATTGCAATATGTAACTTTGTTGAAATTAATTTTTGATTTTTGTGAAAGTCGTACAAGTTAATTGGTAAAAATATCCTGATTTTACCAGTACCAAAATAAACCTACTCTTCTTCCTTATCAAGCATCTGAGAAAGGGTTCTCCAACCAAGCACCGCACACTTTACTCTTGCAGGCATGTGGGATATATCCCTAAGTGCTATGGCTTCATCAAGCTCTTCAAGGGCTTCATCCTCTTTTACGTCACCCTTTATCATGCCCATAAAAAGCTCACCAAGTCTTAGTGCATCCTCCTTATCCTTACCTATAATGAGGTCCAGCATCATATCAGCAGAAGCCTGAGAAATGGCACAGCCTGTACCTGTATAGCCTCCGTCAACTACAACATCTCCATCCAGCTGAAGCTTAAGTGTAATATCATCACCACAGCTAGGGTTCACTCCTCTAAGCTCAATGGTTGGATGCTCTATCTCGTGCTTATTGTTTGGATGCATGTTATGCTCCGTAAGTATTTCGTTATATATGCTTCTAAGCTCCATAACCTAGCCACCCCCTTATCTTTGTCAAACTATCTAAAAATCTGTCAACCTCTTCCTCTGTGTTGTAAAAATACAGGCTTGCCCTTAGGGTTGAATTAAAGCCTAAAAACTTCATCAGAGGCTGGGCACAGTGGTGTCCTGCCCTCACACAGATGCCCGCATCATTTAAGATTGAAGCAGTATCGTGTGGATGTACATCATCTATTGTAAAGGTCACAATGCCGTGGTGTTCCTCAGGCTTTTCTGAGCCTGCGATATTGATATAAGGAAGAGCCCTCATTCCTTCAATAAGCCTTTTTGTAAGCCTAAGCTCTGTCTCTTCTATACAGTCAAAGCCAACCTTGTCAAGATAATCCATAGCAACGTGAAGTCCTGCTGCACCGCCCACATTGACAGTCCCAGCCTCAAACTTGTGGGGAACTTCTGCATAGGTGGCAGAGTCTAGCTCCACATACTCTATCATCTCTCCTCCCGTAAGAAATGGAGGCATCTTGTTAAGAAGCTTCTTCTTGCCATAAACCACCCCAATTCCCATAGGTGCAAGCATCTTGTGGCCTGAAAATACATAAAAGTCTGCATCAAGCTCTCTTACATCCACCCTTGTGTGAGGAACTGCCTGTGCTCCGTCTACAACCACAACCGCTCCTACTTCGTGGGCTGCCTTTATTACCTTTTCCACAGGATTTCTTCTTCCAAGCACATTTGAAATATGTGCAAGGCTTACCAGTGCTGTCTTTGGCGTAATCTTTGCCGCTATTTCTTCATCTGATATAAAGCCTGTCTTATCCGGTGTTAGAAAAACCAGGTTAGCACCTGTCCTTCTTGCCGTCTCCTGCCACGGAAGGAGGTTGCTATGATGCTCCATAACAGTGAGCACAATATCTTCTCCCTCTTTTATAAAGGCTTCTCCGTAGCTTCTTGCTATAAGGTTAAGGCTTTCAGTTGCATTTCTTGTAAATATAATCTCAGAAGGAGATGAAGCGCCAATAAACCGAGCGGTTCTTTCCCTTGCATCCTCATAAACTGTCGTAGCATTGACAGAAAGGTCGTAGACACCACGGAGAGGATTGGCATTCTCGCTCTCATAGTATCTTACCATTCTTTCTAGTACCACATCCGGCTTTTGGGTTGTAGCAGCATTGTCAAAATAAACTAAATCAGGATATTCCCTGAAAAACTTAAAGTCCTTCCTAAAATCACTGCTCATCGTTAAAAACCTCACTTACATACTTTATAACTTTGCCTTCAGTTTCGTCATCACCAATTTGCTCGGTAACTGCATTAATATAAGCCTCAGTCATAAGCTGTTTTGCAGCCTTTTCGTCTATGCCTCTGCTCTTTATGTAAAATAATAGCTTCTCATCTATTCTGCCTATGGTAGCACCATGGTCACCTTCTACATCTTCCTCGTGACAGAGGATTAGAGGAACTGACTTATTGATAATGCTTGGGCTAAAAAGGAGGGTATCTTCTTTTTCAAAGCCGCTTGCACCCTTTGCACCTTCCTTAAAATCAATGGTTCCACGGTACACCTTGGTGGAATTGTCAAGAAGTACACCGCTTGCATCCATGTTTGAGGATACCTTTTTTCCCCATTCATTGGTAACAAAGTTCATGTCAAGGAGGCTGTCTCCCTTACAAAGGTAGCCTGTGGCACTCCTGTACTCACTTTTTCTTCCTACAAGCTCAGTTCTAACTCCCACATAAGAGCGTTTTCCGCCAAGCTCAAGCTGTACGAGTTCAGCCTTTGCATCATTTTCAAGGTGAAAGCCCAAATCATCAAAATGGTCCGTACTCTCTGAGAGTAGATTCACCCTTACAAGCTTAACCTTAGCATTTTCACAGACATACACTCTGGTCTGAAGTCCAAGAAGGTTCTCTGTATTCTCAGATTCAAATACTTCAATAAGTGTAAGCTCTGAGCCTTCACTAACATAGATAATATGACTGTTTAAGGAATTATCCTCTCCTGCCCTGTAGGTTATCTTAACAGGTTCTTCTACTTTTACTCCCTTTTTGGTGGTAATCACCTTAAGAGGGATGCCCGCTTTCTTGATGGCATTTCTTACTATATCTGTAGATGGAGCATCTTTTACTTCCCTATCTCTTCTGTTCTCGTCTTCAAGGCTGTCTCCTCCTGACTTTGAATCAAGGTTAAGAGCCTCCATACCTGTCTTTACAAAGTCTGCCTTAGCTACTATCTCTTCAAAAAGAGCACCGCTTTCAAGTACGTCTACTCCCTCCTGAAGTCTAAAGTCTATATCATTGTTCTTATTTATCTCATAGTTAAAATCTATATCCGCATAGCTGTTCTTCATCTTGCCATAGGTTATGGCAGGAAGATAGTTTACAGCTCCCTTTAATTCAAACTTCATTACATACCTCCCTTCATTTCAAGCTGAATGAGGTTATTCATTTCAACTGCATATTCAAGAGGAAGCTCCTTGGATACTGGATTTGCAAAGCCGCTAACTATCATAGCTCTTGCCTCTTCCTCGCTTATTCCCCTTGACATAAGGTAAAATACTGCATCATCACTGATTCTTCCTATCTTAGCCTCGTGTCCGATGTCTGCATCGTCAGTTCTTATATCCATAGCCGGTATGGTATCGGAACGGCTGTCACTGTCAAGCATAAGCGACTGGCAGGATACAAAAGCCTTGCTGCGCTTTGCACTTTCACGGACTGTAACCATACTTCTGTAGGTATTGGTTCCGCCTCCCTTGGATACTGATTTGGTATTGATGATAGAAGAGGTATCCTCTCCTATGTGTACCATCTTAGCACCTGTATCGAGGTTCTGTCCCTTTCCTGAGAAGGTGATTCCCGTAAACTCACTTCTTGAGCCGTTTCCCTTTAAGATGCTCATAGGATAGAGGTAGGATACGTGTGAGCCAAATGAACCTGAAACCCACTCAATCACACCGTTTTCTTCTACTATGGCACGTTTTGTATTGAGGTTGTACATGTTCTTTGACCAGTTCTCTATGGTAGAATATCTAAGTCTTGCATTTTTCTTGACAAAAAGCTCTACGCAGCCTGCGTGTAGGTTCGCTACATTGTACTTAGGCGCTGAACAGCCCTCTATGAAATGAAGGTCTGCTCCCTCATCAACTATGATCAGTGTATGCTCAAACTGTCCTGCTCCTGCGGCATTGAGCCTGAAATACGACTGTAAAGGTATGTCCACCTTAACTCCCTTTGGTACATAGACAAAGGAGCCTCCTGACCAAACCGCACCGTGAAGGGCTGCAAACTTGTGGTCTGAAGGTGGTACAAGCTTCATAAAATACTCGTGTATCATGTCGCCGTATTCGCCATGCATGGCTGATTCAAGGTCTGTGTATATAACTCCGAGGGCTGCCACCTCTTCACGAACATTGTGGTATACAAGTTCAGAATCATACTGAGCTCCTACTCCTGCAAGGGAAAGTCTCTCTGCCTCAGGTATTCCAAGCTTTTCAAAGGTATCCTTGATGTCCTCAGGTACTTCTTCCCAGTTTCCCTTCATGTCTCCTTTATGACGAACATAGGTCATAATCTTGTCCATATCAAGCCCATCAATTGAAGGTCCCCAGGCAGGAACCTTTAGACTATTGTATATGTCTAAGGACTTAAGCCTGAAATCGCGCATCCACTCAGGATCATTCTTTTCTTTTGATATCTGAAGTACAATGTCCTTTGTTAAGCCTTTGTCAAGCTTTAAGAAGTCCTCTTCATTTTCGTCATATCTAAAGTCGTAAAACGAACTATCTATATCATCTATTACAGTTTTTTCATTCTTTTCTAATTCAGCCATTTTTACTCCCCTAATTTCTCAAAGCGGGCAAAGCCGTTATTGTTTATCTCTTCTACAAGGGCAGCATCGCCTGTTTCCACAAGCTTACCCTTTACAAGTATATGCGTATAATCTACCTTTAAGGCTTCTAAGATTCTGGTGCTGTGAGTAATGATTAAAAGAGCTCCGTCTCTATTCTTCTGATAAGCCTCTATACCACGGCTGACTGTCCTAACCGCATCCACATCAAGTCCTGAGTCTGTCTCATCAAGGATAGCAAGCTTAGGACGAAGCATGAGCATCTGTAAAATCTCAGACTTTTTCTTCTCACCACCTGAAAAGCCTACATTAAGGTCCCTTGTAAGGTAGGATTCATCCATCTGTAAAATTTCCATAGCTTCTTTTAAGTCCTTCTTAAACTGCATAATCTTGAGCGGTTTGCCTGTAATCTGTCTGATTGCATTTCTAAGAAAGCTCTCAAGAGAGATGCCTGCTACCTCGTAAGGGCTCTGAAACGAAAGGAAGAGTCCCTTCTTTGCCCTAACATCTGTACCGTCTTCTTTGATGCTCTCTCCTTCAAGAATTATATCTCCACTCTTTATCTCGTATGCAGGGTTGCCCATAAGGGTGAAGCCAAGTGTTGACTTTCCTGCACCGTTAGGTCCCATAAGTACATGGGTTTCACCCGCACCTATAGTAAAGTCGATATTCTTAAGGATTTCCGTATCATCTATAGCTACAGATAAATTTTTAACTTTTAATAATTCTGACATAATGCCTCCTAATATATAATCAACGATTTTAATTCCTACCATTTTAGTACGAATTCGATTTTTATATTATAACCGTTGTTAAGAAAAGTTTCAATAAGTTAGAAGTGACTAATATAGGCATTTTTTAAGTTTTTTAATTTTGTTTGTAATTACATGCAAAAGAGAACCCCGTATAAGGATTCTCTTTAAGTAAGTTGTTCTTTTAAACAGACTTAAGGTATTTATTTGGTTACAGCCATTGCCGAGATGGTGTCAGTCAGGGCTTTTGAAAAATTAATACCAAGTCTCACACCCAAATCATTGGCCCATTTAGGAATATTTAATGTCTTTTTAACAAGAGTCGTATCCCTTATGTACTTTTCTACATCTACCATTACCAGCGTAACAAAGCCATCATCACAGCTTAGTTCTTTAATATTGCTTGGTTGTGGAATGACTTCACCTTTTTCAAGCATATCAGCAAGTGTCATTCCAAGTACTTCTTCTGCCATACTCATCCCATAGGCAATATCATCTTCATCTATACCTGTATAAACTCCGTCTATATCAGGACATTCTATAAAATATCCACCATCATCTTCTTTATGAAATATAAATGGAAAAGCCATATTTAGATTTTTATCAGCCATATCACAACCTCCCATATAAACCTGCATCTTTTAGTATTCTCTGTTCCAATCCCTTTTTCAAGTCTTTATTACTATGTACTGGAACTGTAATTCTCTTCCCATTCTTAAACAACTGACAATGAGAACCTTCCTTTCTTTCTACCTTCCAACCATGTTTTTTTAATAGTTTTAACATTTCTTTACCTGTAAGCGGCATTCTTTATTCTCCCCGTACTTATATATTACTACGTATCTATACGTATGTCAACAACATCTTATATACCTCTCTCTTTGGTATGCCCCTGTCAACTGCCACTGCCTTCATGGCCTCTTTTTTGTCCATTCCCTTGTCCATATAGAGCTTCATATGCTCGTTTATGTCCATTTCGTTGAAGGAAGCCTCTTTTTCCTTCTTTAATTCTTCTATCTTCTTGCCCTCTATGACCAGCACAAATTCCCCACGTGGCTCATTTTCTTCATAATAGGCAAGTGCTTCCTCAAAGCTGGTTAAAAATACGTTTTCGTGAAGCTTGGTCAGTTCTTTGACTGCAGTCATCCTTCTGTTGCCAAGTGCAGAAAAAAGCTCAGCTATAGTCTTCTTAAGCCTGTGAGGGGCTTCATAGATGATAATAGTCCTTGTCTCTGTCTTTAACTCTTCTAGGATTGCAGCCTTCTCTTTCTTATCACTTGGTAAAAATGCTTCAAAGGCAAAGCGCCTTGTAGAAAGCCCTGACAGAGTAAGGGCAGTTATACAGGCAGCGGCACCAGGTAGTGAGGTCACCTCTATTCCTGCCTCATAGCACTGCTTGACTAGCTCTTCTCCGGGGTCTGATATACCGGGAGTACCTGCATCTGTTATAAGGGCTACATTTTCCCCTTCTAGCATCCTATTTACAAGGACTTTGGCCTTGTCGTATTTGTTAAACTCGTGATAGCTGGTAAGAGGAGTCTTTATTTCAAAATGATTAAGCAGCTTGATAGAATTCCTCGTATCCTCGGCAGCTATCACATCTGCCTCCTTCAGGGTTCTTATAACCCTAAATGTAATATCTTCAAGATTGCCAATAGGTGTGGCACATAGATATAACTTTCCGGCCATGCTCTTCCTTTCTAGTATCTGTAATCCCTAATCATTTCTTCGCTGTACTTCATATTTTCATCATATACAATAAGGGGCTTCTCTATGGTAAGTCTTGGATTGCCGTATTTTACAGCCTCTATAAGCACCATATTGGGCTCTTTGTCAAGCTGCGAATGTACAAGCCTCATCCTCTTTGGCTCAAGTCTGTATTTTCTAAGATTTTCAAATATTTCAGGCAGTCTAAAAGGCCTATGCACCATAAAAAATCTTCCGTTAGCCTTAAGTAAATAGGAAGCCGCCTTAACCACATCCTCTAAGTTGCATAGAATCTCGTGTCTTGCAATCTGCTTAGGCGCATCGGGATTGGCTATTCCGTGCTCACTTATCATATAGGGCGGGTTCGAGGTAACCACATCAAAGCTATCCCTCTTAAATAAATCCTCTACAGCCTTGATATCGCCTTCTATTATGTCTATATTGCTAATCTCATTTCCTTTTACGCTCCGCCTTGCCATATCTGCACTTTCAGCCTGTATTTCAAGTCCCGTAAAGTGCTCTCCCTCTGTCTTTGCCCACAGAAGAAGAGGGAGGATGGCTGTACCTGTACCCAAGTCTATAACCCTGCTTCCCTTTTTGGCATAAGCAAAGCCTGATAAAAGTACTGCATCCATACCAAAGCAGAACTTATCAGGCGATTGTATAATATGAAGTCCGCTTATCTCAAGGTCATCCAGTCTTTCTCTGTCCTTAAGTTCAAATTCCATTATTCATCCTTCTTAGTCCAAACGTGTCTTACTTTCAGCTCTTTCCAGTGCTTCAAGGGCCTTTATCTCAGAGGATTCGACTTCTTTGTCACGTTTTCTCTTTTTAGGCTTAAATGTAAGCTCGCTAGCTTTATATTCCCTTATTTCCTTGTCTCCGTTTTCATTTTCAACTATAAGCTTCACGAGCTGCTTAAGCGCACTTACAGAGCTAACCTCACCCTTAATTCCGTCTGCGGTAGTCACAACGTCTCCAACATCAGGAAGAGTGGAGTTAAGATATTCATAAGCTGCTTCTTCATTTTTAAGGCAGCACATAAGCCTTCCACAAACTCCTGATATCTTGCTTGGATTGAGTGAGAAGTTCTGATCCTTTGCCATCTTTATCGATACAGGTATGAACTCAGATAGGAAGGTACTGCAGCAAAGAGGTCTGCCACATATACCTATTCCACCCTTCATCTTGGCTTCATCTCTGACGCCAATCTGTCTAAGCTCTATCCTGGTCTTAAATACATATGCCAGGTCCTTTACCAGCTCTCTGAAGTCTATTCTTCCATCAGCTGTAAAATAAAACATAACTTTGTTATTATCAAAGGTATATTCGCAGGCTATTAGCTTCATTGCAAGCTCATGTTTTTTTATCTTTTCAAGGCATAAATCAAAGGCTTCCTTCTCTTTATCCTTGTTTTTTCTGTCTATCTCGTCATCTTCAGGCGTAGCTATCCTAATCACTTCTTTAAGAGGCTGAACTATTTTGTCCTCCTCTATCTCTTTTCTTCCAAGAGCAACAAGTCCGTATTCTATGCCTCTTGCAGTCTCAACAATTACGTGCATCCCCGCCTTTATATCAAGATTTTCAGGGTCAAAAAAATATATCTTTCCTGCCCTTTTAAATCTAACTCCTATTACTGTAACCATATCTCTCCATTCTATCCAAATTTATTAAAAGTCCTGTAAGGCTTTTAAACTGAAAGCCTTGCAAAATGACTCCCTGCTATTTATCCTTCATATACATAAACATAATCTCAAGAGCGGTATCAAACCTTACATTTGCATCTAAGCGCTTCTTGGTCTTTTCCATACTTTCTATGGCTCTTTCTATTGAGTTGTATTCACGCTTTGCTATCTGTTCATTTAAGTACTTATATTCTTCTCTAAACAACACCCTGTTCGCATCTCCTGTAGCCTTTAGCACAAGCAAATCCCTAAACCAAAGTATCATAAGGTCTATGCAGTCTTTTATTTCCTTCTTATAGCCTTCAAGGTGCATTATTCCAGCTATCTCATCAGCAATGCTGTCCTTATCAAGGTTCCTTAGTATCCTTACAACTACGCCTTTCATCTCAAGGAAGTCTTCGCTGCTTGCATATCTTACTGCCCTGCCAACATTGCCTGCTGAGAACTTAGCCGCAGTCTCAGCAACATAGTCAACTATACTGTAATTATCTATCAGATACTGTTTTATCTTTGCTGTATCAATGGGTTTCACATCAAGGGTCACACATCTTGACCTGATTGTAGGTAAAAGTCTCTCTTTATTGGCTGAGAGCAGAATAATTATAACATATTCAGGCGGCTCCTCGATAGTCTTAAGCAGAGCATTTTGAGCCTGCTCATTCATCTTCTCAGCCTCTTTAACTATGTATACCTTGTATTTGCCATAAGGAAAGATATCGCTTGTTCCCACAAGCTTGGTACGTATCTCTTCTACGCTTATGACTGTAGGCTTGTCGGGCTCTATGTAGATAATGTCAGGGCTGTTGCCGTTTTCTACCTGTTTGCAGACAATCTGCCTCTCCTCTTCGGTTTCCTTTCCGGCGCAAAGTATCAGCTTGGCAAACTCCTTAGCTATAAAGAGCTTCCCCATTCCTTTCTCACCCTCAAAGATATAGGCATGTGAAAATTCTTCCTTTGAAGCAGCTTTATTTATGTATTCTACAAGGCTTTCCCTGCCCAAAATATTTGTATTCATATCCGCCTCCCATCTAGGTAAAGATGTCAAGCAAAAGTCCCTGAATTTCATCAATCTTTCCAAGTATGCTTATTGCATCCTTTTCATCTTTTACAAGTTCCTCCGCAAGTTCATCAAGTTCTTTGTCTATTACTCTTATTATACCATATACTCTGTGTCTTCCACGCCTGTCAAGGTAATTCTCCCTTGAAAATTCATGGCTTCTTGAGAGAACTTCATTTAAGAATTCTTTGATAAGCCCTCTGTAATGCTTCATGTCCCTTATATCCATGTGTTTTTTGAGCTTTTTACCCTCCATGGTGATAGAGCTCATTACTGCATTTAATCTCTCTGCCAAAGAATTATCTTCTATATTCTTTATAAGGGTGAACTTAAATTGCCCGTCATCCTGTTTGACTGTTTTTTCCACTTCGGGAGCCTTAGGCAGGGTGAGTGGATTAATCTTTATATCCATATCAGTTTTCCTTTATAAAAGCAGTTATTTCCTTCGTGCAGATATTCAAATTATTATTTTGAAATCTGTATTTTTTATCAATACCTGAGCTTATGAGATTTTCCTCACTAAAATCTGCATTATCAGAGAGGAATCTCCTGCAAATCTCGGCTACATTGGGGTGTTTTTGTTTTTCTTCACGCCTTATGGCTCTTTTTATAAGTTCAACGTCAGAAACCTCTATGTAAATCGGCCTAACCTTATCCTCTCCGAAATAGCTTTTTACCTGATTATAGCCTGCCAAGGTATTGATGCATATATAGTCAGCCTTAGAGAGGTCCATACTGCCGTCATTCACTGTAAAGTAGTACCAAGGTCCGTCTATAGTGTTAAAGCAACGCTCCTCTATAACCTTTCCTTCTTTTCTAAGCACTTCAAGTTCGGCCTCAGTCACAAAGTTGTACTCTAATCCATTTACTTCCCTTATACGCATAGGCCTTGTAGTGTAGATAACAAACTTTCTTAAACCAAGCCCCACATCTCCCAAGAGTCTTCGATATATACTGTCCTTACCTGTTGCACTCTTGCCCATCAGCACATACAAATATCCCATTTCCGTCTATTCCTCCATACACCTCTATACCGGCAAGCCTTGCAGCCTTTATATGTCGAATAACATTTTCTTCAATCACTTCACCAGGCACCAAAAGTGGAATCCCCGGCGGATAGAAATATACATAGTCTGCTGAAGTTAAGCCTCGTGACTTCTCAAGAGACACCTTGTACTTGCCGTAGATATCGGCTAATCTTACAGCTTCAAAAGGAATGTATTTTCTTTCAGGCAAAGTCCCCCATCTTCTGTCCATTAAAGTATAATCAAAATTTGCTTTATTATCAAGTGTAAAGAATGTTTCATCCCTGTCAAGTTCTTTAAGTGCCTTTAATAATCTGTAAAACCCTTCATCAGTGTCGAATATACTTGTCATGGCAATCACATAATCCTTTGACTTCATTTCCATAACAAGATGATGGTTATCATATAGATATCGGTAAAGTTTAGAGCCTAGATTATCCCCTGCGGTTATGACAAGCTTACCATAGTCATAGTTAAAGGCATTTAAAGGCGCGTAAATCCTTATATTCTTAAGTGTAGCTACACCCTCTCTAAAGCTTATAAGCCTTTTTTTGTATTCATCAAATAATTCTCTTCCATGGTCTTTAATTAGATTTAGTGAGCCTTCCATGCCTGCAAGAAAAATGTAGGAAGGGCTTGAGGTTTCAAGCAGGTTAAACTGTCTTCGTATTTTATTTATAACCTTGTCTTTGCCGGTACAAATGTGAAGTACAGCAGTCTGAGTATAGGACGGCAGGGTTTTATGAAGGCTTTGGACTACAAAGTCTGCCCCAAGGCTTACAGCAGATGCAGGAAAGTAGTCATCAAATCCAAAGTGAGCTCCGTGAGCCTCATCCACAAGGAGAAAGGCACCATATCTGTGGCATATATCTGCTATATCCGCTATGTCAGAGACCACTCCTTCATAGGTTGGAGAAGTAATTACTACCAGCTTGATTCCTGAATTATCTTTGCTTTCTGTATTTTCGTCCTTGTCTAAATCTTCACAATGTAAGGCAGATGTTCTAAGGGCCTCCTCCACTTCCTTCGGGCTTATGCTTTGATATATACCAAGGCTGTCTGTCTCTCCTTCAAGGTAATGAGGAACAAGTCCATAGAGTTCAACTCCGTGATAGACGGACTTGTGGCAGTTTCTAGCCATAAGTACTGCTTCTCCTTTGTGTATGATGCCAAGCACAGCTATTATGGCTCCTGTGCTTCCATTTACAGAGTATATGCTCTCCTTAGCACCATATAGCCTTGCAGCCAGCCTCTCTGCCTCCTTTATTATCCCTTTAGGGTTATGAAGATTGTCGAAGTTATCTATTTCCGTGATGTCGATATCATAGGGAGTAAGGCATTCATCCCAAAGTCCATATCTTTTTATAAGCTTAGTATTTCTCTTATGCCCCGGCATATGAAAGGGGTAAAAGTCACTTCCGCTATGATTTTTAAGTTCATTATATATACTCATATTGTCTTCCTACGTACGAGAGACCGAAGGGTAAGCCTTTCGGTCTCTTGTATACTCTGCGTTTACTATATAGTTATGAAACCTTTTCCAAATTCCTTAGCTCCACATCTTTTCTCGCCAGATAAAGTGCATCGGAGGCTGCAAAATCATCAAATACACCCCATCCATAGCTCCTATCTTTGTTTTCTTTCTCGACTCTTACAGGCTTAGAAGCGGCAAAAGGAGAAGAAGCAGAAGGTTTATTTACGACAGCTTCCTTTGCAGGCTTAGGCTTTTTAGCTTCATTTTGAGCCTTTTTATTCTCATAAGACTTAGTAAACTCGTTAATTACATCAACCGTAGCATCTCTGTTTACTACAGGCTCATTTACCATCTGGCTTGTCTGATAGGTGCTGATTTCCTTAAATGCCTTGGCTGATTTTTGACTGTTTCCCTGTGTGGCTGTATAGTAAGTGTTATCATTCTTAGGTGTAACATTAGCTCCACTCTGATTTCCGATATTCTTGTTTGCATTATTTTTATTTGCGTATTTTACCAGTGCAACTATAATAAACACAAGTATTATTATCAGTTTCATATTATTCTTCCTCCATCTTAATAAGCTAGTTTATTTAACCAGATACCCTTTTTTACCATAACAAAGCCAATCACGCATTTGATAAGGCTTACAAGCTGTACACAAAGGAATACCACAACAATGTAAAGTGGTGTAAAATGTACCAATACATAGGCTACAGGCACAGATACTACACACATAAATACACTGTCAAACAAAAACGTAATAAGAGTCTTGCCTCCCGAACGTATCGTGAAATAACAGCAGGTTTCAAATGCATATATAGGCATACAGGCCGCTGCAACTCTGATAAATGATGTAGCAAGCTCCTTAATCTCGTCAGTAGTATTGTATATCATTGGGAAAAAAGGTGCAAGTAACAATAAGAGGGTCGAGGTACATATACAGATGATTTCGGTGAAAAATATCAGCTTGACTGAATATTCCTTTGCTTCTTCCATCTCTCCTGCACCTAGTCTCCTGCCTAATATTATGGAGATTGCGTTACCCATTGCGATTATGCCTACATTGAAAAGGTTGGATATAATCTGTGATATATTAAGAGCTCCAACCACGGCAAGCCCCCTGACTGAATAGTTCTGAAGCAGGGCCGCTACTCCCATCGACCAAAGGGTCTCATTAAGAATAAGAGGCATACCCTTTGCTAACATGTCTTTCGCCAAGGAAAGCGGTATCTTAAAGCTCTTAAATGCACCAATAATAAATGGCTGGCGCTTACTGTGGGTATGTGTCCATACGACCACATACGCCATTTCAACATATCTTGCTATGATAGTAGCAATGGCTGCACCTGCCACTCCAAGAGCAGGAGCTCCTAGCTTGCCATAGATAAGTACATAGTTTAATGAGAGATTGACGATGACAGAGACAACTCCTGCCTTCATAGGTACTATAGTCTCCTCAGAACACCTTAGTGTGTCGCCGTATGCTTGAGATATGGCAAAAGGAGGAAGTCCTATAAGCATAACGCCAAGATACACCTTTGCATTGTGAAGAGTTCCTGCAATGGCCTCCTCTGCACCGCTTTCACCGTGTAGATAAAGCCTTATTAGTTCCTCTCCAAAGCCCAGGAAAATGGCTATGCTTAGAACTGTAATTATAGCTACTACTATTATCTTGTAACGGAAGGTATATCTGATTCCCTCCGTATTCCTTGCCCCGTGAAACTGTGCTGTGAATATCCCGGCTCCCGCTACTCCTCCAAAGATACAGAGATTAAATACCATAATAAGCTGGTTGACTATGGCTACTCCGCTCATTTCATTGGTTCCGACACGCCCAACCATTATGTTGTCTATCATGCTGACAAAGTTGGTTATACCATTTTGAACCATGATAGGCACCGCTATAGCCAGTATCATAGTATAAAAACCTCGGCTGCCTATGAATTTTTTCTTCAAACTTATATTATTCATCTTTTCCCTGCTGTCCCATAAATTCTTCCATAGTTGCAGAATTCTCACTGCTTATTCCGTCTCTTTTTACAACCTTAAGTACTGTCATAAGTATAATCTTAATATCAAGCATAAGGCTTAGATTGTCCACATATTCTACATCATATCTAAACTTTTCTTCCCAGCTTATGGCATTCCTTCCATTTACCTGGGCAAGTCCTGTAAGTCCGGGCCTTACCTCGTGCCTTCTTGCCTGGGTCTTGCTGTACCTGGTAAGATACCTGACAAGAAGCGGACGTGGGCCTACTATTGCCATGTCGCCCTTAAGTATGTTGATTAGTTCAGGAAGCTCATCAAAAGAGGTATTTCTAAGGAATTTTCCGTAATAAGTAAGCCTCTTCTCATCGGGAAGCAGCTCTCCTCTCTCATCCCTTTTGTTGTTCATACTCCTAAATTTGACCAACTTAAATATCTTGCCGTCTTTTCCCGGCCTCTCTTGTGTAAAAAAAGGATTGCCTCCCATTAGAAAGGCTCCTGTGATGGTTAGAAAAACAAGTATGGGAAATAGGAGAACAATAGCCATTAGGGATAAGATAAAGTCCAACATCCTCTTAAAGAAATTCCTATACATGCCCTTCCTCCAAAAAATTATATTCTGCCCGGTTCTTAACCTGTGAAATGCAAAAGTTTGGCTCACATATTTCCCATCTGGTCTACTTACATCTGTAAGCTATAATCATAACCGTACCCTTACCCTGATATTTAGTTATCTCGTATCTGTCAGGAAAGGCTTCTAAGAGCTTAGGAAGCTTTATAAATCCGAAGGTACGCACATCAAAGTCAGGACGTACACGCTTTATAAACTGTCCGGCAGAGCTTACATTTACATAGCCCTCATCATCCTGATACTTATCCCAGGCTATCTTTAAGAGATTGTGTATCTTCTCGATATCATCATCTTCTCCGGTCTCATAGTAATCTTCTTCCTCATCATCTTCTTTAGGAATAGGGAGTTTAAGTTCATTTGTCCTTCCCAGGTTCTCAAGGAAAATAAACTCATCACAGCTATTTCTAAAGGCCTCCGGTGTCTTCTTCTCACCCACCCCTATAACGTATACTCCGGATTCGTGGAGATTGATAGCAAGAGGTGTATAGTCGCTGTCACTTGCAACTATAACAAAGCCGTCATATATGCCCTTATGTAAGAGATTCATCGTATCTATTACAAGAGCCATATCTGTGGCGTTTTTACCGTTTACATAGTCAAACTGCTGCTCGGGCTTTATAGCAAGTCTCTTAAGCTCTTTTTCCCAGTTCTTAAGTATGTCTTTGCGCCAGTTGCCATAAGCTCTCTTCACCACTATTCTTCCATGTGTGGATATTTCCCCAATTACATCTTCAAGCTTACCTATCTGTGTGTTGTCAGCATCAATAAGCATAACTATTCTCTGTAAGTTCTCCATAAGCCGTCTCCTTTATATATCTTTCAGTATGCCTTCAAAATATAGCTCTTCATAGTTTCCCGCCTGACTAAGCATTACGGCCCTGCTGGTAAGCTCCATTGCCTCTTTCACAGATGTTTCAAAGCCTCTATCCTTAAGAAGTCCGTCAAGTAAAAGTGCAGCGTAGACATCACCTGCTCCGCTATAATTCTTGCTAACCTTGTCAGTCTCGTATGTATAGATATCACCACAGTCATCTATAGCCATTACCATCAGCTTATTATCCTTTGCCTCAATACCTGTAATTATGACCTTTTTACGGTAGGTTCCATATATTCTAAGTAATATCTCCACTATATCGGTTCTATCATAAGGTCCTTCGTGGTAAGGCTTCTCCGCCAACATAAAGGCTTCGGTTATATTGGGAGTAAGATAATCACAATGCTTAATTAACTCTTTCATGGCTACAGGATAGTCCTCAGGAAGCTTGCTATATAACTTTCCATTCTCAGCCATAGCAGGATCTAATATTACAATCTTAGGCTTTTTCTTTTCCAAAAACTTGGTAAGAATCTCAAGCTGCCTTTTTCCAAACGAATAGCCAATTAGAACTGCATCATAGCTTATATCCATAGTCTCCCAGGAGTCTATTATACCCTTCATTCCTCCCGAAAAATCCAAAAATGCAATATCTGTACTAATACCTGTATGCGCTGAAAATATGGCTGTAGGAAGCAGGTTTACTTCAAATCCTGCAACTGAAAGTATGGGAAGGGCTACAGTTGTAGAGCACTTTCCATAACAAGAAATATCTTCAGCGAGTAAAACTCTTTTCTGTCTCATATCATCCCCCAAGACTGTACGTTATATGTAATACCTATATCTAAGCTTAGATATAAGCGTCATCTATTCATTTAGTCTAACACAAAAGCCTCAATTTTACAATTGTAAACCCTGACATTATCCCCTTACATCTGGTGTCTGACCACCTTATACTCGTCACCTGACCTGTAGTAAGGACAGTCCCTAAATTTACTCGACATTACCTTATAAAAATCGTCCTCGTCCATATCCTGGACACAGATGTAGGCTTCTTCATCTTCATCATAAACGTAGTTATTACAGTCCTCGCAGGCATAACCCATAGAATATTTCCCTCCTATCTTAAAAAGTGGTGCAGACAGAAAGCCGCACCACTTGATTATAAGTCTATGTCATTATTGTTTTATTTCTCAAGCTTCTTCTTAACAAAGAGATACCATAATGTACCTGTAATACAGATAGATGAATAGGCACCGCAGATAAGTCCCACGATAATAGGAAGTGAGAACTCTCTTACTGAGCTAACACCCATAATAAAGAGTACAACAACCATGATAAGTGTGGTAACTGTGGTATTGATACTTCTTGAGAATGTCTGTGTAATGGATTTGTCAACTACCAGAGCAACTGTATCACCACGTCTCTTCTCGGCAAGATTCTCTCTGATACGGTCGAAGATAATGATGGTTGCATTGATAGAGTAACCAACTATGGTGAGCATGCAGGCAATGAAGGTATTACCTACGTTCATTCTTGTAAGAGCGTAAAGTGTAGCTACCACAAGAACATCGTGTATAAGAGCTAATACGGCACTTGCACCAAAGGCAACGTTTCTAAATCTGATAATGATGTAAATAAGCATACAGATTGTAGCTGCAATAACTGCCATAAGAGCTGAAGTCTTCATCTCACCACTTACTGCACCAGAGATGTTCTCGTTGTTGATATCATCCTTAGATACCTTGTATTTATCAACAAAGGCCTCACGAAGCTTTGTTCTCTCCTCTTCAGTAAGTGACTTGGTCTTGATAACTACGGCATCCTCACCAACTATCTGTGTTACGTCCGCATTTGATGAAGGAATAACCCCGTTTACAAAGTTTCTGATTTCATCATTTCCCGGAACCTTACCATTATTAAATACCACTTCTGTAGATGTACCGCCTGAGAACTCAAGGGCATAGTCAAATGCTCCTTTGCCTGAGGCTGCATTTACCGCCATAGTAGCAATACCAATACCGATAACTACAAGTGAAAGAACATATGCCTTAGGAGCAAACTTAAGGAATGGCATGTTCTCCTTATCAACCTTAGTTCCATAACTCTTCTCTGAATCAAATCCCATATCATAGAATGAATAAAGCAGGAATTTGGTTATGAAAAGAGCGGTAAACATGGAAATGATAATACCGAGAGCAAGTGTGTATGCAAAGCCTTTGATTGTACCTGTACCAAAGATACCAAGCACTATGGCTGCAATAATTGTAGTTACATTACCGTCAATGATGGCTGAAAGAGCCTTATTAAAACCATTTCCGATAGCAGTACGAACTGACTTGCCAAGACCAATCTCTTCCTTGATACGGGTAAATATAATAACGTTTGCATCTACCGCCATACCGATGGACAGCACGATACCCGCAATACCCGGAAGGGTAAGTGTAATCTGTAATAGCTGTAAGAGTACAAGCTCGATTACCACATAGGCGATGAGGGCTAAGCTTGAAGCAAGTCCCGGAATCTTATACATGACTATCATAAAGAGGAATACTATGATAAAACCAATAAGACCGGCTAAAAGTGAGGTTTCAAGTGCTGTGTCACCAAGCTTGGCACCTACCACGCTTGAACGAACTTCTTTAAGCTCAAGAGGAAGGGCACCTACTCTAATGATAGAAGCAAGTCTCTCAGCTTCTTCCATAGAGTCCTGACCGGATATCTGAGCCTTACCGTCTGAAATTACATTCTGTACAACAGGGGCAGATATTACATTGCCATCGTATACAATAGCTATCTGCTTGCCGAGATTGTCCTGTGTAGCCTTGGCAAACTTATTTGCTCCCTTGGCATTTAGTTCAAGCTCAACTATGTACTGAACACCTACTCCTGCATCACCTTTTATAGACTGAGCCTTAGCTGTAGATACATCAGCACCGTCTACGGATATTTTCTTCTCTTTTGCAAGCTCTTCAATGGACTTATTTAACTTATAAGTTCCATCTGCCTGTCTTGTAATATTACCTTCAACAGGAATAAACTGGATAGAGCCGGCTGAACCGAGCTGTTTAAGTACAGCATCTGCATCTTTAACATCCGGAATATCAACTACTACTCTGTTTAAGCCTTCCTGATAAACCTCAGACTCTGTACTAAAGATCTCTGCACGGAGTCTCATTTTTTCAATGGTATCAGCCATTTCCGTAGCTGTAGGCTTAGACTTTACTGTCTCATAAGTAATACTAACTCCACCTGCAAGGTCAAGTCCTCTCTTAATTCCCCTTGCACTGCCCACCTTATTGCCAAATGCACCGAGTGCAACAGCCGCCAAAAGCGCTATCACCACGATATAGCTAAATAGCTTGACTATGCCGCGTTTCTTGCTATTCATTGTAAATTCACCTTTCTTTTTTATTTCTTTATTTTTCAGGAGAAACTCTCCCAGAAATCAATATAATTTCACTAATTCTGACAGACTTCCTCTTTGTCTGTCTCCTCAGCCACCTTAATCATGATGGCACATTCGATACGCTTTCTCTGGAGCTCACAGCCTATCTCATACACATCATCAATGTTGCCGCTAAACTTATATGAGTTAGCCGCACAGCCTCCACTACAGTAGTATCTTGCAAAGCAGTCTCTACACTTAGGCTTTTCATATACGTTCTGGTGCTTAAAGCCTTCCTGAAGCTCAGTCGCTGTGATGCCGTCATATACATTGCCTATAACGAAGCCTTCCTCACCTACAAACTGATGGCAAGGATAGATGTCGCCCCAAGGTGTGATAGCAACGTACTCTGTACCTGAGCCACAGCCTGAAAGACGCTTAGCTACACAAGGTCCTCCGGCAAGGTCTATCATAAAGTGGAAGAAGGTAAAGCCATTTCCTTCTCTTCTTCTCTTGATGTATTCTTTTGCAAGCATATCATATTGTTCTTTAAGATAAGGAATATCCTCTTCCTTTATCGCATAAGGCTCAGTAGGAAGTGAAACCACAGGCTCAAGCGATATTTCCTTGAAGCCTTCATCTGCAAGATGAAGTACGTCAGCCGCAAAATCAAGGTTCTTAGCTGTATAAGTACCTCTTACGTAGTATTCTTTATTGCCGCGCTTTGCTGCAAAAGCTTTAAGCTTTGGAAGAATAATATCGTAACTGCTTCTGTTTCCTCCTCTTGTAGGCCTCATATAGTCATGTACGCATTTACGTCCGTCTATACTGAGGACAACATTTGTCATCTCTTTGTTGCAGAAATCAATAATCTCATCATTTAAGAGGACTCCGTTGGTAGTAAGTGTGAAACGGAAGTTCTTATCGTGAATCTTCTCAAGCTCTCGTCCATAGGCAACAAGCTTCTTGACTGTATCCCAGTTCATAAGAGGCTCACCGCCGAAGAAGTCTACTTCGAGGTTCTTTCTGTGTCCTGAGTTCTTGATGAGGAAGTCAAAGGCTGCCTTTCCAACCTCATAGCTCATCATTCCCCTGTCGCCCTGATATTCTCCTTCTCCCGCAAAGCAGTAACGACAGGCAAGGTTGCAGTCATGGGCTATGTTCAGGCAAAGTGCCTTTACCACTGTATTTCTATGTTTGAAATCTTTAACGTATTTCTCGTATATATCCTCTGTGAAAAGCTGTCCATCTTCCTGTAATTCTTTAATCTCTGATATAATCTCATTAAAGTCTTCTTCTGTTACAGGTACTTCCTTATATTTCTCAAGTATGATGCCCTTTATCTCAGAAAGAGCAGCATCCTCACTCTCCTGTCCTTCTATTACTTTTTCATTGTATAAGGCTATACAATCATAAGCAGCCTCATCTACTACGTGTACTGAGCCACTGTTTACATCTAAAACTATGTTATATCCGTTACTTTGAAACTGGTGAATCAAGTGTTTGGTTCCTTTCTACGAAAGATAAGCAGCGACTAAAGCCGCTGCTTAAACTTTGACTTTTTAGTAAATGCAGGAATTGGTATTACCTAGCCTCACAGCTCTGGTTACCAACAGTACATGAAGTCTTGCAAGCTGACTGGCAAGAAGTCTTGCACTCTCCGCAGCCACCCTTCTTCATAGACTCCTTAAGATTCCTTGTAGTTAAGCTTTTAATATGTTTCATATCCTGCTCTCCTTACTTTAATTATTTCTCTTTGCACAACGCTAAGTTATTATACCACATTGTTATGAACTTTTAAAGACTGTAAAATTGATTTTTAGAGGAAACTACAAGTAAATTTCATCCCTGATTTTTTTACAAATAATATATAACGATACAAGTGTCAAAAGTATAAAAATTCGATGCAAGCTTGCTTGCAAGAGAATTTATTATCTTTTGACACGCAAAAAATATGAGTAAGTAGCCATTTTTTGCAAAAAAATGAGCGGATTACGAATATTTTTGCAAGGATTGCTAAAGCTGCGCTGTAGCAATCCTGTATCAATGGGTGTCAAATACTTTTGACACCCACATCATATGACTGAAAGAACAGTACATGGTGGTATAATTTTGTTTTTTGTGCAAGCTAATCTTTCACAAAAAAAAGACAGAAGCCAAGCCCCTGTCTTATACCTGCAGTTTATTTATCTCTCCAGATAATTCTTCCCTTAGTTAAATCATAAGGGGACATTTCAAGAGTTACCTTATCACCCGGTAAGATACGAATAAAGTTCATTCTGAGCTTACCGCTGATGTGTGCAAGTACCTTATGTCCATTTTCAAGTTCAACCTGAAACATTGCATTTGGGAGCTTCTCTATAACTGTTCCCTCTATCTCAAGTACATCTGCTTTAGACATTTGTCTCCTTTCCGGTGTCTGTCACCATTTTCTTGTAGAGCCTTATTGCAAGAGCAATACTCTCATTCTTTATTATTTTCTTTTATCTACATCTTTAAGTACATTTGTATACTCTATATGAGCAGGCTTCTTATGAAAATCCATAGCTTACCTCTACAAAGTTAATATCTCCGGTTCACCGTCAGTTATTAAAATCGTATTCTCGTAATGGGCTGAAAATGAATAGTCCGCAGTATATACAGTCCAATCATCCTCTCCCCATTCTACCTCGTAGCCTCCCATATTTACCATGGGCTCGATAGCAAAGGTCATGTTCTTTTCAATCTTAATTCCCTGCTTTTTCTGCCTAAAATTAAATATATCAGGTGCTTCGTGCAGGTTCTGCCCAATTCCATGTCCTGCAAGGGCTCTTACGACCGAATAGCCATGACTTTCAACATAAGACTGCACTGCTATAGATATATAATTTATGTGGTTACCGGGTACAGCCTTCTTTATTCCCTCAAAAAAGCTCTGTTTAGTAACTTCAATAAGGTCCTTAAGCTCAGGAATAACCTTACCTACAGGTACAGTCCTTGCTGCGTCTGCATGAAAACCCTTATAGATAAGGCCTGCATCAAGACTTACTATGTCACCTTCATCAATGTAATGCTCTTTAGCAGGAATACCGTGTACAACCTGATCGTTAACGGATACACAAATAGAAGCAGGAAAACCATTATAACCAAGAAAAGAAGGAATACCATCACATCCACGAATCAGTTCTTCACCTTTTTGGTCTATTTCATAAGTTGAAAGTCCCGGCTTAACATAGGCTTCAAGCTCCGAAAGCACAAAAGCCAACCGCTTACCGGCCTCTCTCATCAAAGAAATAGCATTCTCATCCTTTATTCCCACTGCCATAGTCTCTCCCTCAGCCTTTTAATCAGCCTAAAATCTTACAAATGTCCTCAAAGACTTCCTTCATGTCCTTTGTGCCGTCAACTTCTTTGTATACATTTCTGCTCTGATAGAACTCTTCGAGTGGTTTTGTCTGAGTATGATATACCTCAAGACGCTTCTTTACTGTCTCAGGCATATCATCAGGGCGCTGAATGAGATCCCCGCTACACTTATCGCAAACACCATCTTTCTTTGTGTTATTGTACACAAGATGATAGGTTTCACCACAGTTCGGACAGGTCCTTCTTCCAGACATTCTCTCAATTATCTTTTCATCAGGAACAACTACATTGACAGCGTAGTCAATTTTCTCACCTAATTTCTTAAGAGCCTCTTCAAGTACTTCAGCCTGGGGAATGGTTCTTGGATAACCGTCCAGGATATAACCCTTAGCACAGTCATCTTTTGATACCCTGTCTAAAAGGATACTTACCGTAAGTTCATCAGGCACAAGCTGCCCCTTATCGATGTATTCCTTAGCCTTCAGACCAAGCTCTGTATTGTTTTTAATATTATATCTAAAGATATCGCCGGTTGAGATATGTGGAAGACCGTATTTTTCAGCAATTTTAATTGCCTGTGTACCTTTGCCCGCCCCAGGAGCACCAAGCATAACAATTTTCATATAGACCTCCTCAAGTTATTATTTAATAGGGAATTCCGGAGGAATTACCTATTAAAATAAAAGCTGTAGCCGGACTATAACATTCATCTGTCATAACCTGCTACAGCTCGATATTAAATGTAACTCTTAATCATTTAAGAAACCTTTGTAATGTCTCTCAAGCATCATTGACTCAATCTGCTTCATTGTTTCAAGTATAACACCTACAACGATGATGAGGGATGTTCCACCAAACGATACATCTGCCCCAAATACTCCTGAACATATAATCGGAATGAGTGCTGCAACTGTAAGGCCGCAAGCTCCGATAAATATGATGCTGTTAAGTACCTTTGTGAGGAAATCACTAGTAGGACGGCCAGGTCTGATACCCGGTATAAATCCACCCGACTTCTTCATGTTGTTTGCAATCTCAAGCGGATTGAAGGTTATTGAGGTATAGAAGTAAGCAAAGAATATAATCATAACCACATAGAGTATAAGTCCCAATGTGTACTTTGCCTCTCCCCAGCTGCTGAAGTTACACCAAGCCTGCTGGTTCAATACCTTTAAGATCTTCTCCCCTAAGGTCGCACCTGCACCACTCTTTGGCTGTATTCCAAGGAATCTGCAGATAATAATAGGTGTCTGGAGGATTGAACTTGCAAAGATGATAGGCATAACACCGCCGGTATTTACCTTAAGTGGTATGTTTGATCCTGAACCACCTACAAGTCTTCTTCCCTGAAGCTTCTGTGCGTACTGCACAGGAATCTTTCTAATTGCATCATTTAATACAATTATATAAACAGTAAGTGCAACAATTATTGCTACGATGAGTATTGCTGCTATAACCTTATTGATAACAGTAGTTCCGCCTACAACATAAGTCTTAAAAAGATTTATGATGTCTGAAGGCATTCTTGAAACTATGTTTACAAGAAGGATGATTGATATACCATTACCAACTCCCTTGTCAGTAATCTTTTCACCTATCCACATAAGGAAGGCAGATCCTGCAGTAAGAGTAAGAGTAATTACTACAACTGAAAGCACAGAGTAGTTCTCCAAATATCCTGAACGGCCAAATCCGATTGCCATAGCTATACTCTCAATAAGAGCAAGCGCAACTGTTACATAACGTGTAGCAGCACCAATCTTCTTTCTGCCTTCTTCTCCCTCTTTCTGTATCTCCTCAAGCCTTGGAATGGCTATTGTGAGGAGCTGCATAATGATGGAAGATGTGATATATGGTGTAATACTAAGTGCAAATATTGATAACTGTTCAAATGACCCACCGGTAATGGCATTCAGAAATGAAAGCTGTGTAATCTGGTTCAAGAACTCAGATATCCTGCTACGGTCAATTCCCGGAATAGGAAGCTGTGATCCAAGTCTGACTACTGCAAGACACAAGAGAGTGAATAAAATTCTCTCTCTTATATCTTTTACCTTAAGAGCATTACGAATCGCTTTTATCATTAGATCACCTCAGCAATCCCGCCAAGATTTTTAATCTTTTCTTCTGCCGAAGCACTGTAAGCGTTTACTTTAACTGTAAGCTTCTTTGTAAGTTCTCCGTTTCCAAGAATCTTTACGCCGTCGCATACCTTTTTGATTACACCTGCATCAAGGAGAGCCTGAATTGTTACTTCAGTTCCATCTTCGAAGAGGTTAAGCTCAGATACATTGATAGCTACAATTTCCTTAGAATTTCTGTTGTGGAAACCTCTCTTAGGAATTCTCCTGTAAAGTGGCATCTGACCACCCTCGAATCCCGGTCTTGGAGCTCCTGAACGAGCCTTCTGTCCCTTATGTCCCTTACCGGCAGTCTTACCATTTCCAGAAGCATGACCACGGCCTCTTCTGAAATTATTACTCTGACGAGAGCCTGCTATTGGCTGTAAGTCTGTTAAATTCATGTTCACACCTCCCCTTCTTTAGATTTCTTCTACCTTAAGCAGATACTCAACCTGCTTAATCATTCCTCTTGTTGCCTCATTGTTAGGAAGGGTGTTGCTACGGCCTGTTTTCTTAAGACCAAGAGCTTCAACTGTCTTCCTGTGCTTTGGTATACGTCCGATAACAGACTTAACCAATGTTACTTTTAATTTATCAGCCATTTTATTATCCTCCTATGTTTTATTTACTATTATATCTTAGCATTTACAGATCAGATACGGAAATGCCACGAAGTCTAGCAAATTCTTCAGGAGTCTTAAGCTTTGATAAACCGTTGATTGTTGCAAGTACAACATTCTGCTTATTGTTTGAACCAAGAGACTTAGTTCTGATGTTCCTGTAACCTGCAAGCTCAAGTACGTTACGAGCAGGACCACCGGCGATTACTCCGGTACCATCAGGGGCTTTCTTAAGAAGAACCTCTGCACTTCCAAACTTACCAACAAAATCATGAGGTACACTTCCGTTTTCATCAATTGGAAGTGAAACCATATTCTTAATAGCGTCTTCTTTACCCTTACGGATAGCTTCAGGGATTTCAGCAGCCTTTCCAAGACCTGCACCAACTCTGCCGTTCTTGTCTCCTACAACTACGAGAGCTGAGAATCTCATGTTGCGTCCGCCCTTTACAACCTTGACAACGCGCTTGATGGCAACTACTTTGTCAAAAAGCTCATTGTTCTCAGTATTATTATCTACTGAACGATTCATGTTTATTCCTCCTTCTCTTAGAATTGAAGACCTGCTTCTCTAGCAGCGTCAGCGAGTGCCTGTACTTTACCCTGATAAATGAAACCACCTCTATCGAAAACGACTTCCTTAATTCCCTTTTCAAGTGCCTTTTTAGCTATAGCGGTACCTACTGCAGAAGCAGCAGCTACATCATTGGTATGCTCAAGACCGGACTTAACATCCTTTTCAAGTGTGGATGCAGCAACTAAAGTAGCTCCAGCCTGGTCGTCAATGATCTGTGCGTACATATGGCTATTACTTCTAAATACAGCGAGACGAGGTCTTGCAGCTGTACCTGAAAGGTGTGCACGCATTCTTCTATGTTTCTTTTCGCGAATAGCGCTTCTTGATGCTTTACGAACCATTCTTTTTCACTCCTTTAATTATTTTTTACCGGTCTTACCAACCTTACGTCTGATAACTTCATAATCATACTTAATACCCTTGCCCTTATATGGCTCTGGCATTCTCTTCTCTCTAATCTCAGCTGCGTACTGTCCAACCTTCTCCTTGTCAATACCTTTAACAAGAATCTTGTTAGTACCTTCAACTGTTGACTCAACTCCCTCAGGATCGGTCATAACTACCGGATGAGAATATCCTAAGTTAAGGGTAAGCTCTTTTCCTGCTTTAGAAACTCTGTAACCTACACCGTTTACTTCAAGTGTCTTGGTATAACCCTCAGTTACACCAACAACCATGTTATTAATAAGTGTTCTTGTAAGTCCATGAAGAGATTTCATCTTCTTCAATTCATTAGGTCTTGTAACAACAATCTCACCATTTTCAAGCTTGATTATCATTTCTTTAGGAAGCACTCTCTCAAGTGTTCCCTTAGGACCTTTTACAGTCACTTTATTATTTTCTGCAATATCAACAGTAACTCCTGCCGGTACTGCGATAGGCATTCTTCCTATACGTGACATGCCCGCACCTCCATTTTTATTTTTTTGCAGATTATTCTGCTTGTTATCAGATACTAATTACCAAACAAATGCAAGAACTTCTCCACCAACTCCGAAGCTTCTAGCCTCTTTGTCAGTGATAACACCCTTGTTAGTAGATACGATAGCAACTCCGAGACCACCAAGAACCTTTGGAAGGTCTGCACAGTTAGCATATACTCTATAACCAGGCTTTGAGATTCTCTTTAATCCGTTAATAACCTTTTCATTCTTATCCTTACCGTACTTAAGCTCGATGTGGATATTCTTGAAGCCATTAACCTCATTGATAGCAAAACTCTTTATATAACCCTCTCTTAAGAGGATCTCTGCGATTGATACCTTCATATTGGAAGCAGGTACATCAACCTCATCGTGTTTAGCCGTATTTGCATTACGGATTCTTGTAAGCATATCAGCAATTGGATCACTTGTTGTCATTTATCTAACCTCCTTCCTAATATTACCAGCTGGCTTTCTTCACGCCTGGGATCTGTCCTTTATAAGCTAATTCACGGAAGCAGATTCTGCAGATTCCGTATTTTCTTAAATAAGCATGAGGACGGCCACAGATTTTGCAACGTGTATATTCCCTGGTAGAGAACTTTGCAGGTCTTTCCTGCTTAAGTTTCATTGATAACTTAGCCATGTTTCCTCCTTAATTACTTTGCAAAAGGCATTCCGAATGCTCTAAGGAGCTCTCTTGCCTCTTCATCTGTTTCAGCGGTAGTAACGAAAATTACGTCCATACCTCTTACCTTGTCTACTTTATCATACTCAATCTCAGGGAAAATAAGCTGTTCCTTAAGACCAAGTGCATAATCACCTCTACCATCAAAAGCATTAGGATTAACACCTCTGAAGTCACGTACTCGTGGAAGTGCAAGATTGATGAGACGGTCAACGAACTCATACATTCTGTCACCTCTAAGAGTAACTTTACATCCGATTGGCATTCCCTCACGGAGTTTGAAGTTTGCGACAGACTTCTTAGCCTTTGTATATACAGCTTTCTGTCCTGTAATTATTCCAAGGTCATTAGCAGCTGTCTCAAGAACCTTAGCGTTCTCTTTAGCCTCACCAACACCCATATTGATAACTACCTTATCAAGCTTTGGAATCTGCATTACATTCTTATAACCGAACTTTTTCTGTAAAGCAGGTGCAATTTCCTTATCGTAGGTTTCTCTTAACCTGTTCACTATAAATACCTCCTTCCGTTTTAGTCAATGATATCGCCTGTTGCTTTAGCTACGCGGACTTTCTTGTCACCCTGCATAGTAAATCCAACTCTTGTTACCTTGCCCTTTGCAACATACATAACATTAGAGATATCTATAGCAGCTTCCTCGTGTACGAGACCGCCGTTAGGATTGCTCTGTGATGCTTTCTTATGCTTTGTTACCATGTTAACACCTTCAACGATTACCTTACCTTCCTTAACGGAGATAACTTTTCCTTCGGTGCCCTTGTATTTTCCTGTGATTACCTTAACGGTATCACCCTTTTTAATCTTACTGGTAGCCACTCTTACACCTCCTTATAAAACTTCCGGAGCAAGTGATACGATCTTCATGAAGTGTTTTTCACGAAGCTCTCTTGCTACTGGTCCAAATATACGAGTTCCGGTTGGTGTCTTGTCTTCCTTTATTATAACTGCTGCATTCTCATCGAACTTTATGTAAGAACCGTCTTTTCTACGGCAGCCCTTCTTAGTACGAACTACAACAGCCTTTACAACGTCACCCTTTTTAACAACTCCGCCTGGTGTTGCATCTTTAACGCTGGCAACGATTATATCGCCTATAGCTGCATATCTTCTGGTCGAGCCACCCATAACACGAATGCAAAGAAGCTCTTTTGCACCGGTATTATCAGCAACTGCCAATCTGGTTTCCTGCTGTACCATTACTAGCACTCCTTTCAAATATTAAAAGATGGGATAATTATTTTGCTCTTTCAACTATTTCAACAAGTCTCCATCTCTTTGTCTTTGACAGAGGTCTGGTCTCCATAACTTTAACTCTGTCACCTACATGGCACTCGTTGTTAGCATCCTCAGCGTAAAGCTTACGAGTTCTCTTAACGATCTTACCATACAGTGGGTGCTTCACATTATCTATAACTGCAACAACGATAGTCTTGTCCATCTTATCGCTAACTACCTTGCCGGTACGCACTTTTCTAAGATTTCTCTCTTCCACGAGTATGTCTCCTTTCTTCGGATTAATTACCTAAGTTAGTTAGCCTGTCTTGTTAAAACAGTCTGAATTCTTGCGATATTCTTTCTAACTTCTCTAATACGGCTTGTATTATCAAGCTGGTTGGTTGCATTCTGGAATCTTAAGTTGAAAAGCTCCTTCTTTGCAGCAACCAATTCTTCATTAAGCTCAACCTGTGTCTTACCATTAAGGTCCTGAACATACTTTGTACTTTTCATTATTCAGCACCTCCTTCTAAATCTGCTTTAGATACTACTTTACACTTAAGTGGAAGCTTGTGCATAGCGAGACGAAGCGCCTCTCTTGCTATAACCTCATCAACTCCACCAATTTCAAACATTACTCTGCCAGGCTTAACAACTGCTACCCAGTAGTCAAGGGAACCTTTACCTGAACCCATTCGAGTTTCAGCAGGCTGAATAGTAACCGGCTTATCAGGGAATATCTTAATCCAAACCTTACCACCACGCTTAATGTAACGAGTCATAGCAATTCTGGCTGCTTCTATCTGATTTGACTTAACCCAAGATGGCTCAAGTGCAACGATACCGAACTCTCCATTTGATATAGTATTGCCTCTGTGAGCAGCGCCCTTCATAGAGCCACGGAACTGCTTACGATGCTTTACTCTTTTAGGCATTAACATTATTTATCGCTCCCTTCCTTTTTGTTGTTTCCCTTAGTAGGAAGAACTTCTCCAAGGTAGATCCAGCACTTAACACCAACCTTACCATAGGTTGTGTCAGCCTCTGCAAAACCATACTCGATGTCTGCACGAAGTGTCTGAAGAGGAATAGTTCCCTCGCTATAGAACTCTGTACGAGCCATATCAGCACCGCCAAGACGACCGGATACGCTTGTCTTTATACCCTTAGCACCATTCTTCATTGTTCTTCCCATAGCAGACTTCATTGCACGTCTGAAGGAAATACGGGCTTCAAGATCCTTAGCTATCTTCTCTGCAACTAACTGTGCATTTAAGTCAGCCTTCTTAATTTCTTTAACCTTAAGGTCTACCTTCTGCTTGCTTAACTTCTGAACCTCTACCTTTAATCTGTCAACATCTGCACCACCCTTACCGATTACGATACCCGGCTGTGATGTGCTAACGATAATGATAACTCTGTCAGATGTTCTTTCTATATCAATACTGCCTACTCCTGCATCATAGAGTTTCTTCTTAAGAAATTCTCTAATCTTATAATCTTCTACAAGGAAGTCTGCGAAATCTTTACCGGCATACCATTTTGATGACCAGTCTTTGATTACACCAACTCTTATACCGTGAGGATTAACTTTCTGTCCCATTTGGTCTTAACTCTCCTTTCTTATTACTTCTCGTTAAGAATTACAGTTATATGACTCATTCTCTTGAAGATGCGGTATGCGCTTCCTCTTGCCCTTGGCTGTACTCTCTTCATGATTGGGCCATCTCCTGCGAAACACTCCTCAACGAAAAGGTTGTCGCGGTTAAGACCTTTAACCTCTGCATTTGCAATTGCAGATTTAAGTAACTTTTCTATTACTGTTGAAGCATATCTTGGGTTGTATGCTAATATACCGAGTGCTGTATTTACATCCTTGCCTCTGATCGCATCAAGAACGAAACAAGCCTTCTGAGTTGAAACTCTGGCATAAGATAACTTTGCGTGTGGTCTCATTTCTCTGTTGTTCTCATTTCTTTCTCTTTTGATCTGGGATCTATGTCCTTTTGCCATGGATGTACCTCCTTTCAGTTTTATGGAAATATTTTATTACATTCTCTTTTCGTCTTTACCATGTCCTCTGTAAGACCTTGTTGGTACGAATTCTCCAAGCTTGTGTCCTACCATGTCTTCTGTAACATATACAGGCACATGCTTTCTTCCGTCGTGAACAGCTATTGTGTGTCCAACGAATGAAGGGAAAATTGTTGAACGACGTGACCAAGTCTTAACTACGCTCTTATCACCGGCAGCGTTAAGAGCATCTATCTTCTTTAATAAATGTCCATCAGCAAATGGTCCCTTTTTAAGTGATCTTGCCATGATTAAACCTCCTTATAATCTATTATTTAAGTCCCTTACCATCGCGTCTTCTTACGATTAACTTATTGGACCTCTTATTGCTCTTTCTTGTCTTAAGACCAAGAGCAGGTTTACCCCAAGGTGTTACAGGGCCCGGACGACCAATTCCTGTTTTACCTTCACCACCACCGTGTGGATGGTCATTAGGGTTCATGACAGAACCACGAACTGTAGGTCTGAAACCTTTATTACGTGTACGTCCTGCTTTACCAACATTTACAAGTTCATGCTCAATATTTCCAACCTGACCGATAGTAGCACGGCACTCTACAGGTACCATTCTCATTTCTCCGGATGGCATTCTAAGTGTAGCATACTTGCCTTCCTTAGCCATAAGCTGAGCTGCATTACCTGCTGCACGAACTAACTGTCCACCCTTGCCAGGATATAACTCTATATTGTGAATATTTGAACCAACCGGAATTGATGAAAGAGGAAGACAATTTCCTACTCTTACTTCAGCCTCAGCACCGTTCATAAGTGTTGTTCCTACTGTTAAGCCTACAGGAGCAAGGATATAAGCCTTCTCACCGTCTGCATAATGTAAGAGTGCTATGTTTGCTGTACGGTTTGGATCGTACTCAATAGCAACAACCTTTGCAGGGATTCCATCTTTTCTTCTCTTAAAATCAATAATTCTATAAAGTCTGCGTGATCCGCCTCCTCTATGTCTTACTGTAATCTTACCCTGATTGTTACGGCCTGAATTCTTCTTAAGTGATACACACAAAGACTTCTCCGGAGTTGACTTTGTAATCTCTGCATAGTCTAAACCGGTCATATTACGTCTGGAAGGTGTATATGGGCCGAATTTCTTAATTCCCATTATAAAACTCCTTTCATCTTAAGGCTTTCACCCTAAGTCGCTGTTATCGGCTGCGTGCCATACTATTTGTTAATTATAATCCCTGGAAGATCTCGATATCCTTGCTATCCTCTGAAAGCTTTACATAAGCCTTCTTTGTCTTAGCAGTTCTTCCGTAAGTTACTCCACGTCTCTTTACTTTTCCGTCTGCATTTACTGTGTTTACCTTAACAACCTTTGTTCCGGCGAACATCTTCTCTACAGCTTCCTTAATCTGAGTCTTGGTAGCTTCAGGATTTACAGAGAAAGCATATTTCTTCTCTGCCATGCCGTTCATACTCTTTTCAGTGATGATAGGCTTCAAAATAACGTCATAATATTTAATATCTGCCATTATGCGTATACCTCCTCAATCTTTGAAACAGCATCCTTTGTAATAACAAGGCTGTCATGATTTAAGATATCATATACACTGATGCTATTGGTCAAAGTTGTTGCAACTGACTCAAGGTTTCTAGCAGAAAGAATTACGTTCTCTTCCTTCTCACCAAGAATAATAAGAGCCTTGTTAGCCTTAATATCCTCTAAAACCTTCTTTGCAGCCTTTGTCTTAATCTCACCAAGCTTGAACTCATCAAGCACGATAAGCTTATTCTCATTTAACTTTGTTGTGAGTGCTGAGCAGATAGCTGCCTGCTTCTCTTTTCTATTCATCTTAAATGAATAATCTCTTGGCTGTGGTGCAAATACAACACCGCCGCCCTTCCACTGTGGGCTTCTGATAGATCCCTGTCTAGCGTGACCGGTTCCCTTCTGTCTCCAAGGCTTTCTTCCGCCTCCACGAACTGCCGCACGTGTCTTAGCACTCTGTGTACCCTGACGGTTGTTAGCAAGCTGTAAAACAACTGCTCTATGCATCAGATGCTCTTTTACTTCTACTGCAAAGATTGCATCATTAAGTTCTAATGTTCCAACTTCTTTGCCTTCCATATTTAATACAGATATGTTTGCCATTTATATTTCCTCCTTCCCGTCAGGTTATATTATTTAGTTTTTCTTGTAGTGTTCTTAATCATTACAAGTGCCTTCTTAGAGCCAGGAACAGCTCCCTTAACAAGGATCATGTTCTTCTCTACGTCAACTCTCACTACCTCAAGATTCTGAACTGTAACCCTAACGTGTCCCATATGTCCGGCCATCTTCTTACCCTTGAATACCTTACTAGGATCAGAACAAGCACCGTTAGAACCAGCATGTCTGTGGTACTTAGAACCGTGAGTCATAGGTCCTCTGTGAAGACCGTGTCTGTGAATAGCACCCTGGAAACCTTTACCCTTAGATGTAGCAGTTACATCAACCTTATCGCCTGATGCAAATACATCTGCTTTGATTTCGTCTCCAGCCTTGTAATTCTCAGCATCCTCAAGTTTGAATTCTCTTAAAAATCTCTTTACAGGAACGCCTGCCTTAGCAAAGTGTCCTTTCTTTGGCTTATTAACGAGTTTCTCGCGAATCTCACCAAAACCTACCTGAACTGCGCTATAGCCATCATTTTCTACTGTCTTAACCTGAGTTACTACAGCAGGATCAGCCTTTAATACAGTTACAGGAATTAATGAACCATCTTCAGCAAAAATCTGTGTCATACCGATTTTTGTAGCAAGTATTGCTTTCTTCATCTCTTTACCTCCTGTTAATCTACAGCGGACCGGAGCTCTCCGGTCATCCTAGATGGCTTAAATAGGAGTTTTCTCTCTATCCATAACCCTAAGGATCTTGCTAAATTTGTTTCCTACTTATTCTTCATGTTGATTTTGATTTCAACACCTGCAGGAACATCAAGTCTTGATAATGCGTCAACCAGTTTCTGGTTAGGCTCGAAAACATCGATGAGTCTCTTGTGGGTTCTCTGCTCAAACTGTTCTCTGGAGTCCTTATACTTGTGCACCGCACGAAGTATTGTAACTATCTCTTTCTTTGTTGGAAGAGGTACAGGACCACTTACCTTTGCCCCAGCCTTCTTTACAGTATCAACAATCTTTGCTGCTGAACTGTCGATAAGCTGATGATCGTACGCTTTTAATGTAATTCTCATTACTTGACTTGCCATAAAAAAAGTCGCCTCCTTTTCGCACTTTCGTGAATCATCACGTATTTAGTACGACAAGCGGTGACTGTACACACACCCGGGTGTTTCATAATCATAAACATACTGATAATCACACCACGCCCTACTCTGTAGAACATATTAGTTGTTTTCTGTACAGTGACTTGTCGCCAGGTTTACAGACCTTTCGGCCTCTTGACATTCGCTCCACGAAAAACCCAAAACCCGCTTTTGCAGTATTCTCGGCAACCTCCGCTTCTTAGCTATCATGCCACAACATTGCCATTATACGCCAAAGATGGCGTATTATCAAGCTTTTATTTAATAAAAATATAATTTTAGTTATTTTCTACAATTATTTTTATTATTTTATCAAATAAATTGTCATATATTTTCTTGCTATAATGTAGACCGTCACTAGTCTCATTTTTATAGCCCTCGATACTTTCTACAATTGCATAAGCATCAATATATCTTATATTTGTATCCTTAAGTTCTTCTTTCATAAGTGAATTGAACTTTAGTATGTCAGCCAAAGATATGTGGTATTTTGACTTATCTATATATGGCAGGATAGATATATAGCTAACTTTTGCTCCTGTAGTTTTGGAGATTTTCTTAAGCTTTCCGCTCAAATCCTTGGCATAACCCTCACCAAGACTGTTTACTCCAAGCATTACCACGATATTGCCTATCGATTTCTCTCTCATTTCTTTTAAGACATCAGTCTTATCTGCTGTTGTTAGGGAATTCTCTGTATAGTCAGGATTAATTAACCCAAGCTTTACAACCAGGTCGTCGCCAATCAGCCCTGCTCCTGCACCACTTTCTGCAAGCCAGTACACTTTTCTGTCATACTTCTTTTCATATTCCCTTTTGTTGCGGCTCATAAGATAAATATTACTATCACCTATAATAAGTACGGCATCTCCATGGTTTCCAGGCTTATCACTGCTAACATAAGAGGATATTTCATTCCCATCAGTTTCATTCAATGTAGTGCTCTTACCCTCGGGCTTGATTGTCTCAATGTAGAATTCAGGCTTGCCCTTAAAGAGCCCTGTTCCAACAACATTTTCATATAAGAAAATCCCAAACACATTTAATATCGTAATAATCAAAATGAGCTTAAAAAGCTTGTATCTCTTGTTTTCATTCATAGACACATACCTCCTTAAGCCCATACTTCAATCAATCTTTTAATACATTGCTTACTCTTTCTATCTGTCTTTTCTTCTTACCTTTCTTTTTGGCAAGAAGGGTGGCCTTAGCCTTATTCTTTTCTATAACAGAAAGAATTGCCTTAAATACCGGATTATGCACCTTTTTGGAATAATGAATTCCATCCCAGGTACAATTTCTGTAATTCTTCACCGACTTTGCAATACCATATGCATCTATGTAAACGATGTCTGTATTCTTAAAGCCTTCTCTCGCAGTGCTGTTATGCTCTGCCATCAGCCGTGACTTATCCTTGTATCTTCCTTTATGTACATAGGGAAGAATGTTTACGTAGTAAACTCTGCAACCGCTTTTCTTTGCCAGCTTCTTAAGACAGTTCACGGTGTTCTTTGCAGCCTTTCTACCAGGCCAATTGGCACCAAGAACTACAACAATGTCTTCTATCTTCTTTTTCTTTACTTCCTTAATAAGGTCAAAATTTCTTGTATTAGTGAAAGTGTTAACAACCTTCCTTGGCATTTTTCTACCTAAATGAATTTTAAAATTAGGATATATAAAGTTGATGGTTACGCCGCCCTCAGCCAGCCAATATACTGTATCAGGGTTATCTACTCCCGTACCGTAGTTTTTACCAAGAGCCATTCCGTATGCGATGCTGTCACCCAGTATCAATGTTGTCTTTGGTTTTGCATTTGCGCTTGTTCTTGTCTTAGTTTTTGCCTCTGCTGTTATGCCCGGGAACTGTAAGCATAATATGGCAGCAATCAGCATTCCGCATAGGAAGGAAATTAACTTATACTTAGAGTCCCCTCTCATAGCTCCATTCATATTTAGTTACTTTCCGAGTATTCTGCTGAATGTAAGAAAGTAAAGTGCGGGTAGTATTTAAGCCAAGCCTTTCCAACAATTTTTTCTTTCTTTACATACTTATTATCCCAATACCTTGCATCCTTACTTTCATCCCTATTGTCCCCAAGCATAAAGTAACATCCTTTTGGAACTGTATAAGGCCCAAAATCCCCATTTGGAGGATCGTTAAGATAAGGCTCTGACAAAGGCTTTTTACTGTCATTAATATAGACAAGTCCTTTCTTAATCTCAACCTTCTCTCCCGGAAGTCCTATGATTCTTTTTAGGTAATTTTCACTTTCATCGTCAGGATAAGCAAACATCACTATATCTCCCCTTTTAGGGTCTTCAAAAAGGTAAGCCAGCCTGTTTACTATCAGTCTGTCACCCGGTTCAACGACAGGAAGCATAGAGCCTGTTGGAACTTCTGCATTTGCATATACAAATTTATTCATCAAAAATGCTAATACAAAAGCCAGCGCAATTAGAAACACATAGTCTCTAATTTCTTTAAAAACAGACTTTTTATCCCATTTCTTTTTTTCTTTGATATCTTCTGTATTGTTTTCCATTATTCTCCTATCCACCTTCCCGATGCCCCACAAGGAAGCACCAAGCCATTTTTCTTTACCGGAAGTCCAATCTCTTCAGCCATTACCCTGCCGCCAAACTTATCTGTGATTGCAGTATTAAGCATATAGCTAAGCACTGCAGGCTGAAGACCGGTAGTGTAACTGTTGATAAGGAAGAATTTGCTCTCCTTATGTAAAAGTTCCGTACACTTCTTAACAAAAGGATATACAGCCTCTTCGATCTTCCATATTTCACCCTTAGGCCCTCTTCCGTAGGAAGGAGGATCCATTATTATTCCATCATAGTGATTGCCGCGTCTTATTTCTCTTTCTACAAATTTGACACAGTCATCCACTATGTAGCGAATAGGAGCCTCTTCAAGTCCTGAGAGCTTTGCATTTTCCTTTGCCCAGGCTACCATCCCCTTAGCAGCATCTACATGAACTACTTCGGCTCCAGCCTTTGCTGCTGCAACTGTCGCTCCTCCGGTGTAGGCAAAGAGGTTTAGAACCTTGAGTTTTTTCCTGCTCTTATTTATAATATCGGAAAACCAGTCCCAGTTTACAGCCTGTTCCGGAAAGAGTCCTGTGTGCTTGAAGCTAAAAGGCTTCAGATTGAAGGTCAAGTCTCTGTAATGAATATTCCACTGTTCAGGGAGGTTAAAAAACTCCCATTCCCCACCTCCACGGTTGCTTCTATGGTAGTGGGCAGATGGTCTTTTCCACTCCTTAAGCGTCTTTTCTGTATCCCAAATCACCTGAGGATCAGGACGAATAAGAGAATATCCACCCCAGTTTTCGAGCTTTTCTCCTGACGAACAATCCAGGACTTCATATTCTTTCCAATTGTTAGCAATCCACATCAAAAAACAACTCCTATTTCTAATAAAACAGCCACATCCCGGTTAAGTTTAAGTACAAAATACCCATACCAAAACCTCCACCCTGATGTGGCAAAGTAAATTAAACCTTAACTCAAAGAGTAATTTCTCTTATTCAGCTTTTCCTACTGAACCAAAGAGTTCCATCTTCTCTTTAACTGTAGCCTTGATAGCTTCAAAGCCCGGAGCAAGCACCTTACGAGGGTCAAATCCCTTACTTGCCTTATCCTTGTTTGCTTCAAAGTACTCCCTTGTTGCTGCTGTAAATGATATCTGGCACTCTGTATTAACATTAATCTTAGATACACCAAGCTCGATAGCCTTTTTAATCATGTCCGCAGGAATGCCTGTACCGCCGTGGAGCACAAGTGGAAGGATTCCTGTCTTCTTTTGGATAGCATCAAGAGTTTCAAATGAAAGACCCTTCCAGTTTGGAGGATATACTCCGTGGATGTTACCAATACCAGCTGCAAGGAAGTCTACTCCAAGGTCAGCAACTCTCTTGCATTCTTCAGGATCAGCACATTCACCCATACCAATTACACCATCTTCTTCTCCACCAATGGAGCCAACTTCTGCCTCAATGGAAACACCCATCTTATGAGCAGCTGCAACGAGCTCTGTTGTCTTTGCTACATTCTCATCAATAGGATAATGTGAACCATCAAACATAATTGAAGAAAATCCTGCATCAAGACACTTGTAGCAGCCTTCAAATGAGCCGTGGTCAAGGTGAAGAGCAACAGGTACGGATATCTTAAGATCCTTAAGTAAACCATTTACCATACCTACAACCGCATTGTATCCACCCATGTACTTTCCAGCACCTTCAGATACACCAAGGATAACAGGACTTTTAAGTTCTTCAGCAGTCATAAGGATGGCCTTTGTCCACTCTAAGTTATTGATATTGAACTGGCCTACAGCATAATGTCCTGCTTTTGCCTTAACTAACATATCTTTTGCTGATACTAAATACATATTATTCTCCATTCCGCATCAGTATGATGCTATTAAATTTTTGTTTACTTTAACTGCCCACATTTTATCACAACAGACTATAAATGTAAAATAAAAAGTTTTTAGGCCTTATTGTATTGTCCGTTTAAGAAATTAGCGAGTATATCCTCTACTTCACCCTTAAGTACAGGGACTGAAGCCATTGCATTGTCTGCAAGGGAAGCCCTTAGGTGCTTATCAATACCGCTGCAGATAACCATATCCACGCCTGCTTTTTTAAGTGCAGCTACAGCTTCCTCAGGTGAAACTGCCTCAAGCGTAGTCCTTTCAAGGATTTTCTTACCCTTTGTATCTGCAACGACAAACTTATGAGCATTAACAAGCTTACCTACAAACTTTTCATCCTCATCAAGAGCGATTGCTACCTTATGATTCTCACCATATTCTTCCCTGTCTATGCTGTGGTCTACATTTCTAAGTAAAAACTCAATTGTATCTGCTGTTTCACCAAGTACATCAAGTTCAAGTTCTTCAACCTTACCGTTGTCCATAGCATCCGCTATCCTGCTGTCCATTGGAAGTCTTGAAAGCACCGGAATGCCGTATTTAAGGCCAACATCATCCGTCTTTCCTTCTCCAAACGGATAGATAAGCTTACCGCAGTCCGGGCATTTGATATAGCTGTAGTTCTCAACTATTCCAAGTACAGGTATTTCCATAGCATTAGCCATATTTACAGCTTTCTCAACTATCATAGATACCAGTTCAGAAGGAGAGGTAACGATGATTATGCCGTCAACAGGCAGTGACTGAAATACAGTAAGTGGCACATCACCTGTACCAGGTGGCATGTCTACAAACATGTACTCCACATCTTTCCAGTCTACTTCTGACCAGAACTGCTTAACTGTGCCTGCTATTATAGGTCCTCTCCAGACAACAGGGACTGATTCTTCGTCCAAAAGCAGGTTCACAGACATTACCTGAATTCCGCCCTTGGTAAGCTCCGGCTGTATTCCGTTTTCATTTGCCTCTGCCTTATTTTTTAAGCCAAAGCACCTTGGAATGGATGGTCCGGTTATATCCGCATCAAGAACTGCTGAATTGTAACCTTTCTTTTGAAATATCGCCGCAAGCCTTGAGGTGACGAATGACTTGCCTACTCCACCCTTTCCGCTGACTACACCAATTACCCTCTTTACAGAGCCTTCATTTTTTAAGTCAATAATCTGACTTTGTCCATTATCACGACTCATAGATGTATATATACCTCCATTAATCTCATCATTTTTCATTAGTCTTTTACATTTTACCACTTTCAGCTAAAATATTCAAATTTTATGCGCTGCTTCATTTTTTAAATTTGTATTGGATTTTAGTTTATATTTATGGTATAATTACAAATGTTTACGCTCAAAAATTAAGAGTGAGATTTGAAAGGAATGGTGCTAATGGCTTCCAATGCTAAAGATAAAGAAAGTAAAGAAGTAAAAAAAGAAACGAAAGAAGTTAAAAAAGAAACAAAAGAAACAAAAGAAACAAAAAAAGAAACTGCTGCAAAGAAAACTACTAAAAAAACAACCAAGAAAACTACTATGGCAGCTGAAAACACAAAACCAGAGAATACCACCGCTGTGGCAAAGGATGATTTTTTAACAAAATTAGAAGGACTTCTTCAAATTGCAAAAAAGAATAAAGATGTAATCGAGTCCGATAAGTTAAATGATTATTTTAAGAGTCTTAACATTGACGCCAGCCACTACGAGAAAATCTATGACTATCTCGAGAGCAACGGCGTTACCATTATGAACATCAACGATATGGATGACGATCTCTTTGATGATTCACTTCCTGAAGTTGATGACGATGCAGACCTTGATATAGGAGATGACATTACTCTATCTATAATGTCAGATGATCCTGTGAAGATTTATCTTAAGGAAATCGGTAACTACCCTCTTCTAAGTATGGAAGAGGAGGTTGAACTTGCAAAGAAAATAGCCCAAGGTGATCAGGATGCTTCAGACAGGCTTACAGAGTCCAATCTCAGGCTTGTTGTAAGTATAGCAAAGAAGTATGTAGGACGTGGTCTTTCCTTCCTCGACCTAATACAGGAAGGAAATCTTGGACTCATCAAAGCAGTAGATAAGTTTGATTATACCAAGGGCTATAAATTCAGTACTTATGCTACCTGGTGGATAAGGCAGGCAATCACACGTTCTATAGCGGACCAGTCAAGAACAATACGTATACCTGTGCATATGTCAGAGGTTATCAACAAGGCTTACAGAGTATCCAGGAGCCTGCTTCAGGAACTAGGGCGTGAACCTACCGAGGAGGAAATTGCAGCACAGATGAATCTTCCTGTAGAAAAGGTGCGTGAAATAATGAAGATTTCCGCTGATCCTATATCACTTGATACTCCTATCGGAGAAGAGGACGACAGCCATCTTGGCGATTTTATCAAAGATGATACTATAATGGGCCCTGAAGAAGCTGCTACCTACACTATGCTTCAGGATCAGATTAAAAAGCTTCTTACTACCCTTTCCGAAAGGGAACAGAGGGTACTCGTGCTTAGATTTGGTCTTCTTGATGGAAGAACCAGAACTCTTGAAGAGGTAGGTAAAGAATTTAATGTAACCAGAGAGCGTATCAGACAGATAGAAGCAAAGGCTCTTAGAAAGCTCCGCCACCCTAACAGGGCAAGGATGCTTAGAGGATTTGATTCTTATTAAGTTTTATAAAAAAGGACATCTCCATTTTGGAAATGTCCTTTTTTAATTGACAATTACACTTTTGTTACATAAATTTCAGCCGTCATTTCTCCTATCTTCCTTCTTCACATCCATTAGCTTACCATTATAGTAAAACTTCTGGGAAAACTTGATTCCAAGTGCCTTTTCATACTTTTTGATAAGAGGAAGTTCCCTCTCTGTTATGATAATCAAGTTCCTTCCCACCCTGCCTGCACGCCCTGTCCTACCTGCCCTGTGAAGATAGGTATCGGCGTCCTCAGGTAGATTTACATGGAAAACTGTATCTACATCATCAAACTGTAAGCCTCTCGCAGCTATATCAGTAGCTATCAGGTACTTAAGCTTCCCATGAGAAAATCCCTGCATAGCCTTCTTTCTCTCTTCCTTGGTACGCTCTCCTCCTATAAAATCCACCTGATAGTGGTGGTGGGCAAGCTTCTTATAGGTTTCTTCTATATCATAAGTACCATTTACAAAGATAATCGCCTTCCTTGTCCTTATTGCCCCTGTAGTACCACGAAGAATTTCAAGCTTGTTTCTTTTTTCACAAACAACATACCAATGCTTTATATTGGCTGGGATTTCCCTTCCTCCGTCAGCACTAATCTCCTCTATGTCGGGAGCCCAAGCCCTAGCTCCATCAAGAGCTGCCCTTGTCTGGGTAGCAGAGAACAACAAAAGCTGTCTGTCTCTTACAAGGCATTTGATAAGTACATCCGTAGTCTCCTTATTGTTCTTATCAAAGAGTCTGTCGCCCTCATCAAGCACTAAAGTTTTAACCAAATGTGCTGCAATTTTTCTTTTTCTGATTAGCTCTATTATTCGTCCCGGTGTACCCACAATAATCTGAGGCTTCTTTTTGAGGTTTTCAATCTGCCTTATTATGCTTGCATTTCCACCGAGACAGACTGAATGAAGGCCAACCCCGGTATTTCCTCTGACAAGCTCAGCCTGTCTATGTATCTGCAAAGCAAGCTCTGTAGTAGGAGCCGCTATAATAACCTTGTTCTCCCTTTCCACATTTTTATACTTCTCGAATAAAGGAAGTAAATAAGCCAAGGTCTTGCCCGAACCTGTAGGAGCCTGCACAAAATAGCTGCCCCCCTCAAGCACCTTGGCATAAACCGCCTCCTGAACAGGGGTTGGTCTCTTAAATCTAAACTTTCCTATACCTGAGAGTATCTTTTTATCACTAATAAATTCATTAAATTCCATTACTTGGTAAACCAACTGCCTTTCATACTATGCTTATACACCCTGTAGGCCTTTTTCTTGTTCTTAAAACTATAGCTTGCAAGCTTATATCCGTCCGGATTGTACTCCTCAAAGCTACCGCTTCCAGTAGAGGCCGCTATAAGATAACCCTGATTAAGGGAAGCACTTCCATTCTCAGCGGAATAAGGGAGTTCAACACTGTTTTCAAGGCTATACGTCATCTTCTCCCCATCTACCAGATACTTGTAGCTAAAGGAATTCAAGCCGCCTGAGTTATTGTCAAACACTATCAGATGATACTGTTTCTTACCAAGCTTTTCGCTCTTATCTACATAGGCCGTACTTTGCTTTTTCTGGCTGACAAAGTCTCCATCCTTACTGTAGAACGCATCACCATAAGCTGATTTCAGGTCATTAGTGCCTGAAATAACTCCCTTTATCTTAGGATTTCTGAAAACATTGTTAATCCTAACAATGGACGAGGTGTTCTTCTCACTTACAATCAAGTCATTATCATTAATAAACTGCACTGAGGTAAACTTTAACTTGGAACCGCCTTTCTTATAGTAAGCAGAAAAAAGTTTGTTAAAGTTTACTATCTCCTTGGATTTGCCCTCCAAGATGTCTACCGAGAAAATTCCGTCATTTCCGTTTCTTCTTGACAGGGTTACAGCCTTCCTTATACCAGTATTTAAGTCCATATCTCCAAGTGCTGTGGCTCCGCCTTCAAGTGGAATAAACTTCTCAACCTTGCCAAATCTGTCAATAACGGCAAACCTGTTATTATCAACTGCGTAAAAAAGCTTGTCATCAATCTGTGCTATATTGGTCTCAGCAGCTCCTCCACCTTTTACAAGAGGTAACTCAGCTCTTATAATGCCGTAGTTATCATAGAATAATATGTGTTTTTCTTTCCTGCCGTTATCATCGAGTCCAAATACAGCAAACAACCCATCCGAAAGCTGGGTAACCTCTCTTTCAAGAGAAGCATCAAGAGTCTTCATAGTCACGGTTTCAGCCTCAGGAATATCTAACCTGTACCCTGCTTTGGCTATCATTTTATTGTTTTCATCATAAATGTATACCGATACATAATTTCTCTCTCCCGGTACCATTCCTATGATTATGCCTTCCTGCTCCGCAAGCGGCATACCGGTAGTATTGGTGTACAATGCTCCCTGAAAGTCCTTTGTTTTTGCGTCTTCCTTACCGTCAATTTCCTTTACATTAACCGAATATATGGTATTTACTCTAAATTTGTGCTTAAAATAAATATAAAGACCTGTAGTATTGGTCCCATAAGGATTTACGATAAGAAGAGGCGCATCTACAGTATAGTTCCCCTTTTTCTTGTAATTCTCGATTATACTCTTTGCAGCCTTTTGATACTTCATAGAATATATATCAGGCTTCTTCACCTTAAGCTTCTTTGCAACCTTCTTGTACATATCTTTTGCACTTATTACCTCAGGCTTTGCAAACTCCACCCTGTTTGGTACAGTTGTTTCCTCTTTTTTTATGTCATCCTTCTTAGCCTTTGTCAAATACGCAGCAGCGGCAAGCACTGCAATAAAAAACAATGATATTATAAGTGAAATTTTTAAAGCTTTCTTTAACATATCTACCTCAACAATCTGCCAATATTTGCATCCTCTGCGAAGTCCGGCGTACTGTAAAGTACCAGTAAATCAGTAATTTTATTTTCATCAATGTATTTTTTAAGACTTTTATTAAAATATCTTAAATCTAGCATTATTATTCTATCATAATCCTTTATCAAAAATGGTGCAAGACTATGAGCAAAACTATCTTTAATTAAAAGCAGGGTCTTACCTGTGTTGTTATCTGTCTTAATATCTGTAACACTGTGGTTGCCCCCAAAGAATACCGTGTACTTATCTTTCCCCTTCAAGGCACTTTGCATATAGATACTGTCATAGCTCTTTTCCTTATCATTATCCCATACCATCTTTGCTTTGTCTATTTCTTTAGAAGAATATAAGGTAATGTCATCAGGTATTACCCCTCCTATAACCCCTGTATTTACCTTAGAATCATAGGTTCCAAGGAAGTCCTTAGTAACTGTATCAGCCTTTAGTTTATCAAGAGGCTGGGCCTTAAGCCCCAGTCCGTTAGCAACAGCCTCATAGCCGTAGTAAGCTCCAAGACTGGTCCAGTGATGGTCTGTCCTGTAATAGATGTACTCATTTGCATGCTTTTTAAGGTTGTCACCGAGGTCTGTAACATATTCATCCCCGGCTTCATTTTTTATATCCTCGATAAATTTTGTCTGATTATAGACAGGTGCATAGGCAGGCAGCTTATCTCCTAATATCTCAGAAGAAGAGGGAGCCAACGCCACCTGAAAATGTCCCTTACCAAATTTGTCTGCGTAAGCCTTCACAAATTCAGCTATTGTTTTTTCATTGTTCCTTGCGGTCTCTGACTCAAAAAGCGAAGCGTCATATTTCCCGAACAGATAGCCATCTTTGCCAAAATACACACCATTGTCATCTGTTCTTCCTCGGAGTCTCTCTACAGCCGTTTTCACACCCATAAAAAAGCTTCTTTCAGGAAACTGGTCTGTAATAAAGGTCTCATAATCCTTCATAAAGCTTCCATCAAAGAGCTTTGCTGTAGTAAACTTAGGCCGCTGCTCCAAATATCTGTTCTCGGACTGTGAGAATTCAGTAGGCTTATGAAGCACTGCCCCAAAGAAAAGTGCAGCTAAAGTCCCGCCAAATACAGCTATCTTAGCATTTTCAAAAGTAAAAATTTTCATATATATCTCCCATTAGAACCTAAAATACAGGAATGGATTGTAGGTTGATGCCACCAAATAAGCTACACATATTCCTAAAATCACTTCAAGTATAATTATACCAGTCACCTTAAATACCGGTTTGTCCTTGGCTGCCAGTTTTTCCATCCATCTCTTAGGCACATCGGTACTTGCAACTACAAGTATTATTAAAAGTACAAGGTTATTAAGTAAAAGATAGATAAATTCTTTATTTATAACAGAATAACCGCCTAGTCCAAACATTCCTGCTATAAACTCTGCACCCTTCTTAAATGAATCAAAGGAAAAGAGTACCCATCCAATGATAACCAAAAACATTGTATACAGATGTCTGACAACCTTAGGCATCTTCTCTATTATTTTCAAAAGAAAAACCTTTTCAAAAATCAGGATGACTCCATAATACAGTCCCCAGGCAACAAAGTTCCAGCTCGCACCATGCCAAAAGCCTGTAAGCATCCATACTATAACTATATTTCTTATCTGCTTAGCAATACCGGCCCTATTACCTCCAAGTGGAATATACACATATTCCTTAAACCAGGTAGACAGCGAAATATGCCACCTTCTCCAAAACTCTGTGATTGACTTAGCCATATAAGGATAGTTGAAGTTTTCATCAAAATGAAAGCCAAACATAAGTCCCATACCTATAGCCATATCCGAATAACCTGAGAAATCAAAATAAATCTGGAAGGTGTATGCAAGGATTCCAAGCCAAAAACTACCCACAGACATCTCTGAAGCAGTAAGGGCATTTACACTGTCCCAAAGAAGTCCTGCGTTGTTGGCAAGTAGAACTTTTTTGCCAAGACCATAGATGAATCGGCTGATACCCTTCGCAAAATCGGCTCTATTTTCTACCCTTCCCTGCATTTCCTCCGCTACTGTACGGTACCTTACGATAGGTCCTGCAATCAGCTGTGGAAAAAGGGTTACATAGGTTCCAAAGTCAAGGATGTTTTTCTGTACCTTAGTATCTCCCCTGTAAACATCAATTACATAAGATAGACTCTGAAATGTATAAAATGATATACCTATTGGCAGAGCCAGCTTAATAGCAGCTATCCCGGCACCTGTAAGCGAATTGATGGTATCTATGGTAAAGTTTGCGTACTTAAAGTAGCCAAGCAGCAAGAGATTGATAGCTACTGCCGCCGCAAGCGATACCTTCGCATTGTTTTTCTTACCTGCAGATATCTGTTTATCTATAATAATTCCAAATACATAGTCTACAGTTATGGTAAAGCACATAAGTAATATGTATACAGGTTCTCCCCAAGCATAAAAAAGTATGCTTGACAAAAACAAAACAAGATTCCTTATACGCTTTGGCACTATGAAGTAAATAGCTAGTACTAGTGGCAGGAACCTTGTAATAAATAAAATACTGGAAAAAACCATTTGTGTTACTCCTTTTTACTCAGATAAGCACACATATCATACCATATTTACTATAAAAATAAAAGAGATAGCTAGGGAAATCTGTTCATTTTCTTTAGTGTAGTTTTGGGGCTTAAATGCAACTAAAAAAAAGACTGCGAGAGCCTTAACCCTCGCAGTCTCTTTGAAACTAATTAAGCAATTGATTTTGATTAGATTGTTTTTGAAGTACCTGTACTTCTCTTACCATTTTGGCTTGAGCTTCCGCCTTTATTGGTACTTCCGTTTGTTCCGGATGATTTTCTCTGCCCTCCTTTCATTCCATTCTTGGTGGTGCCACCGCCATTAGCCCAGTTCTTCTGACCTCTGCTTGGTGGTGCTCCTTCCGGTCTTCCCTGAGGACCTCCATTACCATTTGGGCCTCCGAAGTTTCCATTACCACCCGGACCTCCGTTACCATTTGGTCCTCCAAAGTTTCCATTGCCACCTGGGCCTCCATTACCATTTGGTCCTCCGAAGTTGCCATTGCCACCTGGACCTCCGTTACCATTTGGGCCTCCGAAGTTGCCATTACCACCAGGGCCTCCATTCATTCCGTTCCCGAAGCCTCCCCTGGGACCACCTCCGTTTCCACCGGGACCTCCGTTACCTCCCGGACCTCCCTGCATGCCACCCATTCCGCCTGAGCCACTTACGAGCTGGCTAAGAGTCACCTGCTGTGTTGTAGTTCCTGCTGTCACTGTATAGGTCTCACCCTGTGTCATGCCTTTTGTACTGATGATAACACTGTTATACTCTTTGGCTGGTGTGTAGCTTGCCAGTACATTGCCCTTTGAATCTTTGATGCTGACTGTAGTTCCTGCTGCCTGATTGGATACACTTAACTGTACAACACCCTGAGTTGATGAAGAACCGAAATTCTCAGTCATACTCTGAATCTCTGTTACTATGAAAGTACCGCCTGTGATTGTACCTGTACCGTTATAATCGATACCTCCGTTTCCACCCCTGGTTGGACCACTTACATAGGTCTCACCACCGCTTACTGTGAGGTCACCGTTAGAATCAATACCGTCTCCTTCTGCGTTTACTGTTATCTTACCACCGGAGATATTGATACTTGCATCTTCTGCCTGCATATTTTCCTTCTGTCCTGTTACAGAAGAAGCTGTTGCATTGATACCATCATCACTTGACACTACATTTATTTCACCGCCTGAGATATTTACATCTTTACCTTCAAGACCTTCATTACTATTGGTTATGTCAATCTTACCACCAACTATATCAAGGGTAGTTCCAGCGTGAATACCATCATCAGCTGCATTTATTGTAATAGTGCCACCTTCAATGTACACGAAGCCCTTAGTTGTGTCATCACTGTTTTCAGAGTGGATACCATCAGTTCCTGTTGTAATATTGATAGTACCATCAGCTATCCTTACACTGTCCTTTCCGCTGATACCCTTCTTTGTAGAAGTAATATCAATGTTTCCACCTGTAACTACAACATCATCCTTGCCCACTATTCCGTGAGCAGTAGAGCTTATCTTAAGAGAACCACTGCCGTTTACGGTAAGGTCACCTTTTGAGAAGATTACACCGTCTACATTGTTGTCATCCGTTGATATAAAGGCCCCTGAAGTTGTAAGTGTACTTGTAGTACCATCCTTTAGTGTTACGAAAACCTTGTCTGCCTCTTTTACATATATAGCAGCACTGCTTTCATTGGTAATTGTCACACCATCAAGTACAAGTTGAACCTTAGCAGTATCCGCCACATTAACAATTATCTGTCCTTTATAGGTTCCTGAAAGGATGTAAACACCTTCCTTGGTTATAGTATAGGTTGAATCCTTTATTTCACTAAGATTAACCTTGGTAGCACTTGACTCATCGTAAGACGCATCTTTGTCACGATCTGTAAACATATCTGCCTTCACTGTACCTGCCTCGGTAGCAGTAGAGGAGGAAGATGTTGTTGAAGATGCAGAACTTGTACCGCTACTTGCTATAGAGCTTCCTGTTGAAGAAGAGTTACTTGTCGTACTTGAAGTAGTAGATACTACTGTTTGTTTAGCGGTGCCACTATTGGCAGCACCTACTCCGTTACAAGCTGTTACACTAAGTAAAAGCCCACCTGTTAAAGCTATCATCATTATCTTCTTTTTCATAATTTTAGTTTCCTTTCTTATAAGCTGTTTATTATTATTTTTCTTGTTAATTAAAGTTCTTCTCCACCCATTCCAGGACGGTTTAAGCGAATTTCCAAGTTACCGTTTTTACATCTAAGTTCATCAATAAATTCTTTTTCTATTCCCTCCTTATTCAGGGTAACATCATAGCTAAGCTTGAATAAGCTACCCATATTTGTTGTCTTTACACCAAGTAAGTTTGAGCTCTTGGTATATTTATTAAGTGTTTCTGTAAATACATCTGTGTAATCAAGATTTTCAGGTATTGTAATTGTAAGACTCTTCTGTAACTTAGAACCTGAAAAAATTGTATATCCCAGTTTTGTGTAAATGAGAGTTACTACTCCCATTATCAGTGCAAATGCTGCCGCATATCCTACAAATCCCATACCTACTGCAAGTCCTGTAGCCATTGAAAGAAAGATTGCTCCTATTTCCTTCGCCGTACCAGGTACCGAACGGAATCTTACAAGTCCGAACGTTCCTGCTACTGCAACTCCGGCACCAACATTACCGTTTACCAAAAGTATTACCATACTTACTACTGCAGGAAGCATTGCAAGTGTAATCACAAAGCTCTGAGAATATCTACTCTTATAGGTGTAGACCAGGGCTAGGAAAATTCCTATCGCCAGTGCTGCTCCTATACAAATAAAAACTGATATAGGTGAAACTGCTGTGGTAGTTCCACTGCTAAATAAACTATTAAACATATCCATACTCCAACCTCTCTTTCATATCTTCTTCGTTGTTAAATTCTACCTCCCTTGCAAACATCCATCTTCTGTTCTTCAATATCTCTGTATAGGCATTGCCGTACTTTGAAAATGAAACTTTATAAATGCCGTATTTGCTAAGAACTTCTACTAACCACAATGGGAAAGTATCTTCTGATTTTACTTCAAGTAAGGCTTCCCCGTCCTCAAGTATTGGTTTTCCGTATACCTCACTAGTTAGACTTAAGTTGTCCTCCCTCCAAAGAATGTTTTCATCGAATGTCATTCGAAAGTCAGGATTGCCTTTATCGAAGAACGCCTGTCTGTCATAACTTAGGAATACTTTTGGCTCTATATCACCATAGAAGTCTAAGAAATAATCTATTTCTTTTCCTATCTGGCTTTCTTTCTCAAGCTTCTTTCCCTTACAAAGGTAATCCATTGCTTCTTTTTCTTTAGCTTCAATCCTCCTTTTGTAAACTATTCCATCGAATTTCTTTTTTAGTTCTATGAATACCTTATCCTCTTCATTTACCTTTTTATAACTTCTTACCCTAAGCTTTTCTTTATAAATCGGTTTATCAAGAGAATGTCTTATGAGTAAAAAATCAGGTTTGTCAAAGTAGATATTTCTTATTGTACTGTTGCCGTAACTGTCTGCCTTCATATAAGGCTTCATTGCTTCAAGTACGGCTTCTTTTTGTTTTTTATTTAATAAGAACTTTATTTCAAACCTTTGAAATGTTCCCTGTCCCACAAGTTTTCCTCCTTTCATTTTGTATTATTTTCTCTTTCGTTTTTTTATGTGATTTATTTTATGAGTACATAATAAACTACGAACCTAAACTGAACCTTAAAGTTTAGAAAAAAATAAAAAGATTTTTAAAAAAAGAAAAAGCGCCTTACATTGCTGTAAAACGCTGTATATCTCACTTTATTTATATAGCTGCAAATCCACCTTCAAGGTCCGCAATTATATCATCTATATGCTCAGTTCCTATTGAAAGCCTAATTGTATTTTGCTTGATATTCTGCTCAGCAAGCTCCTTCTCATTAAGCTGTGAATGAGTTGTGGTTGCAGGGTGGATAACCAGAGATTTCACATCCGCAACATTGGCAAGGAGGGAGAATATCTTAAGGTTATCTATGAACTTCCAAGCCTCTTCCTTTCCTCCTTTAATCTCAATAGTAAATATGGAAGCACCTCCATTTGGAAAATACTTCTTATAAAGCTCGTGGTCAGGATGTTCAGGGAGTGATGGGTGGTTAACCTTTTGAACCTTAGGATGATTCTTAAGGAAGTCTACGACCTTCTTGGTATTCTCAACATGTCTGTCAAGTCGTAAAGAGAGAGTCTCCACTCCCTGTAAGAGAAGGAAGGCATTAAATGGAGATATTGCAGCTCCTGTATCTCTTAAAAGAATTGCTCGTATATAGGTAACAAAGGCAGCAGGACCAACAGCATCATAGAAGGAAATGCCGTGGTAGCTAGGGTTTGGCTCTGCAATATTGCCATACTTTCCGCTAGCCTTCCAGTCAAACTTACCTGATTCAACAACTACACCGCCCAAAGTAGTTCCATGTCCTCCTATGAACTTTGTAGCTGAGTGTACTACTATGTCTGCACCATGCTCAAAAGGTCTGATTAAATAAGGGGTTCCGAAGGTATTGTCAACTACTACAGGAAGTCCATGTTTATGAGCAAGCTTAGAAACTGCATCAATATCAGGAATATCACTGTTTGGATTGCCAAGTGTTTCTATGAAAATACCTCTGGTATTATCTTTAATTGCAGCCTCAACCTCATCAAGATTGTGTATGTCTACAAAGGTTGTCTCTATTCCAAACTGAGGAAGTGTATGTGCAAGAAGATTGTAGCTTCCTCCGTAGATTGTCTTCTGTGCAACTATATGTCCACCATTTGCAGCTAAAGCCTCGATAGTATAAGTAATTGCAGATGAACCTGATGCCAGTGCCAGAGCAGCACTTCCACCTTCAAGAGCAGCTATTCTCTTCTCAAGTACATCCTGGGTGGAATTGGTAAGTCTTCCATAGATGTTACCCGGATCTGCTAAGCCAAATCTATCAGCCGCGTGTTTGCTGTTATGAAATACATAAGAAGTAGTCTGATAAATAGGTACCGCTCTTGCATCTGTAGTAGGGTCAGCCTGCTCCTGTCCAACGTGTAACTGTAAGGTCTCAAATTTGTATTTGCTCATAATGTTAATCTCCTTTTCTTAATCAATGATAACCTCTCTACCGGACATCTCCGCTTAAAGCATTAGCAATATCCGATTGGTGTCTGTTCTTTTGATGAAGTTATAATACCACTAAATATCTCATTTGAAAAATCGTTTGATTTTATGTATTGTTATAAGTTTTAACTATATGCCTACCTGTTTGCTAGGTTTATCTTATAGAGTGATACTTCCCTCTTTAGCTTACAAAGGAGCCGGCAGTATACCGACTCCTTTAAGCATTACTCACTATCTTCAATTCTTTTTCTCTTAAATACAAAGGCTGCAAACAAAAGCAGACAAGCTGAAATTAAGTATAAATGGTCAAAAGATGATGTTCTTCCCGATATTTCGATGATTCCCTTCACAAGGAAACCATTCGCCAATACTGCAAGTGCTGTGTTAAGAAAATACTTGTTTAGTGAATTCTTAAACAAAATGAATACTCCTGCAATAAGTGGGAAGATAAACATCAGTCTCATATGCACCGAGTACTGCCCGTAAGAAAACATTTCATAAACATATGCAAATACTACAAGGAAGAGACTAAGTGCGCCACAAATAATGAGATTTTTAGTAGCTTTTTTGTTTTTAATATCCAATGTAAACAATGTCGCTCACCTCTCTTTCTGATATATTATGTCCGTTGGTTGTAGGATTATTTATAATGTTGCCATTGAAGTACATAGTAGATGAACCGCCACCATCAAGGTTGTAAGCTGTAGTTGCACCGTACTCCTGCAAAACTTCCGCAAGTTCGTAGAGAGAAAGTCCCTCACTCTCGCTTGTTCTTCCGTCAGATACTACTAAGATGTAGTGGTTAGAATCAACTATGCCGATTGCTGTACGAGGATTCTTTGTCATAGCCTGTCTTACCTCTGTATTCTGGTCTACAGTTATACTACCATTTTCTATAAGCGAAGGTCCAAATGCAAAGAGGTTTACTACTCCGTCAGCTATGAGCTGCTCTGCAGTCACATCAGTTTCATAAATTATCTTAAACGAGCCATCCTTATATACTGCCAAATCAGGATAATTGCTGTCGCTTCTTACCGTATTTCTGTAAATTACACCGTTTTTAATAACATATCCGCTTCTGTCTGCTCCGTAATAATCGCCGTTTACAGCTAAGATAGCATTGTTGTTTGAAGCCATAGATGATGTGGTTTCGGTTACATTTGTGCCGAATGAGTCATAGGCAAGGGCTGTCTTTAAGTAATTTGAGTTTGAGAGTTTGACATCAGCCACATATACAGTGGTATTGTTCTTTCTGACTGTTGTTATTGTTATATCTACATTTCCGTCCTTGTAAGAGGTATCTGTCACAGTCTTTTGGGTTGCAGCCTCTGTATTACTGGTAGCTGTCGTACTCTCAGAAGCCTTATCTGCCACTGTCTGGTTCTCTGTGTTAGTGCCTGTGGTTGTATCAGTACCATCAGCTACAGCATTGTTTGTCCCGTTTGCAGTCATATTATCAGTGGCTGTATTATCTGCGCCACCCGCCGCCTCATCTGTAGCAGCTATATTTTCAGCAGCCTGTGCTATGGTGGTGTCCGTGTTTTTTACAACTACAGCCTGTACCTCCGGTATTACAAAGGTCTTTAGCAGTACATAGCTGTCAAGCGAGGCAATGAGAAGTCCTGCAGCTATACTAAGGGCCAGTGGTTTTTTTAGAAATTTCTTATTACGCATGGTTCTTCCTCCTTTTTTAGTATTGATAATCTAGCTATACTTTTTTTCTCTTTTTCGTTTTTCATCTTAAATACAAAGAGCTTTTGTGCTGTAAAACTAATGGCAAAGCAAGCAAGTTCTGCAATTAGCTTGAGTAAATAAATGTTGCCTCCTGACAAGGTATTTAGTCCTAAAAGTATAATGGTATTTAATCCAAGTATACCTGCTGCAAGGCTAAAGTATCTTATGAGGCTTCCCTTTCCTTTTTCACTGTGCTTAAATACAAACTTCTTATTTATGTTAAAATTCAAGGTACTGCTTATTAGCCTTGCTCCCACATTGGAAAGTACAAGCATTATGGATGTTGGCAGAGCCGCAAACAATATACTTAAGAGTCCGTATGCCGCGTAGTCGGTAAGGAAGGCGACTAAAGATGAAAGTGTGAATCTAAGTATTTCTCCGTATATCTTTACAGCATCCTTAACAGGACTAAAATGGCTGCCACTATTGTCATCTATGTAAACGGTTTCGATTGGGACTTCCTTTATGCTAAGTCCGTTTTTCTTAGCAAGTAAGAGCATATTCATTTCATATTCGTATCTGTCTCCGTTTATTGAGAGTAGAAATGGTATGCTGCTTACACTAAAGGCTCTAAGACCACACTGGGTATCATTTAGGAAAAGTCCGGATACGAGAAAATAAATGTATTTTGTTATGGTATTTCCTACCTTTGACTTAAGAGGAACTTTTCCTGTAAAATATCTTGCTCCTGTAGTTATCGCTGCTTCATCTATCCTAAGACTGTCAGAAACCTTGATTATGTCGCTTACTGTGTGCTGTCCATCCGAATCAGCTGTAACTATTATTCCATTCACGTTAAGCCCCTTTATATAAGTAAAGGCTGTTTTAAGCGCCGCTCCCTTTCCTTTATTGACACCATGTGCAAGTACTATGGCGTATCTTTCTGCTTCTGCAAATATATTATTAAATTTATCTCCTGAACCATCATCTACAACTATAATCTGAAATAGATTCAAGGCACTTACTTCTTCAAGTAGCTTGATTAGTTTTTCATCAGGTTCAAAGGCAGGTATAACTAAAAATTTCATAGGCTTTCTCCTTTCTTTGCTGTTCATTTATGTTAAGGTCATTATAAAAGGTGAAACTTAAACGAAACTTAAATAAATAATTTTTTATTTTTGGCAATTGAAATTTGTCTTATATTTAATTCTCTTGACACTTATATCTTTTTATCTTATGTTAGAATAAGTAAAAACCCCTAAAGGAGATAAAATATGAGGCTATTACTTGCAGAGGATGAAAAATCGCTTTCAAAGGCTGTAAAAGCCATACTTGAGGCAAGTAAATATAGTGTAGATGCTGTATTTGATGGTGAGGAAGCTCTTGATTACCTTGACGTGGACACCTATGACGGAGTGATTTTAGACGTGATGATGCCTAAGAAAGACGGCTTTACCGTACTTAAGGAACTAAGAAATAAAGGAAACCTCATCCCTGTACTCTTACTCACCGCCAAATCCGAGGTGGATGATAAGGTGGAGGGACTTGATTTGGGTGCAAATGATTATCTGACCAAGCCTTTTGAGCCAAAGGAGCTTCTTGCAAGAATCAGAGCTATGACAAGGAGCCGTATGGCTGAAGGTGACTCTATACTTGAGTTTGGCAACGTTTCCCTTAACCGTGCAAGCTTTGTGCTATCCACTAAGACAGGTGAATTTAAGTTATCCAACAAGGAATTTCAGATGATGGAGCTTATGATGAGTTATCCTAAAAACCTCATTTCTGCTGAGAAATTCATGGAGAAAATCTGGGGCTTTGATACTGAAGCCGACATCAGCGTTGTCTGGGTAAACATTTCTTATCTGAGAAAGAAACTGGCTTCACTTGGGGCTGATATCGAAATCAAGGTGACCAGAAACCTTGGCTACTCTCTGATTATGTCAAAATAGAAAGGATTTTCTGCACTAATGAAAAAAAACAATGCAATTTCAAGACTCAGGTTCAAGCTGATAGCAGTTTCAATGGCTGTAACCCTGCTTATACTGGGGCTTATTGTAGGGGGAATTAACTTTATCAACTTCAAAAAGGTAATTGACAATGCCGACAATACCATAAATTATCTTACCAATAATTATAATACTGAAGAGACCAGACCTGCTCCACCAGATCGTGACTGGAATGATAACTGGGATGATTTCAGGCATTTTGACGATGGTATATCTCCTGAGGTTAAGTTTGAGAGCAGATATTTCGTTGTTAGCTTTGATAGCGATGGAAATGCTGTATCAAGTGACACCAAGCATATATTTGCCATTTCTGATGAAGACAGTGTTAAAATTGCAAAACAAATATATAACGGGAGTTCTGATAGGGGATTTTACAGGAATTTTAGGTATGGAAAGATAAGCCTAAATGGCTATAGTGCGGTCATGTGTCTTGATGTATATAATGGACTTTCCAGTGCAAATTATTTCCTTCTTGTAAGTCTATCTGCATCCTTTATCGGCTGGATTACTGTATTTATCATAGTTTTGGCATTTTCAAAGAGAATAATCGCTCCTGTCTCAAAAAGCTATGAAAGGCAAAAAAGATTCATATCTGATGCAGGTCACGAAATAAAGACTCCTCTTGCCATCATAGAGGCTGACATAGGAGTTATGGAGATAAATGAGGGTGAAAATGAATGGTTAGATGACATCAAGACTCAGGTAAGAAGGCTTGCAAAGCTGACTAACGACCTTATACATTTATCAAAACTTGACGAGGGGAAGGATGGCTTAAAATTTATTGATTTCTCAGTGTCTGACCTGGCTAAAGAGACTGTCACTTCTTTTAGCGGACTTGCTACAATAAACAACAAGAAACTGGAAGCAAATATTAAACCGAATCTCACCTTAAAAGGTGATGCAGAAAGTATAAGGGAGTTGCTTACCATCCTCCTTGATAATGCTATCAAATACTCTACCGGGGATGGAAATATAGTTCTTGACATAAATAAGAAAAACGGACATATTACAATAGATGCTGTTAATTCAGCCAAAGGTCTATCTAAAGAAAACGCAGAGCATCTTTTCGACAGGTTCTACAGAGTCGATAATTCCAGAAACTCTGAAACAGGAGGACATGGCATAGGGCTTTCCATGGCAAAGGCCATCGTTAATGCTCACAAGGGTAAGATAACTGCTGAGGTGACAGAGAGTGAGGAGCTAAGGATAAAGGTGGTTATATAAATTATTATTCTACGCTTTTTTTAATTGTTCTTTTTCTTAGTCCCCGAACCCACCCTCGCAGCTTAGTCAATGTATGGTGTTATCTCTTAAACAATGATAATTGATACGCTTGTACTCGATAATGGTCATAACAATAAGGTGGGGATTCGAACCCCGGCTTACCTTAAGCCAGCCATCTATGAATGAGCAAAGCTCGGAAAGTTTACATTCGCCCTAATTTGCTACCAACTAAGTAAATTAAAATCCCGTACTAGTCTTCAATAAGGTCTGTACTCCAGTTTGTTGCCTGAAGGCTGTTGTCAAGCAGTCTAATCTCTTTGGAGAGCTTATCGACTGTTTTCTGAAGGTCAGTTACCTTGAGAGTAGGAAGAACCTTAATCTCAGTTCCTCTTGCCCTTCCTGCCATACTGCTTGCCTCATAGACAAAATCCCTATATGCTCCCGCCTTAAGAATGAGGGCATCTTTCTTGGCAATTACTTCTGTAATAGTCATATCACCAATCTTTGTCTCATTGTTGGTCTTATTTATCTTGCTTGCAAGAAAACCAAATCTTTCTATACAGCCATCTAATTCCTTTATAAGTTCCTTAGGATTCTCAGCAGGCTCTTCACCCTCCTGTACGAGTGCATTATTTCTTATCCTCGACCTGAGTCTTTCTATGTTGTTTACTAAATCAGCTCTTTCCTGTAATGCCTCTGCTAGTTTCATATTACACCTCCATTCAAATTCTGATATTATTTATCTTTCATAATAAGATGTGGGTGTCACGAGTATTTGACACTTGTATCATAATAAACCATTTTCGTGATAAAAACAAGGCAAATTACTTAAGCTAATCTAACATTATAAATCCGCCTCAAACTCTCTACTGTATTTTCCCATAGGAATGACCATAGGTGCATCTGAAGTAGGATCTGTAATAACCTTACTGTCAAGCCTGTATACATCCTTTATAAGTTTCTCACTTATTACATCTTCAGGTCTTCCTTCAGCATAAAGATTCCCTGATTTGAGGGCAAATATATAGTCT
>NZ_DBHIEC010000011.1:0-100333 GCF_057250765.1 Catonella sp.
AGCGAGTCTGGACATTTATCAGTTTTTGCGTCAAATTAGCTGATTCATATAACTCAACAAATTAGAATTTACAGTATATGAGTGTCAAAAACATAAAATTCTACCAGTCTTTCTTGCAAGAAAATCTATTATTTTTTGTCCCCCTGGGCTTTATAGAAGATTTCAAGGAGATTTTCTATCAAACCAAAAAAAGTACAGAGAGCCGAAGCTCTCCATACTCTATTATTTTATCTATTATTTCGCCTTCTTCTCAGCGATAGCTGCCTGAGCTGCTGCAAGTCTTGCTACAGGTACTCTAAATGGTGAGCAAGATACATAGTCAAGGCCAATCTTGTGGCAGAACTCAACTGATGATGGGTCACCACCGTGCTCGCCGCAGATACCGATGTGAAGCTTTGGATTGGCAGGTCTGCCAAGCTTGATAGCCATTTCCATAAGCTTACCTACGCCGTTCTGGTCAAGCTTTGCGAATGGATCGTTCTCGAATATCTTGGTGTCATAGTAAGCGTTAAGGAACTTACCGGCATCATCACGAGAGAAACCAAATGTCATCTGTGTAAGATCGTTAGTACCGAAGCAGAAGAAATCAGCTTCCTTAGCTATCTCATCAGCTGTGAGGCAGGCACGAGGAATCTCTATCATAGTACCAACCTCATAGTGAAGGTCTGCGCCAGCTGCCTTAATCTCAGCATCTGCGGTCTCTACTACTATCTTCTTAACGAACTTAAGCTCTTTTACTTCACTTGTAAGAGGAATCATAATCTCTGGAACTACCTTCCAGTCAGGATGCTTCTTCTGTACATTGATAGCGGCACGGATAACAGCTTTTGTCTGCATCTTAGCAATCTCAGGATAGGTAACTGCAAGACGAAGTCCTCTGTGTCCCATCATAGGGTTGAACTCGTGAAGACCTGTTATTATATCCTTGATAGCCTGAACGCTCTTGCCCTGTGCATCTGCAAGCTTCTGAATCTCTTCCTCTGTTGTAGGAACGAACTCGTGAAGAGGTGGATCAAGGAAACGGATAGTAACAGGTGTTCCCTCAAGTGCCTCATAAAGCTGCTCGAAGTCTCCCTGCTGATATGGCAAGATTTTCTCAAGAGCTGCTTCTCTTCCTTCTACTGTATCTGAACAAATCATCTCTCTGAATGCTGCAATTCTATCAGCCTCGAAGAACATGTGCTCTGTACGGCAAAGACCTATACCTTCTGCACCAAGCTCACGAGCCTTCTTAGCATCTGTAGGAGTATCTGCATTTGTTCTAACTCTAAGTCTTCTATACTTGTCTGCCCAAGCCATGATTCTACCAAACTCACCTGCGATAGTAGCATCAACTGTTGGGATTAAGCCTTCATAGATATTACCTGTGGTACCATCGATAGAGATCTCATCTCCCTCGTGGAAGGTCTTGCCGCCAAGAGTGAACTTCTTGTTAGCCTCGTCCATAACGATGTCACCACAACCGGATACACAGCAGGTACCCATACCACGGGCAACTACTGCTGCGTGGGATGTCATACCGCCACGAACTGTGAGGATACCCTGTGCTGACTTCATACCTGAAATATCCTCAGGAGATGTCTCAAGACGAACGAGAACAACCTTCTCACCACGTCCTGCCCAAGCTACAGCGTCATCAGCTGTAAATACTGCCTTACCGCAAGCAGCACCAGGAGAAGCTCCAAGTCCCTTGCCAAGTGGTGTAGCAGCCTTAAGTGCCTTAGCATCAAACTGTGGGTGAAGGAGAGTATCAAGGTTACGAGGGTCAATCATTGCAACAGCCTCTTCCTCAGTTCTCATACCCTCGTCAACGAGGTCACAAGCTATCTTAAGAGCAGCCTGAGCTGTTCTCTTACCATTTCTGGTCTGAAGCATATAAAGCTTACCATGTTCAACTGTAAACTCCATATCCTGCATATCTCTATAGTGCTTCTCAAGTGTAGAGCAAACTTCATTGAACTCCTTGAATGCCTCTGGGAACTTATTAGCCATCTCATCAATGTGCATAGGTGTACGAACACCTGCAACTACGTCCTCGCCCTGTGCATTGGTAAGGAATTCTCCGAAAAGTCCCTTTGCGCCTGTAGCAGGGTCTCTTGTAAATGCAACACCTGTACCGCAGTCATCACCCATGTTACCAAATGCCATAGACTGTACGTTAACGGCTGTTCCCCATGAATAAGGGATGTCGTTGTCACGACGGTAAACATTGGCACGAGGGTTGTCCCATGAACGGAATACTGCCTGAATTGCTCCATAGAGCTGTTCCTTTGGATCAGTAGGGAAGTCCTTGCCAATCTTTGACTTATACTCTTCCTTAAACTGGCCTGCAAGCTTCTCAAGATCCTCAGCTGTAAGGTCTACGTCCTGAGTAACTCCCTTTTCTTCCTTCATCTTGTCGATAAGCTCTTCAAAGTACTTCTTACCAACTTCCATAACTACGTCAGAGTACATCTGAATAAATCTTCTATAGCAGTCCCAAGCCCAACGAGGGTTTCCTGACTTCTCAGCGATAACATGTACAACTTCCTCATTAAGACCAAGGTTAAGAATTGTGTCCATCATACCTGGCATTGAAGCTCTGGCACCTGAACGAACTGAAACAAGAAGTGGATTTTCATGATCTCCAAATTTCTTACCTGTGATTGCTTCGAGCTTTATAATATGCTCGTCTATCTGACCACGAATCTCATCATTAATTTTCTTACCGTCTTCATAGTACTGAGTGCAGGCTTCTGTTGTTACAGTAAAGCCCTGAGGTACCGGAAGTCCGATATTTGTCATTTCTGCAAGGTTTGCACCCTTACCGCCAAGAAGCTCACGCATCTCAGCTTTTCCTTCAGTGAATAGATATACCCACTTTCTTGCCATTGTATTTTCCTCCTGTTGTTACTCTGTAGGACCAGATAATTAGAGTCCTCTCAGAAAAATTTACACTTACCTTCAAAATGTCGACCTAACTCGACACTTCAAGCATAATCTTAACACATTTTATTCTTTATGTCATTATTTTTCATCATAAAACCATGCTAGATTTATTTCGCTTTTTTCGTATATCTTTGGTAGTTTTTACCATATAGTGAGTTTTTTTATTTTTAAAAATAAAATATCTGTGCAATCAGAAATAAAAGCCTAAGTTATTTCTTTTTGCACAGATACCAATTGGTTATGTTAATTTTTGTGTAATTTGCTTGTGCGCATACTTTCCATATCTACTTCTTGATAAGAAGTGACTTTCCTGTCATTTCAGCAGGCTGTGGAAGTCCCATAAGCTCAATGAGTGTAGGGATGATGTCGCAGAGCTTGCCATCCTCTGCAAGACCATACTCTTCTCCCGCATTCACAAGGATGAAAGGCACAGGGTTAGTTGTGTGGGCAGTCCAAGGCTCTCCTGTCTCGTAGTCAATCATCTGCTCGGCATTTCCGTGGTCAGCACAGATGAACATAGCACCGTCAACTTCTTTAACAGCCTCTACCGCTCTTCCTACGCAGGTATCAACTGCCTCTATAGCCTTCACCGCTGCTTCCATGACTCCTGTATGTCCAACCATATCAGGGTTTGCGAAGTTACAGATAATCGCGTCATATTTTCCACTCTTTATAGCATTTACAAGTCCGTCACATACCTCAAATATGCTCATTTCAGGCTGTAAGTCATAGGTTGCAACCTTAGGTGACTTTACAAGGATTCTGTCTTCTCCAGGGAATGGCTCTTCTACGCCGCCGTTGAAGAAGAAGGTAACGTGTGCATACTTCTCAGTCTCTGCGGTACGAAGCTGTGTTTTGCCAAGCTTTGAGAGATACTCCCCAAAGGTGTTATTAACGTCTATCTTGTTGAAAGCAACTGTCTTGTTAGGCATATTTGAATCATAGTCTGTAAAGCAGACAAACTTAGTCTTAATCCTTCCGCCTCTTCTCTCAAATCCGTCAAAATCATCATTGCAGAAAGCCTTTGATATCTCTCTTGCCCTGTCAGGACGGAAGTTAAAGAAGATGATACTGTCATCATTTTTGATAGTAGCAACAGGTGCGCCGTCTCTCTCAATTACAGTAGGTACAACGAACTCATCGGTTACATCACCGCCGTATGAGCTTTCTATGGCAGCCACAGGGTCTGTTGCTGTATTACCTTCACCGTATACCATAGCCTTATATGCAAGCTCCACTCTGTCCCAACGGTTATCCCTGTCCATAGCATAGTAGCGTCCCATTACGGTAGCCACCTTGCCTACGCCAAGCTCATTCATCTTAGCTACAGCATCCGCTACGAAGTCACGACCGCTCTTAGGAGGTGTGTCCCTTCCGTCAAGGAAGCAGTGGAGATAGACCTTATCAAGGCCTTCCTTTTTAGCAAGCTCCAAAAGTCCGTACATATGAGTAATATGGCTGTGTACTCCACCATCAGAGAGTAGTCCCATCAAGTGAAGAGCACTGTTTTTCTCCTTGCAGTTTTTAACTGCCGATAGAAGTGCCTCATTCTTAAAGAAATCTCCGTCCTCTATCTCTTTTGTGATTCTGGTAAGCTCTTGGTATATAATCCTTCCTGCGCCCATATTCATATGTCCTACCTCAGAGTTACCCATCTGTCCGTCAGGAAGACCTACAGCCAGGCCGCTTGCATATCCTTTCTTCCAAGGATAAGTCTTCATAATCATATCGAGATTAGGCTTCTTCGCCTGTGCTATTGCATTATAGTCTTCTCTTTCATTAATTCCAAATCCATCCATTATTAAAAGTACTACCGGTCTTTTAGCCATTATTCTGCTCCTTTCAAGCATAAAACAAACATACCCCTTAGGGTTTTTAACTTGTGCGTTATTATACTATAAAATTATTTAAAACTCAAATGCAAAGATAGAAGTGTCAAAAAATAATAAATTCTCTTGCAAGCAAGCTCTAATCGAATTTTATACTTTTGACACCCACATCGTTATATACATAGGTATACTATGAAATGAGATTTTTGGCAAGTATTTTGATTCCCTCTTCTATCCTATCCTCACTTATATTCCCATAGCCTATCAATATGCAAGCCTCACCGCCTTCAGGGTTTTCCCCTGTCCTGTGCTTTGATAGTCCTACAAGCTTTATCCCACTTTTTTCTGCTCTGCTTACAACTTCTTCTTCGGTCATTTCAAGCTTAAATTTAACCATAAGGTGCATACCTGCATTTCCGCCCATTATCTTTACCTTATCACCAAAGACTTTGAGGGATGTAATCAGCCTGTCATGCCTTGATTTATATATCTTTCTGGTTTTGTTGATATGCCTTTCATAATGTCCTCCAAGGATAAACTCCGTAAGCACAGCCTGATCAATCCTTGGTACCGTACAGGCTAGGAAGGCAAGCTTTTTCCTATATACCTTAAGAAGTCCGTCAGGAAGCACCATGAAGCCTATTCTTATGGCAGGAGCGATGGTCCTTGAAAATGTCCCCAGATAAACCACCTTATTCCCCGTATCTATCGCCTTCAGAGGGGGTATAGGCAGTCCCTTGTATCTAAACTCACTGTCGTGGTCATCCTCTATTATATACCTGCCTTCGTCTTCTGATGCCCAGCCAAGGATTTCTTTCCTCCTCTTTATAGGCATTACAACCCCTGTTGGGAACTGGTGGGAAGGGGTTAGATACACAACTTTTGCCCGAGTGCGGTTAAGCTCGTTTACCTCAAGACCGTTTTCATCAAGGTCTATAGGCAAAACTTTTCGGTTCAATGAGGAAAATATCCTGTAAGCCTGCATGTAGGTAGGGTTTTCCATTGCAATTATACTTTTTTTATCTATCAAATGCTCTAAAAGCTGCAAGAGATAGCCCGTTCCTGCGCCTATTATCATATTTTCAGGCTTTACGATAAGCCCTCTGTATCCAAAAAGATACTTAGCTATAGCCACTCTTAGCTCCTTATCTCCCTGTTTCTCGCCAAGGTTAAAGAGCTCCTCCCCCTTGTCACGCATACATTGCCTATAAAGTCTGTCCCACATCCTATAGGGAAAACTCTCCTTACACAGTGAAAAAGGTGAGAAATCATATTCATACTCTGTTTCAGAATTATCACTCTCATTTTTTATATCGGTAAATTCCTCTTTTTTTTCACTGTTTATCCTGTCTATTTTATTCACATAATAACCGCTTTGAGGGCGGACTTCCACATACCCTTCAGCGTAGAGCTGTTCATAGGCTAGAGCCACCGTACTTCTGCTAATCTGAAGGTTGGCGGAAAGTCCCCTCTCTGAAGGAAGCTTCTCTCCCTCAGTCAGTTCCCCCTCAGTTATAAGCCCTCTAATCTTTAGGTAGAGCTGTTCATAAAGCGGCATTTTATCTCTGGATTTAAGTTCAACTGTAAGCATATTTTCTCCTAATAATCCTTGTCTATATTACATCATCCTAAGCACACATATTCACCTACTATCCACGAAACAGCAACCACGAGAGAGCAAATATTCTCTTATCACCCGACCTTCGTGGACAAGGAGGGAAGCCGGAACATTTTTTTATAACTAATCATAAGATAAACCCGCATTATAATCAAGATAATCTAATGACTTATAATATATTTTGTGAATCTTAAAGTACAAAAATATTTTTGCAAGGATTGCTAAAAGCGCAGCTGTAGCAATCCTGTATCAATGGGTGTCAAATACTTTTGACACCCACATCATTTATATGCATGCATAGGCACTAGCATAGAAATTCAGCCCTCTTGCACTTATACTCTATTCTGTAGTAAAATATAATTTCAGGGATTTTTCTTTTCTCTGATTGTTAAAATATGAGAAAATGGCTATTTCTCATAAAAATAGGAGGACAATATGGTATTATCCTGCAATAACATATCAAAGGAATTTGTCACAGGACCTGTACTTAAAGAGGTCAGTTTTCATATAAATGAGCATGAAAAGGCAGCAATAGTCGGCATTAACGGAGCGGGCAAGTCTACCCTCTTAAAAATAATCATGGGAGAGATGTCTGCCGATGGCGGAGATGTATTTCTTTCAAAGGGCGCTACTGTAGGCTATCTTGCTCAGCATCAGGAGATAAATACCGAACTTACCATTTTCGATGTACTCCTTGAGGTAAAAAAAGATATCTTAGAGCTTTCAGATAAGATGAGGGCTCTTGAGATAAAGATGAAACAGGCTGACGGAGATGCTCTTGACGCTGTATATGAGGATTATTCAAGGGTTACACATGAGTTTGAACTTAAAAACGGTTATGCTTATAAGAGCGAGATTACCGGCATCTTAAAGGGACTGGGCTTTGAAGAGGAGGATTTTTCACGCAAGGTAAATACTCTCTCGGGAGGTCAGAAGACAAGGGTATATCTGGCAAGGCTCTTACTGTCAAAGCCTGACCTCATCTTACTTGACGAGCCTACCAACCACCTTGACATGAAGGCTATTGGCTGGCTTGAGACCTATCTTAAGAACTTTAACGGTGCTGTACTGATAGTTGCCCACGACAGATATTTCTTAGACGGGGTTGCCTCTAAGATAATTGAACTAAATAACGGCAGGGCCACTACCTTTACGGGGAATTATACGGACTATGCCGCGAAGAAAAAGGCTCTAAGGGAGGCTGAGCTTAAGGCTTATCTAAATCAACAAAAGGAAATATCCCATCAGGAGGCAGTTATAGAAAAACTCCGCTCCTTCAACCGTGAGAAGTCTATAAAAAGGGCTGAAAGCCGCGAGAAGATGCTTGATAAAATTGAAAGAATCGATAAACCTCTTGAGCTTGATTCTTCAATGAGCATAAGTCTCAAACCTCATAAGGAGAGCGGCAAGGATGTGCTAACTGTAGAGAATTTAAGTAAGTCCTTTGAGGAAGTCCTTTTTGAAAACTTGAATTTTGAAATCAAAAAGGGCGAAAGAGTTGCTATAATTGGAGGAAACGGTACTGGAAAGACTACCCTGCTTAAGATAATAAACGGAATCACTCCTTGCGATACCGGCAATATAACTCTTGGTACAAATGTTGAGATAGGCTATTATGACCAGGAGCATCAGGTACTGCACTATGATAAATCCCTGTTTGATGAAATATCTGATGACTATCCTTATTTGACCAATACCGAAATAAGGAATGTACTTGCAAGCTTTCTCTTTACCAAGGATGATGTATTTAAGCTTGTCGGCTCCCTCTCAGGTGGCGAAAAGGGGCGTGTGTCCCTTGCAAAGCTTATGCTTTCAGAGGCCAACTTCCTTCTCCTTGACGAGCCTACCAACCACCTTGACATCACTTCCAAGGAGATTCTTGAGGATGCACTTAACAACTACGAGGGAACTGTCCTCTTTGTGAGCCACGACAGGTATTTTATCAATAAAACCGCTACCCGCATCCTTGATTTAACTGGAAAAAGGCTCATCAATTACATAGGAAACTATGACTATTATCTCGAGAAAAAAGAAACTCTTGAGGCCGCCCTATTAGACGAACTTCCTAAGGAAGAACAGCCTGTAACAGCTTCTGCAAACAAGCAGAACTGGCAGACTAAAAAAGAGGAGCAAAAGGAACTTAGGAAAATACAAAATGAGCTTAAGAAGATTGAAGATGAGGTAGCAAAGCTTGAGGAGGCTAACTCAAAGCTAGATGAAGAGCTTGCCAATCCTGAGATTGCCGCAAATGTAGGTAAGCTTATGGAACTCCACAAACAAAAAGAGGCAAATGATGAGTGTATAAATACTCTTCTTGAGCGTTGGGAGGAATTATCCGAAAATGTCTGATACTGTTGTTGATACTATTAGAGTAGACTGCGGGATTATACTTGTACTAAATCCTCCACATACCTATGATGAGTCGATAAATCTAAGGTTTATAAACAAAATTTCAAGGACAGATAAATCTTCTTTCTTATTCCCCTCTCTTTACGCGAGGTTTGACTGTAAAGAAGGAGAAATTGTATCAGATGAGGTCTATGACCTATATGATAGTTTGAAGAGGGATGTAAGTTATGAGAATATCTTTGTCTTTGAAGCCTTGAATCCCCAAACTCCCGCCAATGATGGGCAGAATACACATAGTATTAACTCCCTTACCCAATATGTAAAAGAGGTAATCAAGGCTCAAAACGAGATAAAATCCACCCATATATCAGATGAATTTGAAGCCTTGATGCAAAGCCCCATTTATGGTGATTTTCTTGAAGAATTTGGCTTTACCTCCTCTGAAATCCTTATATTAAAGGGGCTGTTTAAGTATGCTTTTCTAACAGGTATATCTGTCAAGGAACTGATACAGGAAATAAAAGCGAATATAGAAGGAAAAGCTAACAAAAAACTGCTCAGAAAGGAGTTCATCAATGTGCTCAGGCAAAGACTGTCTTAATAAACCATTTTCACATATATATGTTGAATATAAGATAAAGAATCACCCTGTGGCTCAGAAGATTCTTTCTAACTTTAAGAGCAGTACCGTCATTGATATCAGGCATTACAAGGATGTCTTCACGCCTTCAGGACAGAATCTCCTCTTGGCAAAGAATTCTCCCTCCCTTATCCTTGCAAAGAAAGAGGGTAGGCTAATCTATGAAGGCGCTCCTGTTTGTGAAGATTTTGGCAATGAGCATTTCTACTACACTTCTCTTATAATGAACTGTTACTATGACTGTGAATACTGCTATCTATCCGGAATGTACCCTTCTGCAAACATAGTTGTCTTTGTAAATATTAATGATGTATTTAACGAGCTTAAGAGCTTACTAAAGGAACATCCTGTATATATCTGCATTTCATACGATACCGACCTCCTTGCCCTGGAGGGTTTTACTGGCTTTGTAAAAGAGTTTATAAAGTTTACCGCCTGCCATAAGAATCTGACTGTAGAGTGCCGTACAAAGAGCGCCAATATAGGAATCATAAAGAAATATATGGCCGAAGGACTTGATGTGCCTGCTAACTTCATCTTTGCCTGGACCTTATCCCCTGCTTTGATTGCGGAGAAATACGAGCATAAAACCCCTGATTTTACAAGCAGGCTTAAGGCTGTAAAAGAAGCTTCCACGCTTGGTCTAAGCCTTAGACTCTGCTTTGATCCTGTACTTAAAGTCCCTGATTACGAGGTCTTATACGGAGATATGCTTGAGAGGGTATTTAGCGAGATTGCTCCTGACTGCCTGCGTGATATAAGCATAGGCGGCTTTAGGACTTCAAAGGACTTTCTCTCAAAAATGCGAAAGAGGCGTGAAAACTCTGCCATTTTAAGCTATCCCTATGTGCTTGAAGACGGAGTCTATTCTTATGGGCTTAAGGAAAATAAAAAGCTGACCGGTTTTCTCATAGACCGATCAGCTGGTTACATTGATAAATCAAAGATTTTTACTTGGGAATAGTCATCATTTAATAACCACCGTATAAATGGTTCTATTCCCTTTTTTATCTATGGCGTAGAAGGTATATACACCCTTCTTTAGTTTCAGTGATTTCTCATTCTTTTTGTTTAGCTTAAGCTTGGTTCCATTCTTACTCTTGGTAAAGTATGAATCTCCCTTTTTGCCCCTAGCGTATCTTACCAGAGATACATCCTTATCTTTATCACTTATCTTTACAAGAACATTTCCGTCTTTTGTAAAGGAGAGGAAGATTAGAGGTGCCTTCCCCTTTGAAGCCTTATTTAAAGCCTTCTTAAGCTCCTCAGTCTTCTTAGCTTCTTCAGCCTTTTTTGCTTCTTCTAGCTGTTTTGCTTCTTCAGCTTTCTTTGCTTCTTCTAGCTGCTTTGCCTCTTCAGCCTTCTTCTCTTCTACCCTTTTATTCTCAGTCATAAAAGACTGGTAATTGCTCAGTGCATAGGCGTAGGCCCCGTCTGCATTTAACATGCCTCCTGTAGATACCTTGCCCTCAAGCTCAGGAAGCACCTTAACTCCACTTAGTATTGACTGCCTTACCTGACTTAGGGTAATACCCGGAAAATCAGAGTAAAGAAGTGCCGCAGTTCCCACTACATAAGGGGCTGCCATTGACGTACCTGTCATATATGCATAAGGTGAGGACATCTTCCCGGATGCATAGCCAGCATTAAAGCTTGCTGTATCTATTGTACTAAGTATCCTTGCTCCCGGCGCCGCAAGGTCTACATGGTTGTTGCTATAATTTGAGCTAATGTGAAGATTACCATCTGCCTGAAGGTTGGCAACTGTTATGATGTTCTTATACCTGTAGGATGCAGGATATATAGGTCTCGTGTCTATGTTATAGCCTATGCCTGTATTTTCATCTCCGTTACCTGCTGCTACCACAAAGAGCATATCAGAGTCTTTTATGGCTTCCTCAAGGTATCTATCAGGCTTATCCGTACCAAAGCTGAAGTTACATATCGTAGCTCCCATGCTCTCTGCATACTTTATGGCATCAATTATACCCGAGGTGGAGCCTGACTCGTCATCGCCACCAAGCGCCTTAAGTACCATGATTTTCACCGTACTGCCACCAGCTATTCCTGCTACTCCCTTAGTGTTGTTATTGGCAACTATGGTGCCTGCTATATGGGTTCCGTGTGCATCATCCTTGCCATTGTAGATGACATTGTTATCATCATAAAAATTCCAGCCGTTTACATCGTCCACATACCCGTTACCATCATCATCTATGCCATTGCCCGGTATCTCTCCTTTATTTACCCAGAGCACATTTTGCAGGTCTTCGTGACGGTAATCCACACCCGTATCAATGATAGCAACTATGGTTTCACGCCTTCCACCGCTGTACTTTGCACGAGCCTCAGGAAGGCTTATGTCTATACCGCTTACAGCCTTAACGCTTGTAACAGGCTGCTTGACAAGCTTGCCTCCAATCTGCTCGTTGTATTTAAAATCTCCTCTATTCTCCATTCCCCACTGGTAAATGAAGTATTTATCACTAAAACTAACCTTGTCGTCAAATGCCTTGTATACTACTTCTGTAGTATCTGCATAGGCAAGACCCTTATCTAATCCTGCAAAGCTCATTGTATAGAGCCCTATGCCTAATACTGCGGTCATTACTGCTTTTTTAAGTCTCATTTATTCCTCCTTCTTTAATATAGCCGTACAGATTTCCTTAATTGTGCAATATCATAAACCAAAAATAAGTCATATATTTGTTTTTATCGGATGTTTTTAAGTCAGAATAAAGTCAAAGTTAAAAAAAGTTGATATCCTAACGAAAAAAATGTACAATGGTAAGTACAATCAATATTGAGAAACGAGATACAGAATGAATTCACAAAATAAAAGACAAACTGATAATTTCCTCATTCAGGGAAGCATACTGGCCGCAACCTCTATACTTGTCCGTATCATAGGTCTGGTATACAGGGTTCCGATGGCAAGGATACTTGGAAATGAAGGAATAGGTTATTACGGCTATGCCTTTGAAATATATAACTTTTGCTTCATCATTTCCTCATACGGCATGCCTATGGCTGTGTCAAAGCTGGTATCCGAAAGAACGGCTAAGAAAGAATACACCAACTCGCTTAAACTTCTTCTTGGTGCTTTGATAGTTGCCCTAACCTCAGGCGGTATTTTGTCAGCCGGAGTTTACTTTGGGGCAGGCTTTATATCTACCCATATGTTTGCCAATCCGGCTATCCAGATACCTCTGAGGGCACTGGCTCCAACAGTATTGGTTTCTGCGGTTTTAGGTGTAGTGAGAGGATTTTTCCAAGGCAAGGGAACCATGGTTCCTACTGCAATATCGCAGCTTTTTGAACAGGTGGTAAACGGCATCATAAGTGTATGGGCAGCCTTTGCATTTGCAAAAGCCCACTCTGCCTCTATGAATATAGCAGCGTATGGGGCAGCAGGCGGCGTGACCGGTACCTTTGCAGGTGCATTTGCAGGCCTTATGTTCATCTCTTTCCTGTTCTTTGTCAATATGCCTATACTTAAAAGGCAGAGAAAAAGAGACCAGGGCGAGCCGGAAGCCATGCCGTATCTAATAAAGGTAATACTTGCGACCTCAGTGCCAGTGATGCTTAGTCAGATACTTGTTAGAAGTAACGGCCTTATTTCAATGACCTTGTTTAATAACATCCTCAATCACAAGGGGGTTGCAAAAGAGACCTATACTGCGCTTTATGGCATATATGAGGGTAAATTCCTTCTTCTTTGCAATATAGTAATGGGCATCACCAGTGCCATTACAACTGCTTCCATCCCTTCTTTGGTTAGGGGTAATGTGCTTAGCACCAAAAAGGAGGTAGGCAAAAAGGTAAGAATGGCACTTAAGTTCAATCTGATTATCGCAATTCCTGCAACCATCGGTCTTGCCATACTTGGAGGTCCTATTATAAGGTTACTTTTTGGAGATACCGATCCTGTCATAGGAAAAGTAATGACAGTCGGCGCTGCCACCATTGCTTTGTATACTGTATCCATCCTGTTCTGTACTATAATTCAGAGCATATACAGTATGATGATACCTGTGGTTATCAACCTAATCGCAATGCTTATTGTCATCATATTTACTTATATCCTGCTTATGTACACAAATCTGAATATATTTGCACTTGTTCTTGGCGGTATGCTTATGCCTGCGATAGTTATCGTGCTTTGTACGCTTGTTATAAGATTGCAGCTTAGAATAAGGATTGAGTTATTTAGAACCTTTGTCATTCCTGCCATAGCCTCAGGAATAATGGGAGTAGTTGTATACTTTATCTATAACCTGGTCCTCAAGTTTACCGGAAGATACTACCTGGGACTCCTTTTAGCCCTGCCTCTTGGCATGTTTACTTTCTTTGTATTTGAAATACTATTAAAGGGAGTAAGCAAGAAAGAACTGCATAATTTCCCTAAGGGGCATTCAATCATAAGACTGGCCGAGAAGTTACACTTGATGAGATAAAAATAGCTTTGGCGGTTCTCATATGCAGCATATTTATACCGCCACTGAAAGATTTTTCCTGGAATTATATTGGATAAGATATTTTGATAAATTACCTGACAATAAGACACCACCCGGAGCGTCTGCATAGGAACCTTGCTTTTAGGTTTTTGTACTGTACGGCTTCGGGTGGTTTTTAGGTATTGGGGTTATTTCTTTAACCCCTGTAAAAATGTGATTACGTCATTTAGAGTTCCCGCCCTCATTACAATGATTTTACTCAGCTCTTCATCAGGCTCTGAAAGGTCCGGAACCATGATTACATACACTCCCGCACCGTGTGCAGAGAGGACTCCGTTTGGAGAGTCCTCTAGTGCCAGACAGTCCTCAGGCTTCTCTTCTATCTGTGAACAGGCATAGAGGTAGATATCAGGATCAGGCTTTCCTTTCTTTACCATGTCGGCACAGATAATCTTGTCAAAGTGTTCTAAAAGCCCTACTTCTTTTAGGTATTTTCTTGCTCTGTCCTCTGGAGTTGCGGTTACCAAAGCCCTCTTTATACCATTTTCTTTAAGATATGCCAGTATTTCGTCCACATAAGGCTTCTTCTTAATTCCATGCTTTTTAAGCTCCTCTTCCATGATTTCTTTTCGTCTGTCCCTTACCTTGTCATAGTCAAAGGTTGGTCCAAAAAAGCCCAGCATGATAGGCTCTGCGTATTCTTTGTTGCAACTTCTAAGATAAAGCTGTTCCTTTTCTGTCATGTCAAAGCCCATTTCTCTTGCTGCCTGTATCCAAGCCTTCTGATAATGCTTTTCGGTGTCTATAATAAGCCCGTCCATATCAAATAAAACCGCTTTATACATATTGTCTCCTTTTAATAAGATTTACGATAGAATCCCACTTTGCAGTATTCACCTCTTATAGCATACCGCAAAAGCACACCGCCACAATTCTGCTCCATTAGTAAATCTCTTACTTTTATAAAGCTAATACTTATTAAAAACCTTTATATATTTAACTCTAAAATTATAAAAAGAGCCGGCACAAAACTGTGACAGCTCGGTAATTTTATACTCTCTTAAGATATTCGCCTGTTCTTGTATCAATCTGGATTCTGTCACCCTGATTTACAAAAAGAGGTACATAGACTGTAGCTCCGGTCTCAACCACTGCAGGCTTTGTAGCACCTGTAGCTGTATCACCCTTAAAGCCCGGTTCAGTATCAGTAATCTCAAGCTCTACAAACATAGGTGGCTCAATCGAGAATACCACACCGTTGTGTGAGAGCATTGATACTGTCTCATTCTCCTTAACAAACTTAAGTGCGTCACCAACCTGCTCAGAGGTAAGTGCGAACTGCTCATAGGTTTCATTGTCCATGAAGTTGTACATATCTCCGTCAGCGTACATATACTGCATGTTCTTTCTGTCTATTCTTGCCTGAGGGAATTTCTCAGTAGGGCGGAATGTAGTCTCTTTAACACCACCATTCTTTATGTCTCTAAGTTTGGTACGAACAAAAGCTGCACCTTTTCCCGGTTTAACATGCTGAAACTCAATAATCTGGAAAACACTGTTGTCAATCTCGACTGTAAGGCCATTCCTGAAGTCGCCTGCTGAAATCATTAAAAATTCCTCCTTAAAAGCTTATCATAAATTAAAGTTCCTAAATCTTAGGACACCGTCTCTTTATTTTACTACAATTTTTCGTTTATTTCAAGATGCTATTTTTGCTTAGTATTGGCGGATGCGAATATTTAGAGCCTCAAATCAACGCTATACAAGCCTATTACATATATTTAGGAACCGCCATATCCTAACTAAATCATTTAGAAATTCTTACGAATTCTTAAAATAATATATTGCCTCTTTAATATTTATACCATTTGCTGTATAATATTAAACGAGACAAAGGTATGCTTTATTTAATGTCGTTAACTATTTTCATAAGGGGAGAAGAACAATGAAAATCATCAGCATGAAATGTCCTCAGTGTCAGGGAAATCTCGATATCAAGGAAGATCAGATGGGGAAATTCACTACCTGTCCTTATTGTGGCACCAAGTTCTTACTTGAAGAGGAGAAACCTAATATCAACCAGACTTTCAATATCAAGGAACTTTATATAGGTGACACCGGAAAGAAGCCTGATTATAGTGGGAAAACAGCTTCAAGTGCCGCTGCGCCTCTAGCAGTAATTCTCTGTATAATTGGCGCAGTTTTCATCATCTTTGTTCCACAGATTCTAAGAAGTACATCAAACTATGATGTATATAGTGATAATGGCTCGACAGCAGAGTCGGAAGAAACAGCTGCTTCGCCTTTTGTCACATATAGGACAAAGCCTGAAAGTAAGGCAGTGATAGACTTTGTCGAAGCCGCATTTAATAAGCCTCTTTCCGAGATTAAAAAGGCTGATTATGAGTCCATTAAATATCTAAAGGTAGATAGAGAGGCTGTTCCGATTACTTCAGAAAAAAGCGACAGCACTCCTTGGATATTTACATATGCCAAAAAAACAACTGGCTACGGTACTCCGGATAAGCCTGTTAAGCTTAAAATAGCAGGCACCAAAAACATAACAGAAGAAGATTTTCAGGTGTTTACAGAACTTGAGACTTTGGATTTTAGCAATGAGGGCGATATAGTACCTGCAGGTGAGAGCTATGAAACTACGGACTTTAAAAACCTTAAAAAGCTTCACTATTATACAGGTACTTCTTCCGAATACTTAACACATATGCCTGTCTTAAACGTAAGCAATATCTATGGTCTGGGCACGACGAACTTGTACGACATAGAAAAGAGTATATCCGCATTAAAGACTTATAAGAACCTTAAAATGCTTAACTTTAGGAGTCTTAAAAAGGGAGAGGCTATAAAGGATTTGTCCTTCCTTTCTTCGTTTCCTAATGTTGAGATACTTTCTCTTGACTTTGGAGAAAAAGACACCTGGGATTTGGCGGGTATTACCTCGCTGACAAAGCTTAAGTCCCTTTCAATTAACGGTTATAATACAACCTTTGAACATTTCAACGTACTTAGCGGTATACCTCAGATTGAAAGCCTGGCTTTTAAGAATGTAAAAGACTTAAAGACTCTTGATTTTGTTAAGAATATGCCATACTTAAAGAGTCTTAGCATAGACAGCTGCCCTGTTGTTAAGCTTAACGGCTTAAAAAACTGTATCTCACTTACTTCACTTACACTTGATAGCTGTGGAGATTTGACTGATGTAAGTGCACTTGCTACATTAAAGAGCCTTAAGAAGCTAAGTATATCCGGTATATGGAATTATAATGTATCTTTCCCTAATCTTAGCAAGCTCACCGCTCTTAGCGATGTGGATATAAGAGCCAGGGATCTAAGTATAATAGCGGGTAATTCCTCAATAAAAAGGCTTGAGATAGAAGAAGAAGGTAACGAATCTTACTCTTTTAGGCCTCTTGCAGGTATGAATAACCTTGAAGAGCTTACTCTCTATGACTACGACTGGTTAATTAAGCCCGATATGGCACAGTATCTGGCAAAGCTTCCCAAGCTTAGAACAATCAATTTTGGATACGGAAGCATTGCCCACTATGGAGATTATACAGATGTGTTCTCACTTCCTCAGGTAACAAAAATAGTTAGTTTCCCTCCGAAATCAGATGGTTCAGGTATTAACTACATTATACTTTCTATAAAGAGCTTAAGGGATAATAAAGTTCTTAAGGAACTTGATCTGTCAGGAACTGAGATTTATAACAATGATGTTGACAAGGGAAGTACTGATAAGTTCGGTGTATATGCCAACAAGTTTCTCTCTCATTTTCCTAATCTAAGGAAGCTTAACTTGGCAAATACCTACATAGAAAATCTTGATTTTGTAGATAAGATGCCTTCACTTGAGGAGCTTGACATTTCAGGGAATTATGTGACTGATGTATCTAAGCTATTAAAGCTTAAGAAGCTTAAGAAACTGACCTGCGATACGGATATGATTAAGAATCTTGATTTGCTTCCTAAAAGTGTGAAGGTAAACCAGTAGTATCATTATGATACACGGACTGCTTCGTGCTTCGCACTCTCGCAGTCCTACAACAATACACACGCTCTGCTCATTTTCCTGGCGGAAAATGGCGGCGCGTGCGTATTGTTGGCGAATAGAGAATAAAAAAGTATCCGCTCGCAAGCAAGCTTGCAGCGGATACTTTTTCTTCTCTATTCTTGTATCATTACATCATTCCCATGCCTGGGGCGCCCATTCCTGCTGGGGCTGCTGGGGCAGCTTCTTTGATGTCTGCCACAAGGCTTTCTGTGGTAAGAAGTGTAGAAGCTACGCTTGTAGCGTTCTGAAGTGCACTTCTTGTTACCTTTACAGGGTCAAGGATACCAGCCTTTACAAGGTCTACATAGTCTTCTTTAAGTGCATCAAAACCAAATCCTGCCTTGCCTTCTTTTACTTTACTGATGATAACTGCTCCTTCAAGTCCTGCATTGGCAGCTATCTTAAAGAGCGGAGCCTCAAGTGCCTTAAGAACTACCTTAGCACCTGTCTTCTCATCTCCTTCAAGTGAAGCAGCAAGCTTTTCTACATCCTTTGAAGCGTGGATGTAAGCTGAACCGCCACCTGCAATTATTCCCTCTTCTATAGCCGCCTTGGTAGCTGCAAGAGCATCTTCCATACGGAGCTTATTCTCTTTCATTTCTGCCTCTGTAGCAGCACCTACACGGATAACTGCAACTCCGCCTGCAAGCTTAGCAAGTCTTTCCTGAAGCTTCTCTCTGTCAAAATCAGATGTTGTCTCTTCAATCTGGCTTCTAATCTGAGCAACTCTTGACTTAATAGCCTCTGAATCACCCTCGCCATCCACTATTATTGTATTTTCTTTCTGAACCTTAACGCTCTTAGCACGTCCAAGCTGCTCAAGAGTAGCATCCTTAAGTTCAAGACCAACCTCGCTTGAAATTACCTGTCCGCCTGTAAGTATAGCGATATCCTGAAGCATTTCTTTTCTTCTGTCACCGTATCCCGGAGCCTTAACTGCAACTACATTGAAGGTACCACGAAGCTTGTTGATTACAAGTGTTGTAAGAGCCTCTCCTTCAACATCCTCAGCGATTATAAGGAGTCTTGCTCCCTGCTGTACAATCTGCTCAAGAAGTGGAAGTATATCCTGAATGTTGCTTAGCTTCTTATCTGTGATAAGGATGTATGGATTGTCAAGAACTGCTTCCATCTTATCCATATCTGTGCACATATATGCTGATACATAACCTCTGTCAAACTGCATACCTTCTACAAGGTCAAGCTCAGTCTTCATAGTCTTGCTCTCTTCAACAGTGATAACACCGTCCTTGCTTACCTTTTCCATAGCATCTGCAACAAGTGTTCCTACTTCGTCATCACCTGCTGATATAGCAGCTATTCTCTGTACGTGATCCTTTCCCTTTACTGGAGAGCTCATCTTAGAAATAGCCTTTACTGCACACTCAGTAGCCTTCTTCATACCCTTTCTGAGGATGATAGGGTTAGCTCCCGCAGCAAGGTTCTTCATACCTTCATTTATCATAGCCTGAGCAAGAACTGTAGCTGTAGTTGTACCATCACCTGCTACATCATTTGTCTTGGTGGCAGCTTCCTTTACAAGCTGTGCTCCCATGTTCTCAAACTCATCAGGAAGCTCAATCTCTTTTGCTATTGTAACACCATCATTGGTAATAAGTGGTGCGCCATAGCTCTTATCAAGAACTACGTTTCTTCCCTTAGGTCCCAAAGTTACGCTAACTGTATCTGCGAGCTGATTAACACCAGCTTCAAGGGCTTTTCTAGCCTCTGTACCAAATTTAATCTCTTTTGCCATTTTCTTTCTCCTTACATATATATAAAATATTCGTAATCAGATTGTTTTACTTATTCAACAACAGCAAGAATGTCAGACTGCTTAACTATGATATACTCTTCATTATCAAGCTTCACATTGGTTCCTGCATATTTAGAATAAATAACTTTCTGTCCCTTTTTAACCTGCATACTCACTTCTTTACCGTCTATTACTCCGCCAGGGCCTACCGCAACAACTTCAGCCTGTTGTGGCTTCTCCTGAGCCTGATCAGGTAATATAATACCTGACTTTGTGGTCTCTTCTGCCGCTATCTGCTTTAATACAACTCTGTCGCCTAATGGTACTAATTTCATCTTAGTTCCTCCTTTATATTAAATCATTATGACTTCATATTATTAGCACTCTTTCTATGTGAGTGCTAAACTACGATTATATAATAACCTCTTTTAGATATTTTTGCAAGTAGTTTTTTAAATTATCACAAAAATATCACAATTTAATATATGATAAAGTGTCAAAAGCATAGAAATTCGATTGGGGCCCTCTTGCAAGAGAATTTATATACTTTTGACACGCCGAAAATATGAGTAAGTGGCCATTTTCCAAAAAATGAGCGAATTACTTACAGAGCCGTTACTGCTTCTTCCACCGTCTTCCTTACTGTATGCCTCTCAGATGGCTTAGCTTCAACAGCAGGGTATCCTACAGGAAAGATTGCTATCAGCTCATATCCCTTCATCTCAGGGAATTCCTCCTTAAGTAAAGGTGCGTCAAAATGTCCTACCCAGGTAGTCCCCAGTCCAAGCTCAGTTATCTCAAGCATCATATGTGTGGCTACTATGGTGGCGTCTACCTCAGCGAAATTGTGATTATCAAACTTTCTTACCCATGCCTCATCCTCTTTGGCACCAACTACGAAGAATACTTCTGCTCAAAACTTATATCTGTTTGCCTTTGCAAGCTTTTCCTTAGCATCAGTGCTTTCTATAAGCCATATCTTGTAAGGCTGCGCATTGGTTGCAGTTGGAGCAAGTATGCCGGCTTCGATAATTTTATCAAGCTTCTCCTTTTCAACCTTCTTATCACTTAACTGTCTACAGGAATATCTCTCCCTTGCTAGTTTTAGAAAATCCATAGTTACCTCCTAATATAATCAGTATAATTCTTATTTTAAACAAGCCCCAAAAGTATCAAATCAATTGGGGCTTGGCTACATTAGATATTATTTTTTAACAAACTTATACTTAAGAGAATACTTATTACCTATAGGGCTGTTACCAGAAATTCCATATATCCTAACCCATACATTCTGACCTTTTTTAGCCTTAAATGCATAGCTTTTGTCGCTCATAGTAACCTTGGATACAGCTTTCTTTGACTTATTATTTACAAAAACCTCTACCTTGTAAACATGTTTTACATTGTCGCCTGTATCTATACTTAGCTTGTATTTGCCGGTCTTTGCTGCCTTAAAGGTGAAGTAGTCTTCATCAGAGCTGTTTATAATATTGGCATACTTAGTTCCGTTAAGCTTATTTGCCTTTTTGAAGCTTCCGTTATTCTCGGCTTCCCATTTACCACTCTTTACGGTATTTACCTTCAACTTGTATTCAACCTCTACCGGTGCAAAGGTACTTACGGCAAGCTTAGGATGGATTCTTATGTATATTTTTTGTCCCTTGGCTAGAGGCAGCTCAGGAAGTGTTACGTCATTTGTGATGCCTGCCTCCTTGTATACAAGGCTTTTATTTTTATCATATATCTCCAAATTCCAGCCACCCAAGATCTTACCAGGAACAAAATCAACTATTTCAAATGAAACCTTGGTATAGCCACTCTGAGGTATCTGATATACAAAATAATCCTCATCATCTTTGTTTAAGAGACTTCCTTTGACAGCGCCTCCTGTAGGTATCTCGTTGGCATCAACGTACTTATTGTTATTCTCGGTTTCATAGTCACTGTCTGCATAAGTATGGAAGTTTAAGTTATATTCCACTCCTTTGGGCATAAACATAGAAGATTTAATGCCGCTTTCAACAGAAATGTACACGGTTTTCCCCTTGGCAAAGGCAAAATTTGCACTGGTAAACTGCGACTTTATTCCTGCTACCTGGTATAATTCTTCCTTATTTTCATCATATACCTTGAGGGTCCAGCCATTATTAACCTCATCCTTTTTGGCCGCATCAAAGTTCAAGGTTATGTTCTGATATCCCTTTTCGTCAATAACCGCCTTATACATATTGACCTGATCCTTGTCCTCTATGCTTCTTACCACATTGAGATTAGGTGTAATATCTTCTGAGGTGGTTTCTGCCTTTACTAAGCCGAATACTCCGAGAGAAGCCACTAAAAATGCGCCTCCAAAGGCAAGTCCCATTAGCTTTTTTTTCATAAATACCTCCAATCAATCACGAACAATTAAACAACATATAACTATTTAATTATACCTTTTTCGCGAAAATATTCAACACTAAGCTAAAATATTAAGAATTTTGACATAAGTGACAAATCCTTGTCAAAAAGAAGCGGCAGAACAATCGCACATTATTTTCTTTCGCGATTATCCTGCCGCCTGCCTTGCTATCTTAGAAATCTTCATTGGCTAAAAGTACGGAGCCATCTTTTCCACTTTGATACACTATGTATTTATGCGTTTTCCCTGTATCATCAACATAAGATATGCCAAGTGTCGGAACAGTTGCAAACATAGAAACATCTGCAAGCAATGGTTTCTTAGGTGAGAGAGTCTTAGTCTTGTAAAGTATCCTTTTATCGTATTCTATATCTCCCTCATCATCACTGTCCTTATATGTAAGACCTATGAGCTTAAAGTTCTTTACGCTCTTACTTGGTACAAAGAAAACCTTCGCCTCAGGCTCTCCCGACTCCAGTTCATACCTTTTATAGTCCTTGTATCTGCCCTTCACGTCCTCTTTATAATACACCAACATTCTTGTATAAAGGCTAAAAGGAGTAATCTTCATAGGCTTAACCTGATTAAAGGTATTCTTCCATAATCTGGCAAATTCCTGATCTTTAATTACTCTTTCTTTTGAAGATTTCTCATCTGTTTTTCCCGTTTTATTGCTAAAAAGTATTGACCTGTAATAACCATAAACTTTTTTAGTCTTTAAGAAATAAAAATTATCCCACTTAAGCTCACTGCCTGACTTTGTAAGTCTGCAAATACCTAAGATCTGATATTTGCCGCTATTACCTGAATAGGTAAACTTGCCCTTACCTATGTGGGAAAAATTGTTGTAATTCTTACTTTGAAATATAAGCTTGGGCTCTTCATCTACAATGCTGTATACAGCTCTCACATCTTTTCCCGTAGAATTCTTTCCACTATATTTGTCAACTTTGCAGAATATGAGTTCAGGTACTTCATCTCCTGTAATGTCTTCTATACTGTATCCCACATCCTTAAGTTGAAGTTTTCCACTAAATGCCGCTATTTCAGAAAGGCACTTGTACTTTTCTGCCTTTGATGACTTGCTACTGTAGTTTACCACATAGTCATAATAGTCATTGATAACTGCGGCATATTTATCCTCGTACTCCTCATCATCAGTGTCCGCATAGACATTGGCACAAAATCCAAATGCAAATATAAGTGTTAGTACAGTTAATAAGTATTTTTTCATGGTACTCCCACAAAAATATAAATATATAATAATACATCTAATGTTTATTAGAAATCTTTTCTATTATACTATCATTCATCAGCTCATAGGAATTCCATCCTCCCTGCTTTGGTACGTTAATATCTGAATAAGTAAATAATTCTCTGATTTTCTTCATAATCCCATCAGAAGTCATATTCGTAATCTCTTGAATTTTATTTTCTGTTACGCTTACCATTTGGTGCGCCGCTTTGTTTCTAATTTTCTGTTCTACTTCTTTCAACTTTTGAGCTATATCAAAAGCCTTCACCATATCATCAGTTTTAGGTATACCCTCCATAATGATACACAGATGATAGGACGATACCGGACTTTTTCTATAATATTTCTCCCAATCTTTATCCAAAATTATTCCATTTAACTCTTTACCGAGCTCTATATCTTTCCACTTAAATTTTCCTTCTACAGTTTCAGTATAATCTTTTAAATCGAATCTAAAACAATTCTTAAGTATATTATTAAAAAGTTCCACTAATAAAGGAGTAATTGCTCTTAGAAAATCTGCATATTCTCCTCTTTTTCTTTTTACATCAAGAGCTAAGGCATACTCCACAACTTTGCGTTGTTCAGTTTTTTTAATCGGTAAAAAATCACACTCATCATATTTTGATTTTAAATTATTAACTTCAATCTCATTTAATTGTAGTCTAGCTTTTGCATATCTTAGAAGATGAATATAAGAGTATGTGATTTTGTCTGGTAATTCTTCTGCTATTGCTAAGGCGACAGAATAATCATAGGCCAAAACATGTTTCTTTATTATTTCTTCCATTTTTATTGTAGACAGGCTTGGACAAACCACTTCTCTACATCTGTTTTCAAAATTTTTGTCATTGTCTTCGCAGTATTCCCACAGCAATTCAATATCACAATCTCCCTGCTTATGAGTATTACTTCTCCCTTCCGGAGTTACAACTTGAATTAGTCTACACTGCTCGTAACCTAACATAGTTTGTAGAACTGCCAATCCGCTCTTCATTTGCGGAGTTCCCGAAGAAATATTTATCAAAAGTTCATCTTCTGATGTCAAATTCTTAGTGTAACTATCTAGTATGTTCTTGAAATCCTCATAAAAAAAGTCAAATTCATTAACTTTAGTCAGATTAGCTCTTTCAATTATCTCAATTTCAGTATGAGTCGAGTTTAGTTTATCCAATTCCCCAATGCAATACCTGAATCTATCATCCTTATCTTGAAGTTCAAGCATTTCCTTAGACATATATAATACAATCTTATCCGGCTTATAAACTCTGGCAATGTGAAGCATAGAGCCATCTTTATAATTATTCTTCGAAATCGGATCAGTTGTTCCTATTGGTGAAAATAATATCTTCATATGTTCAATCCCCCTACATCATAAATTATTGCTACTTAAATATCGTTACATTATATAGTTTACCATAATTTAATATAAACATCTACTTTTTCTCTTATTTTCTATAATAGCAAATATAGTTCATATTCTATGAACTAATTATGCTCAATTTAAGCTAAATATCCCACAAAAGTGAACCAAATGGATTTTGATTTTCCCACCTTTTAGAGTAGCCATTAAAATTGTATAATGACATCAACAAGTTAACAATCCACTTAAGGAGGTACTTATGAAGAACAGAATTATTGTTATTGTCGGTCTTGCTTTTGCGGAAATCATCCGCGCTGCTGTTGATGAGTACACTAAAGAGGGTTAATCCCTCTTTGTGGCTCTAATCTACTACTATCATCTTAACTATTAAATTGACAAGTAATCATTCACCAATCAAATAGGAGGTCACAATGGATAAACTAATTACAATTGCCGGTCGTGTTCTTGTTTCTCTTGCTATTTCTGCTGTCGTCAAGGTCATTAGAGAGCATTAAGCTCTCAGTGCCTTTTCTCTGTTAATTTAATCATTCACTTTAAAGGAGGTGATCATTATGGAAGACATACTTACTATCGCCTGTCGCGCCATCGTTTCTGCTGCTGTTTCTGCTCTTGTTGAGGCTATTGAGGAGAGTTAATCTCCTCTGGCCTTACCCATGTGTTTTCTATTAATTATATTTTCTTACTTTTAATGTAAAGGAGATACTTATGAATACTAATATTGCATCTGTCCTTGGTCTTACCTCTATTGAGGTTATCCATGCTGTTTTTGGCGAGGATGTTGTGGATATCTAATCCACCTTCCTCTAAATCATTAAGTTACAATATTAATCGTCATTTTAATGAGATTGCTTATGTCAAAAAATATTGTTGCTATTGTTGCTTCTTTTATTCTTTACTCACTTAATGCCTATGATGGCTTCTATGCAATAGATGATTTTCTTACATCATTAACCGAGACAGTGCTGATTCTTAGAATTCAGACTGTCTTTTAATTTTTAAAATATACTTTAATTTATCATATCACAATTACTTCTTCAGCAGAATAGTCCTCAGTTCCATATACCTTCACTTCTTCATATTCCTGTAGCCTGTAAATCCTTATATTATCATCATCTCTGTAGTACTTATCTAATTTAGACAACAATTTATTGTACTGTCTTTTATTCAATCGCGCTTCAAATGCAGATTTCTGTACCCTAATTCCAAAGCTTGATAATATTTTCACTAGATTTCTACGATGCTTATCATCCGTAATGTCATATATTATAAGAACTATATACTTAATCCCTTCACTATTCTCCATAATCTCTACCTTATTCTTATCGGGCTATACTCAGACAAATTCCCATTTTCTATACAAGATGCCAAAGACTTTACCTGCCACCATATCGCCTTTCTAAAGCTTACAGGTTCATTTAGATATTCTAAATAATTATTTTGCGAACGAAGTTTATTCTCTATCTTTCTAACCATCTGTTTTACTGCAGAATCAGATATACAAACAGCCTCCGAATATTCATCTTTAGTAAATTCTTCTATCGTTATCTCATTTCCCTGTACTAGACTCATTATAGTAGAGTCAATAAGTACAGCTCTCCATTCTTCAATAAGATCACTGGCAAGAGCAGGATGCCTGTCTTTTAGCTTATGGATAAAACTAATATATGGGCTTAGATTCCTATTTTCAATCTCCGAAAATATTTCATTATACACAAGTGAATAGCCTAAACTTATCATTGCGTTGAAAGCATCTTTAGGAGGTCTTTTATTTCTGCCGTTAAACTTAAATTCCGGTTTGATAAGCTTAGATAAGGCATCAAAATATGTTCTTGCAGCAATTCCTTCATACCCCATTACCTTATTTATATCTTTTCCTTTTCCTATATGTTCTTCATATATTTTAAGGTCTTTAATATGACTGTTAATATCAATGTCTGAGTTTTTAGCATATCGTCTTAAAAGCACAGCTTGATTATTAATCTTAGCTTTTAATATAATCTTAGCAAATTTAAGACATTCCTCAGCATTATCGGAAAGATAAACCTGCGCTTTTAATCTATCCGGATTTGTACTTGTATTAGATAGTAATCTTCCAAAATACTTTCCTTTAGTTGATAAAAATGATACATTGATATCTTTCTCAAGACAAGCTTTAATTGCTTGAGTAGTAAGAACTGAGTTGCCAAAAATACTTATACTTTCTAGTGTTTCATCTGGTATAACCCTGTCTTCACTACCTTTTACTTCTAATACAAACTGACCTTCAATATGCTTTATTTTGCTTCCCTGCTCAACAACATATAAGCAAGACATAGTTACCTCCTCTCATGTATATGGTTGACATGTGTCTTGTCCCCTAGCGGGGTTTTCTTCTCATTTATCTAAATGTAAGAGTGGAACAGATGTAGGGTTTATGTTTTCATCCCCTGTCGGGGTATTATTCTCATTTATTAATTATGAGATATGAGTATCTGAATGAATTAAATAGTTTTCGTCCCCTGTCGGAGTAATCTTCTTATTTATGTACAATAGAATACTTAAATAAGCCCATCAGAAAGTTTTCATCCCCTGTCGGGGGGGTCTTCTTATTTATTTGCAAAACTGATAGTGAGAATGGATTTATTCCGTTTTCATCCCCTGTAGGGGTTTTCTTCTTGTTTATTAAGGAGCTTTCTAAATGGCAAATATAGCCTTAAGTATATTTTCATCCCCTGTAGGGGTTTTCTTCTTATTTATAATCAAAGAATATGATAGATTTTTATTAGGTTACAAGGTTTTCTTCCCCTGTCGGGGTTTTATTCTTATCTATGTACTAAAATCTTTCCTCCTAAGTCTTTTGCTGTTGGTTTTCATCCCCTGTCGGGGTTTTCTTCTTATTTATTGATAGTAAACATTTTATGGGCGATAATCTGCGTGTTTTCGTCCCCTGTCGGGGTATTATTCTTATTTATTGAAGCCTTATTATTCAGATTATGTCACACACATGCGTGTTCATCCCCTGTCGGGGTTTTCTTCTTGTCTATATACCTACACCTAGCACACCTCAAGATTATTTAAAGTTTTCATCCCCTGTCGGGGTTTTCTTCTTGTTTATAAAATGGCAAGAGTTATACTCAAAAGAAAGCTGAAGTTTTCATCCCCTGTCGGGGTATTATTCTTATTTATAAAATGAGAAATTTAGTAACACTTACAGGAAGATTGTTTTCGTCCCCTGTCGGGGTATTCTTCTTATTTATAGACAATTATAGGCTAGCTGACAACGACTCTCTTAAGGTTTTCGTCCCCTGTCGGGGTATTCTTCTTATTTATGGTAAAAAACAATTATTGGATGCTAGAATAGAAATTAGTTTTCGTCCCCTGTCGGGGTATTCTTCTTATTTATATATACTATGGAGATGATTAACGAACACATCTGTCCTGTTTTCGTCCCCTGTCGGGGTATTCTTCTTATTTATTTACTGACGTTGAACTTTGGAGACTTACTAATGTTGGTTTTCGTCCCCTGTCGGGGTATTCTTCTTATTTATAAGTTTAAAGACGGTGTTATAAAGAAAAGAATGGTTCAGTTTTCGTCCCCTGTCGGGGTATTCTTCTTATTTATTAAGGAGGTAGAACTATGTTTACAATTTTATTTTTACTGGGTTTTCGTCCCCTGTCGGGGTATTCTTCTTATTTATTTTCAATAGAAAGCGTTATAGATGTGGATTTTGAGCGTAAATGTTTTCGTCCCCTGTCGGGGTATTCTTCTTATTTATGTAACGCTTAACCCGACTCCAACTCGTAGACTATATCTTGTTTTCGTCCCCTGTCGGGGTATTCTTCTTATTTATCCTATCCTTTGTGAGCCACTATTTAAGCCACTTCTAAAGGTTGAATGCGTGTGAAATGAATTTATCACTTCTTTTTAATGATAACACATTGCAAAACAGTCTACAACCCTCTTGCAATGTACATCGTGTTAAAACATATTTATATTTGTACTACCATTTATCTTAACAGGTCTTCACTTTCTCTTCTGCAATATCATATATAGCATTTACAATCAACTCAATTTTAGCTATATACCCCTCAACATACTCCCTGTCGATATCTTTTTGTGTTGCAGAAGCATGACTTCTGTCATTTTGATGTGCAATATCATTTCTACGTTGAAACAACTCCTTTACAACTTTTTTCCCGTGTTTATCAGCTTCTTTTTCTTTTGGAAAAGCTTTCTTCATTGCCTCAGTAAAACCAATACCGATTAAATTCAACTGGTCTTTCATACTTTCATGTGATAAAAACACATCCCTACTAAACCTTTCGTTTAAATAGTCAAAAAACCAATCTGTTGAACTTCTAAGTCTGATTGCATCCTCTAATTTTGACATCGGTATCATAAAACCTGCATACTTTTCTGATTTTTCCAATTCTCCATTAAACATTTTAAATAAGCAAAATTTACTCATTTCATGAATAAAATAATCAAGCAAGCCTTCTGCAAGTACTACCTGAGAACGCCATATCGTTTTACAATCATTAATATTACCTGATTTACTAAGTGTATCTGCTACAGCATATTGTGCTTTTACCTCTATAAGGCTATCATCAAAATGTTTTTTGATTTCATTTAAGGAAAATTGCACAGGAATCTCAATAGTCTTTGCACTTCTAACATCCTCTATTCTTGATGAAAGTGATAAATTTTTCTCCATATTACCCCTCACTTAAAACTCAGAAACAATCTTAGCAAAATCAAGATTCAGCATAGGAATAGCTCCGTATTTACCCGAAATATAACCTTTACCAAAATTCTCTTCTTTTCTGACATTCTTAAATTCTGCCAATGAAAATAAATCTGTTGAACGATCTTCTCCCTTCATTTCAGCAAACCAAATTTGATCTCGCCTGAATAAGTCCAAACTTAATAATCCCGTTTCATGAGTGGTAAAAACTAGCTGCGGAAACTCATCTGTATCAAAATCCACAAAAAGTTTTACAAGGGCATAGACCAATGACTCATGAAGACCTGATTCCAGTTCATCGCAAATAAGTACCTTCCCTTTAACAATTATATCAAGAATAGGGCATAACATACCAAATAATTTTTTTATACCTGTTGATTCTTCTGATATAAGATCTGTTTCAAATTCCTCATAGATAACCTTTGAAGAAATACTTTCGAGTTTTCCTTCTAATATTCTTCTTTTAAAATCATCTGATAAAAATGGCGGCAACTGATCTGCTTCAAAATCTACTTCATCAATTTCCACACTTACATCCTTTATTCCGGTTCCCAGCTCTTCTAACAATGTTAAAACGGCTCTTTTGATTTTTTCATTAGTATTCATCTGATATAAAGAGTAATTAAGCCAGTTTTCTTGGTTCCCAGCTGTATATATAACCAGTTCATCGTCAAAAAACTTGAATACTCTTCCAACTTCATCGACATTACTAAAGTTTGCCGCACAAGAAAGCATCAGCCTATTGGGTTTTAATACATCCTTACACCTCTCAAATTTTCCACGAAACTTACTTCCGGTAGTGAACTCTTCTCCTAACCTGTAGAAAATTTTTGTCTGTCTTCCATTTGGAAAATAGTATAGATATTCTTCCTTAACCAGCATATCTTTTAAAGAAAATCCAAAAACATATCTTACTCCACCTGTAACAAAATGAAGCTGGTATGTGCTCTCCTTATCATACCCTTCAAGTTTATGTGGATGCTGCATTATTCCCTGCCCCGGTTGAAAGTTAATGCTATTTAGTACAAGATTTTTAACAAAAGAAATCGCATCAACAAAATTACTTTTTCCGGAACCATTTGCACCATAAATAACTGCTGACTTTAAAACCTTAAAGTCTGCAACTTTTCCTAATCTTTCTTCATACGAGGTGTCTTTCCCTGCTAAAGTTGAAAAAAGGATTTTATTACGAATAGATTTATGGTTGGAACAACTAAATTCAAGTAACATAGTTAAACCCTCCTGTTATATAAAGGTCATATATATATACAAGATAATAATATCATAGTTTTAACCATTTATCAAATATATTTGCATATATTCTGCAATTTTATAGTTTAAATTAGTATGTCTTAACACTGCAAGAAGTAATCTTAGTTTATATCCCCTGTCGGGGGTTTCTTCTTATTTATCTAATATAATTAATGATGCTGAGAGTGCTATTGGTAATACGTTTTCACCCCCTGTCGAGGTTTTATTCTTATTTATAAGCAAAGAACTAATTGAAGAGGAAGGCATTGCGAGGTTTCCATCCCCTATCGGGGTTTTCTTCTTTCATTCTTGTTGCAAGTTACCTCGTTCCATCGTAATGTGTCCAGTTTCCATCTCCTATCGGGGTTTTCTTCTTTCATTCACCAACCAACAGGCAGGTTACAACGAATCTCGGAGTCAGTTTCCATCCCCTATCGGGGTTTTCTTATTTCATTCAGCATAAACAAAATTATAATCGCATACTATAAATGTGTTTCCATCCCCTATCGGGGTTTTCTTATTTCATTCAGATAAGCAGTTTATTATTGCTCCTGATTCTAAAACGTTTTCATCCCCTATCGGGGTTTTCTTATTTCATTCACTACAAGTACAAGACAAATCCAGATGTTTATCAGGTAAAGTTTTCATCCCCTATCGGGGTTTTCTTCTTTCATTCTAAATTGCTATTTCCATTTTTTTGTCTCCTATAAGGTTTTCATCCCCTATCGGGGTTTTCTTCTTTCATTCTAAATGCAGCGTTACGTAAGTTGGATAATTCTGAGAGTGTTTTCATCCCCTATCGGGGTTTTCTTCTTTCATTCATACTTGACAAAAGAGATATGCTCATTGGGGAGAGTGTTTTCATCCCCTATCGGGGTTTTCTTCTTTCATTCCTATAGTTAAATAATAGACAATAGAACATCTATTATGAGTTTTCATCCCCTATCGGGGTTTTCTTCTTTCATTCATGAATAAGATTATTATTTATCCAGGAAAGTTTATAAGTTTTCATCCCCTATCGGGGTTTTCTTCTTTCATTCAGTTAGTGATTATTATGGAGATAATGCACAAAAATGTTTTCATCCCCTATCGGGGTTTTCTTCTTTCATTCCAAAGGAAATAACAGAGTTAGATAAAATTAGTAAGTTTTCATCCCCTATCGGGGTTTTCTTCTTTCATTCATGCAAACTCAAGTCCAGTGTATTCTTTCTCCACGTTTTCATCCCCTATCGGGGTTTTCTTCTTTCATTCTTATTAAATTATCCCTAATCAATGACGTATTATATGTTTTCATCCCCTATCGGGGTTTTCTTCTTTCATTCCCTGCCATCTGGAACCTTTTATAATAGCCACTTCTAAAGGCAGATTGCGTGCGAAACAAATTTATCACCTCTTTTCAATGATAACACATTGCAAAACAGCCTACAACTCCCTTGCAATGTGCATCGTGTTAAAACTAATCAACTATCCTACATAATCCCATCTGGCAAAGATTTCCCAAATAATATGTACACTTCAATGTATGCGGTGATACTCCCAGCACTTCATCATCTTTATTAGCAGATGGTTTGTATTTCTGAGTAAATACTTCATTTAAAATTCCACTTACAACCTTTGTTGCATTATCCTCATTAAATAAAGAATATGTCACTGTTTTAGATACATAACCACTGCCACCACCAAGATAAAAAGCATTCTTCTCCTCTATAATCTGAGGAAAGTTTTTGAACTTGGTAATATATTCATCTTTATAATTTTTATAAAACATATTTATATCAGCTTTTATATCTTCTAAGTCAAATCTTTTACCATACATATTTCTCATTATCTTGCTGTCTATGGTAAGTGGCACAGTAACTACCGTTCCGGGCTTTATACATTCCCTAAGTACATTAAGAGATTTCTCATTACCTTTAGTTGAAAGGTCTATTTTCTGACAGATACAGAGTGAATTCTTATCAATAGGAAGGCTGTCACCTACTATTATTCCACGCATAATGTCATTCTGCATGTTTTCAAGTTTAACTCTTTCATCCGTAATTTGGCGATGAAAAACTTTTCCTTTAAGATGATTGTAAGGAAATGACATGTATCTTGCCTTCTTTTCCATTTTCTCTTTAATAACTTCATTTCTATTCAAGTTAAATTCTTTATATTTATTTCTTATATAACAAGATTCTAAGATTGTCCTTATGGCTCCTTTTAGGCTGCTACCAGGTATATACGGATTCCCATAGCCATCTTTTATGAAGGTCTGTATCTCATGTGTATTTTGAAGGCTTAAATTATCACTTCCCATATACTCGCTGTAGGTTATCCAGTCAGAATATTTATCCTCTCCAATTCCTACTTTCTCTAAAAACTGCTTTAATTCCACATTCAATTCCCTGCTTTTATTCTCGGCTATGAAATATTTTTCATATTCTGAATATAAGCCCTTATCAAGAATTTCTTTAAACAGCTTTTTCAAATCTAAAAACGATACAAGATTTTTAGACTTGTCATGAATATATTCTCTTTTACCTACCGTATAACCACTGCCAATATAAACCGGTGTAAGAATTTTTATCTTTAATTCATAATTTATTAAATAATCTTCCATCACTTCACCCCCATAATAAATGGTTTGGCATATCTGTAAACCGGATGAGTACCACCATTTGAGACATCTAAAATGCTTCCCTCAAATTTTTTTTCAAATACAAAGCCTGCTGCCATACAGTATTTGTCTTTCTTTTTTCTGAGAGTTTCACTATAAGTTTCTGAAGAGACAAAGCCGCTTCTTTTTATAATCAGGTAATCAGCAGTCAATAGTACATCCTCAAGCTCATCATCATTAGGTAGTGAGATAGATAAAGACATATATTTTTTGTAAGTTGTACTTTCCAGTCTTTTAACAAAGGTTTCAGTTGCAGGCACAATCTCCAGTTCAAACTTACCATAACCAGCCGAAATCTTTCCGCCTACTCCTGAATACGAAAGCGATGTAAATATCTCTTTTACAAAGTCTTCTAACTCGCCATTATCAACTCCCACGCATACATATAACCCACTTTTCTCACCATATACAAAGGTATCAACTACATAGGGATTGGCATCCTCCCCTATATTAATCTTCGCTTTACCAACCAGATTATGCCTTCCAATATTGTTAAAAAAGTATTCATTCTCTTCCTTAACATCAAGTCTACCTGAAAGATAATCATCCATTTTTTCTATAGGTATGTATTCGAGCTTCTTTGCTGCTTTTTTTACCATACGGTCGCTTTCTGTACTAATATCAAGCTCTAGCATAGGTTTAGGAACATAGTATCTGTCTTCTATAAAAGGCAGACCATCTGTAAATTTTATTTGGTTTCTTCTGCAGGCTTCTACAAGCTTATCAAACTTATCTTTCCCAAACTTTAATGCTTCTTTACAAAGTGCCGAGAAAACAGTATCTGCATAAAGAGTATACTTTCCTCTTGCAAGTGCACCTGCTCCTATATGCACACCCATTAAAAATTTTAGTTTATAAAAACTATATTTCATTATTCTTCACCCTTTAATATTTTAACTGCTTTTTCCAGTTTATCATCAGCTATCTGCCCTGTTACACATTTTACTTCAAGTTCTTCAAATCTAATCTTTCCATAGCCTCTTGAACCGTGACCACCGATATAATCATATTCAAGCAGTCTCATTCCATCTTTTAAGATCTTTATATCCTCTTCAAATTCAGCTTCATTTTCGAGATTATAAATGATATTAAGCTTATATCTTGTTCCTCTTATGGCTCTTTCTATCTGCCTTGGATTTGCAATAGCTGTCAACCTGTTTATGGTATTTTCAAATTTTACTTCGGTTACTGACACTCCGATTTCCTTAAGCTCCTTAGCATTATCAAACATTAAATCCGAGAATATAAGTCTGCTGGCATGTATTCTACCATCTTTATCTTTTCTCGAGGAACCGAAAAGTCTTTTGATTCTTATATCATCTTCATTGCAATCCTTTACCATTCCATTATTATATTGTTTGGCTAAAAGGCTTCTAAGTTTTCCCTTGAGACTGCTGCCGGGTATTATCGGGTTATCCGACATCTTGTCCCTAATTACAGGTGAATCTACAGCTCCGATTGCTGAAAACTGATCATTACCACCTATATGTAAGCCTGTCACTGCTTCAACTATTCCTGATATTTCAATTTTTGCAAACATAATTCCCCTCCTATTTATCATTACCTTTATATTTACGATATGCTACCAAAGCCTCTACATAGTGACAAAATATGATAAGTTGTGACTTACTATCTTCTACTTCATCAAGTGCTGCTTTCAATTTTGACTCTTCTACAAATTCTTTTACCACTGGTTCTCTTCCTTCCTCATACACTATATGAAGCTTTAAATACTGCAGTCTGCTTTTCATCTCTGTATCTAATTTTTCGTCTCTCATCCTGCTGGCATCACTATAAATTTCCGAGACCATAGATAATATTTTTCTTAGTTTAGTTGTTGTTATTTTAGGGGAATGAAACAACCTCCCTGTCTTTTTATCTTTACAGAGATTGTCAATAACCTTTTCAGCTTCTTTAAGATAATTCTCATTCGTTAGTATCATTCTTCTTCTCCTCTCACTAAATATGCATAAATATATATTGCCATTATCAACTGCCTGTTATCTTCATCATCCTGCATCCATTCATACAGTTTTTTTGAAAACTTGGCATATAATTCCTTTTCTTCCTCATCTGCCTCACTTTTAGGCTCCATTCTTGCCAGGGTATAGGCTAGTCTGGCAAGGTTTATCTTCTCTGACTTGTTTCTAAGTAGTTCAAGAACATTATAGAGGAAGCTCCTCCCTCTCTCTGTTGTTGTTTCAAAAAACTCATTTATCAGCTTGAACTTTTCTTCCAAAACCTTGCCTATAAAATCATCCCAACCAAATGCAAACTCCCTATCAAATAAGGTCACAGCATTTTTTCCATCTACATTTTTAGAGCAATCTTCAAGCCTACCTACCTCATCTGCTATATAGGAAATAGGGTATTTATCAGGATATATACCTATTCCTGCTGATATGGTAAGCTTGTCCTGTGTATATTTTTTAATTGCCCTATGCAAATCTACTGAGAATTCAATAATATCTTTCCAAGCTCCTACTATAAACAAATCATCCCCGCCTGAATATATTATAGATGCTCTTCTCTTCCTATCATTCCTTTCAGATGTAAGAAAATACTCACCATTTGCTAAAATATGGTTTATATGGTATTTGAAAAATAAGGATAGTTTTCTTGAAAAAGCAGCACTTCTTGAAAATGTCTGTCTTTCTTCACTAAATCCTCCTACAAAAGCCTGTCCGAGATTATCGACATCCGCCCTTAACACGCCCAGCCTTTTTATTCCACTTCCTTTATCTACAAGCTCACCTAAGGTCTTTTCACTACTGTAATCTCCTATCCAAAGTTTACCGGATTTAAATGGTTCTAAACTTCTGAGATTTTTACTAAATCTTCTTATCAGTACACTTTCACTTTGAAGTTTGCCTGCCTCTTCATTTGTAGCAGGTGCTAAATATTCATTTTCAAATATCTTCATAGACCATTCTGTGTCTTTACCGGTAATGCAGAAAACATCTTTGTCCAATATTCCTTTAGATAATCTTATAAGTCCATTACAAACCCTGCAAACTCCATCAGGATCTACCCTATCTGAACGATGGCAGATTCTGCATTCTCTTGTATCATCCTTTAATGCTCTGTTATTCAAAGTTTGTATCTGTTCATAACTGTATCTTTTTCTCTTTTTGCCGGACAAAGTGTGGGATACATTGATAAACATTTGCTTATATGAGCCTGCCGGTTTATTCTGCAAGTATAGTGGTGAGCAGGCTTCATATCCCATTGCAAGATATAAATCTATATCAAAAGTTTCACAAAGCCATTTATTCATTCTCACTTCTATCTCATCTAAATATTTCTTTACATTATCAGTATTTGGCAGAATGAGATAGGCGTGTCCGCCTCCTGAATATAAGAGGTTTGCCCTTGAAAGCTCCAGATTAGTCAAAATCTCATCTATAAAATTTTCCAATAATATTTCCAAATAAAAGCTTCTTGCTCTTAAGTTTTTCAGAGCATCCTTAATATCATATTGTTTGTATATGAACTGCTGAATTCCCGAAAAATCCATACTTTGAAGCAAAAATATATTCTTATCTTCAAATTCCTCTATGGAACTAATTAGTTCACTTTTATAATCTTTTATCCCTTTTTCTTCTAAATAATGATATATGCAACTGCTTATAGCCGTAGTTATCTTTATATGGTCATAAAGCGATATATCAGCTCTTTCTTCATTTGAGTATGAAGATGGAAGATATGATAAGTATATTTCAAAAGTTTCTAACAGATAGTTCAAATATTCTCTTTTGTAATCTATTATACCTATCTTCTGTTGTAACTCTTGCTTTATGTTATCTAACTTTTCTACAATATCCTCTGTACAGTTCTCCACCGGATAATTTATAGCACTATTCTTTAATATTATCTCAGGGTTATATACCTTGTTTTGATTATTTTTATTTAAGGTATTGAATATACTCTTTAGAGGTGTAAACTCTAACTTACCACTTTCTTCCACCCCTCTCTCAGCTGCAGTAGCAATCTTATCTGCTGCATATATGACATAGGCTAAGCTATCATCTTCCAGCTCCAAATTGTCAAAATCTATTTCATGATGGCATTTTATTCCATTTTCTAATTCACTATCTTTAATATTAAGCGATTTTATTAAAGCTTCGTATGAAGTATCCGGAATAAATAATACTTTATTGATATCATGAAACAGAGCTGCAAGTATTACTTTATTGTGTTTCTCTGACATCTAGCATTTCTCCTTTCCCTTATTTATCTTCGTTTCTATTCCTCCCATACCCATTCCTGTCTTTATTCCAACCCCTGAATAAGCTCCAAATCTTAACAATAGGTAGGCTAAATTAGCCATTTGCATAGGACCATTTATCTTCAAAACAATCCTTCCTGTAAATGCAGGTATCTTATTAGTATTTACAAAAAAAGAAGTACTTTTTATATTATAAGATACTATTTCTACATTTTCTTCAAAGTGTTTTAAAAGCTCTTCATCAAAAATTACATTCTGGCTTGATGAGGCATCATATTTCATCATAAGGCTTTGAAATATCAATTTTATGTTGGGAAAAAACTGATATCTGTTATTCTGTTTAAAAGCAGTTGGTGTTAAAAACCTAGTCTCAATATATCGACTATCATTTTTGAAGTAACATTCTTTAAACAATTCATCATATGTTATAACAGAATATTCTTTATTTATTATATTCAAATCCTCTTCCAACTTATTTATATGAACGCTTTTTACATCATCTTCCAATAATCTTTTTACAATGAACTTTTCTGCTTCTTCATCAAGTACATTTATTGTCCACCTCAGCTTTTCATCCAATATCGTTACAAATTGGCTATAGGGGTGATATCCTGAATTATGCATCTTTTCTGCAAAGTCTCCATCAATCAATTCCATAAGATACCCTTGAAAAGCTGTAGATAAGCTGTAATTATATGGTATCTCTTTATTGTTCTCTAACTCTATAACTAATTTCCCCAGCATTATTTCCTCCATCTCCTTGCTAATCTTTATATAGTTCAAAAGCCTCTAAATAAGTGTTTTTAAATTTCCCCCTCAATTCAAGTGGCGAGATAATTTCAGCCTCTTTACCAAACTTCAAAAAATAAAATTCAATTTGCATACAATTACAGTTAAATATGTATATGTCTTCATCAATAATCTCTCTAAACAGAGGTCTAAGATGAAGAATTCTATTATACATATCCTTACCTCTATCGGTAAGTCTGATTTTCACTTCAGAAGCTACTCCTGTCATAAATTGAATACCTTTTTCACTCAAATCTCTTTCTATAGACTTTTTGTTCTCCAATGTTAATGAAGAGTTCTCTTTTAAACAAGTTATCTTTTTAATGTAGTTAACTCTACATGATACATTTTCTTTGCTATCCTTATCATAGCCAACTAAGTAGTAATACATTTGCTGACGATCAGCACTCAATTTATATGGTCTAATTCTTTTAGTTTTACCCCAAACAAAATCAATTTTCAATATTTTTTTATCTCTGATAGCATTATTAATGAGTTCAAAATTATCCTTATATACTATCGCTTCCCTTTCTTTATAGCTAAGCCTTGAGTATTCTTCTAATAATGCGTTTACATAAGCACCGATAGAATTATCATAGTAATCACTATCTAATGATATTTGCGTAAGATATTCGGAATTTTCTTTGTTTAACCTTACTTTATATGTATTACCTTTTTTATCATTAAACTTAACTATATTTTCTATATAATGCTCAACCAAAGTATTCACTATGCTCTTGTATTCCTTTGAATCAATATTGATATCTTTTTTACAGAGTACTTCCTCTATCTCTGCTCTGTATGCCTCAGAAGAAGTACTTATAGTTGATTTTGCTTCATCCTTGAAATTCTTTATGATTATATTAATTAATGTTGATCTCTTATCTTTTCCAAAGGTAACCATATCAGTCTCAATTATATAATTTGCAAAATCACTAAGGTTAATACTTATTCTTTGGTCTTCATTTATAAAAAAAGGCATAAACCTCCTCCTTTGTAATATATGCACAAAAAGTATCAGATAACTACATTTTCTATTATACAATAAAGCAGAGAAAAATAATATAGTTATCTGATACTTTTATTTAAATTTATATTTATTTAGCAAGTACCCTCGCTGCGTTTTGACCTCCGCCAAGGCCAAGTCTTACATATTTGATGGACACATTTGGATGTCCCTTCTCATCTAAGCCATAGAAATGGTATCCTGCCACCATTTCTACATGGTATATATTCTTATACCGGCCATTTTTTTCTCCAGAATAAAACACCAAATCCCCCGGCATCAGCTTAAGCCCTTCCAGGTTCTTCTCGTTCATTCCACCCTTTATGTACTGTTTCTTGCTGTCATAATGTCTGCATAGCTCAGCTGCTGTAGGTGCGTACTTCGCCCCTGCAAGATTGTGACCGAACTTGTTGTATGCCCTCCAAACCAAGGAACTGCAGTCATAGTAGCCTTTTTGCATCCTCTTAGGCTGGCTGTATTCGCTTTTTTCCAAGTAATCAATTGCCCATTTAACTGCTTTTTTCTTGATTTCAGGTACAACTGAGACAAGGAAAGCAATCTTGGTTCCGTCTACTTTAGCTGTAATTACTGCATTTCCCTCTTTTAAGCCCTTTATCCTGCCGTCCTTATCCACTACTGCAATATCCGGCTTTGCAGACTTCCAGTTAAGTTCCACTCCTTTTAAGCCCTTAGCCGATATCTTCTCACTTTTTCCCTTAGCTACAATGTAATAGTTTTCATCCAGACCTATGCTTTTGATATTTACTTTTATTTCAAACACCTTTTCATTAATGGTAAGCTTCAAAGTCGTTCTCCCTGCTGAACTTGTAGAGATTGTTAGAACATTGTCAACCAAATCAGTATAAAAATACATATCTTTATTTGAGCTTACTGCTGAAACATCTGCATTTTCATCCTGATTTAAGAGTGTTTCACTATTTACCTTAATCTTAAACTCAGCATTTTCTATCCAACCGCCATAATCGACAACCACCTTGCTTAGAGATGTCTTATCCAGGGTAACATTAGTCATATCAATCTTTGAAGCATTGTCAGTCTCATCTTTAGCCTCATCTTCTTCTACAGGCTGATTCTCTCCTTCCTGCTTCTCCTCTGGTTGGTTATCAGACTGATTTTCAAAGAATTGTTTCCAGTAATTTGTCCAAAAATTGTAGTCATAATTGCTATTCGTATTACTATCTTCGTCCTCATCGCCACCATCATAGTCTTCACTATACTCATAATCATCTTCTGCAAACGCTGAAATAGGGGTATAAAAAAGATAGCCTAACAGACAGATGTTTACTATCAGGCTAAAGATAATATATTTATGTTTCATTTAATTCTACCTCTCTTCCTTGAGACTTTTTATAATCCATTATATTTTAAAACTAACCTCTCCCCAGCTAGGCTGGAGAGAGGATGTAATTACATCTTATTTTTTAATCTTAAATTAAAGCTTAGGACCTGCTGCAACAAGTGCCTTACCAGCCTCGTTGTTCTCATACTTAGCAAAGTTCTTGATGAATCTTCCAGCAAGGTCTTTTGCCTTCTCATCCCACTCAGATGCGTTTGCATAAGTATCTCTAGGATCAAGGATGTGTGTATCAACACCTGGAAGCTCTGTAGGAACTTCAAAATCAAAGTAAGGAATCTTCTTTGTAGGAGCCTTGTTTACATCACCATTAAGGATGGCATCGATGATACCACGGGTATCCTTAATAGAAATTCTCTTGCCTGTTCCGTTCCAGCCTGTATTTACAAGGTAAGCCTTAGCTCCGCTCTTCTTCATCTTCTTTACAAGCTCTTCAGCATACTTTGTTGGGTGGAGCTCAAGGAAAGCCTGTCCAAAGCAAGCTGAGAAAGTAGGTGTAGGCTCTGTGATACCACGCTCTGTACCTGCAAGCTTAGCAGTAAATCCTGAAAGGAAGTAGTACTGTGTCTGCTCAGGTGTAAGTATAGATACTGGAGGAAGTACTCCAAAAGCATCAGCTGAAAGGAAGATAACATTCTCTGCATCAGGAGCTGCTGATACAGGGCGTACAATCTTCTCAATGTGGTCGATAGGATAAGATACACGAGTATTCTCTGTTGTGCTTCCATCCTTAAAATCAATCTTACCGTTTGCATCTACGGTTACGTTCTCAAGAAGAGCATCCCTCTTGATTGCGTTGTAGATATCAGGCTCAGACTCTTTATCAAGGTCGATAACCTTAGCGTAGCAGCCACCCTCGAAGTTAAATACTCCGTTGTCATCCCAGCCGTGCTCATCATCACCGATAAGGAGACGCTTAGGATCTGTTGAAAGTGTGGTCTTACCTGTTCCTGAAAGACCAAAGAAGATAGCTGTATGCTTTCCGTCCATATCTGTGTTTGCAGAGCAGTGCATTGAAGCCATACCCTTAAGTGGAAGATAGTAGTTCATCATAGAGAACATACCCTTCTTCATCTCTCCGCCGTACCAGGTATTGAGAATAACCTGCTCGCGGCTTGTAATGTTAAATACTACTGCTGTCTCAGAGTTAAGACCTAACTCCTTATAGTTCTCAACCTTAGCCTTTGAAGCATTGTAAACGATGAAATCAGGCTTGAAGTTCTCAAGCTCTTCAGCAGTTGGCTGAATGAACATGTTTGTTACAAAGTGAGCCTGCCAAGCAACCTCAACGATGAAACGAACTGCCATTCTTGTATCTTTGTTAGCACCACAGAATGCATCAACTACGAAAAGACGCTTGTTAGAAAGCTCTTCCTGAGCAAGCTTCTTAACTACATCCCAAGCTTCCTTTGAAGCAGGGTGGTTGTCATTCTTATACTCAGGTGTTGTCCACCATACAGTATCCTTAGAATTCTCATCCATTACGATGAACTTATCCTGAGGAGAACGACCTGTGTAAATACCTGTCATTACGTTAACAGCGCCAAGCTCTGTTACCTGTCCCTTTTCAAAACCTGTAAGGGTTTCCTTGGTCTCTTCTTTGAAGAGCTCATCATAAGAAGGGTTGTGAACGATCTCTGTTGTTCCTGTAATGCCGTACTGTGTTAAATCAATCTTTGCCATTCTGTTGTACCTCTTTCTTTGTATTATATTGTTCTTTTATGCTTACAAACCATTCCCTGCTTTAGCCTTATTTACAGTTAATTTAAAATAAATAAGACTTAAAGAGCGAATAATTTGAAATCAAACGAGAAATTTTTAAAACTTTCCCTAGTGTGATTATACACCAAAGGCAGTAAAAAATCATCAAACTAATCGGCAATATTTTTGACAAAATTTTTGCAGTAATTGAGGTTTTTATTGGATATTTTTTCAGTTGTTTTATTTATCATTTAACCGTTTCAATATTTTCTCATATACTTTATCGGCTTTTTCTGCGTAAGTAATTAGTTTCTCTGCCTTTGCCCTGATTTCTGCCGCTGTCTTTTCATCCTTCATAAGCTTCACATTGACCACTACATTCAGATAAGCTGATTTTAGGGCTGCTTCAGCAAACTTAGCACCAACTCCCACATCGCTTACCACAAGTATGCTTGTTTTATCCGAAAAAACGATAAGAATATCAATTACCTCTTTAATAGCCTCCATCATCTTAAGAGGAGGAGTTACCGCACTTACAAGAGCTTTTTCTATGAGCGCTTCATCCCTTGGTTTTACCTTATAGGCTTTGTTTATCTCTCCAAAGCCTGTAGCGTCCTCTTCTATAAGCTCAAGGAGGCGGAGTCTAAGCTTTTCTGCTTTTTTAAGGTTAGCATTTAGCTCTTCGGTATATTCTGCATACTTTTCCTTACCTAGAGTAAGGTTTGCCGCCATTGCACCAAGAGACACAGAAAGGGCTCCTACAAGGGCAGATGCTCCTCCGCCTCCCGGTACAGCCTCCTTGCTAAATAGCTTTTCCGAAAATTCATTTAGACTTAAATCACGCATTTTTAGCCACAACCTCTCCTTTTTTCTTGTATATACTGCTTTCAGGAACTACTCCTCTCACCATCGAAAGAGGGTAGACGTTAGAATTTCTTCCAATTACTGTTCCGGGATTAAGTACGCTGTTGCAGCCTATTTCTGCGTAGTCGCCGAGGAAGGCTCCTACCTTTTTGAGTCCTGTTGCAATACTATCTGCCTCTGACTTAATGACTACATTTGTCTTATCAGCCTTCACATTGCTTGTAATGGAGCCTGCTCCCATGTGAGAATGATAGCCTAGAATGGAGTCTCCCACATAGTTGTAATGTGGTACCTGAACATCATCAAATATTATCACATTTTTAAGTTCAACAGAGTTACCTACCACACAGCCATTGCCAACCAAAGCACTTCCTCTTATGAAGGCACAATGCCTTACCTCTGTGTCTTCGCCTATGATACAAGGTCCACCTAGAAAGGCTGTAGGAGCAACTTTTGCAGACTTAGCCACCCACACATTCTCACCTCTTTTTTCATAAACACTGCTATCAAGACTTTCTCCCAGTCTTATTATTAGCTCACTTATTCCTTCTAGAGCTTCAAACGGATAGGTAAAGGAGTCCAAATAGTCTGACGCCATAGTTTTAGTAAGGTCAAAAAGTTCGGTGATTTTTATATTCTCCATATAAACTCCCTTCTATTTCTTTTTTTGTAGTATAAAGCTCTTCTTTCCCGTAAGTTTATATAATTCATTCGCTGTATCATAGCTTACCGACCTATATCCCGAAATGCTGTCCGTTAGATAAATAAGCTCCTTCTTCCTATCATATCCGGATATAACCATTGTATGGCTTGGAAATACGTACGGTACCCCTCTTACTTTGGCAATATGAGGTTCTTTATTGTCTATGGTAAGCCAGACTATAACAGGATTATCATTTAATACTTCCTCTTCCAGAAGTTTCTTAAGTGTTTTCCCGGTAGTGTCTACTGCAACATATTTTTTGGAATTTTTCTTCTTTAAGTACTTATTCACAGCCTTAACCAAAACCGGTGGATTGGCAAGATAACCCTGATGTTTTTTATTTGAAGGGTCACCCAGATAGTATTTATCAAATAAATTTTTAATCTTAGTGACTCTCTTATCCCACAAATTTATCATATCCAGATATTTTGATATGAATTCCGATTCTTTTATCTTAAACCCAAAATGCTTTAAGACCGCTACAGAAGCATAGCTTTCACAGCCCTCAGGATAATCGGGACTTTGATAACTAAGAGGTACATCCAGTTTATTTTTATGATTCTTAAAAAAATCTACTTTTAATATACCTTCGGTTATCTCATCATTTGATTTTACGCTATATTTATATCTTCCGTTCTTTGATACCACAATTTTAAATTTTCTCTTACCTTTACCTGTCTTATCAGGCTCTATCTTCTTGCCGTTAAATATCAGTGAACTGTCAACATCATCAGATTGCATCCTAAGTACTACCTTAGTTCCTGCAAAAACTTTTTTCTTAGGAATACCTCTGAATACAACTCCGGACTTTGATTCATTATCAGATTCTAATGAGCTTATTTCAAAATATCCATCATATTTCAAATTGTTACGAGAACTAATATAATAATTATATTTTTTATTCTTAAGCCCCGCAAGTTCAAATTCAACCTTCAGCTCATTTTGTTTCTCCAAGGGAAGTGTAAAATCAAGGTCTTCGATATATAAGACATCTGCGAGCGCAAGCTCTTCCACCCCGTTTACCACTTCATCTCCAAGGTTAAAGTCCAAAATAAACTTAGCTGTATTTTTAGACTTGCTGTTTTTCCTGATAAGCTTTATGCTAGTATAAGCGGTCTCACTTGGTCTTATATCCCTTATGTCCTTGTCGTCTATCAGGTTTTCTTCCTTGTCCTCTTTTACTATTTCTTCTTTAGTAGCTTTATTGTCTTCTTTACTTTCTTCGCTTATTTCGTCTTTAAGCTGCTCATTTTCAGTCAGACTTTCTCCGGCACCGTATTCAGTATCCGGATATATTTCAGCTGCAAGTAAATCTACACTGTTAAAATAACTGCCTTCGGCAATAGTAATAAACATAAAGATAATAATTGTAAAAATAACCTTCGTTAAGTTCTTTATCATATCCTGCCCCTCTATTGTCACCCAAATTACGCACAAAACTACTTGCGAATACCGCAATCAAGCCATATGTCTTATCTTGCGGCAATTTGGACTCATGATAATTTTAGTTATTTTGCAATTTCTTTATTGTTTCAAGCCTGTTACCCAGTTCTCTACTCAGGTCTTTAACTTTTATATTATCAATGTACTTTCTTACATAGGTATTAAGTGTTTCTTCGTATTTATCAGTGCTTATCTCTCCGGCTTCAACTCCCGACAGCCCCTTTTCCCAGCTGGCTGTCATTTCAGGATTTAACATGGCAGGAATAGCCATATCGGCAACCTCATACACCATTTCCCCAAAAAGCATAGGTGTAAGTATCTGTGTCTTTTTATTTAGCCCAAGATAACCTATTTTTACCAGCTTTTCAATGATGCCTGCCCTTGTAGCAGAAGTACCTATACCCGCTCCCTTTATGGTAGCCCTAAGCTCCTCATCTTCTATGAGCTGACCTGCATTCTCCATTGCAAGTATCATAGAGCCTGAGGTATAACGCTTTGGCGGTGTTGTCTTTCCTTCTTTAGTTTCAAGCTTATTGACGGAAAGAGGACTTCCCTTTGTAAGTGATGATAGTAGATTTAATAAAGCCTCGTTATCTGACACCTCATCAGCTGCATCCCCTGTATCAGAGCTCTCGTCCTTCTTATCCTTTTCTTTAGACGGAAAACCCAATACTTCGAGGTAGCCTTTTTCTTTAAGTACCTTCACATAAGAATAGAATTCCTCGGTAAAATCTCCTTCTTTATGCTTAATCCCGGTCACAAGACTGACTTTGTCATAAACTGCAGGAGGATAGAAAATTGCTAAAAACCTCCTAACTATTATATCGTAAATTTTCTGGTTTAATTCACTCTGCTTAGCAATTTCTTTTAGGTTCCCTGTAGGAATGATGGCATAGTGGTCAGTTACCTTCTTGTCATCCACATACTGCGTCTTTTCAAGTCCCTTGTACAGTCCTTCATCCCTTATTTTAAGCACAAATTCACTTACAGGCTTATAAGCATAGAGCCCACTTAGATTCTTGGTTATCTCACCTGCTACCGCCTTTGTTATCACCCTTGCATCAGTTCTTGGATATGTGGTAAGCTTCCCTTCATATAGCTCCTGAACTGCTTTAAGAGTGGCATCAGGGCTTATATGGAATCTCTTGGTACATTCTGCCTGAAGTTCAGCCAGATTAAATAACAGAGGGGCCTTCTTCTTCTCACTGGTCTTGTCCTTCTTCAAAACTTTAGCTGTAGAATAATCCAGCTCAGATATAAGCTTTGTAGCATCTTCTTTATTCTTAAATCCCTTTTCATTGTAAAGCAGAGGGCTTTCAAAGTATTTACTTGCCTTGCCTGACTTCCATTCTCCTGCAAAGCTTGCTCCCTCAGCCCCAAAGCTTCCTGATATCTTGTAGAAGTTCGTCTGAACGAAGTTCCTTATTTCTCTTTCCCTGCGTACCACCATACCAAGTACACAGGTCATAACCCTGCCTATGGCTATGGCAGAGTACTTCTTAGTACCTGCTTTGTTGTTTAAGAGGGAGCCATACTTGACTGATAAGGCTCTTGAGAAATTGATGCCCATGGCATAGTCTTCTATTCCCCTCATAATACCTGCACCAGCCAGATTGTCATAAGCGGAAATAGGCTTTGCTTCTCTCATACCACGCTTTATCTCATCCTCGGTAAAGGAGTCTATCCATACTCTTCTTTCTTCGATTCCCTTCCTTACCCCGCCGTAGTTTCTTATAAGCCTAATGATGACCTCTCCCTCACGCCCACTGTCGCCTGCATAGAGGATGGTGTCTACTTCTGTAGAATTCATAAGTCTATGAACCACATCATACTGCTTTTTTACATTAGGAATAACATCATATTTGTAGGTCTGAGGAAGAAAAGGCAGGTCTTCCAACTTCCATTTTTTGTACTTTTCATCGTATTTTTCGGGATAACTCATCTCTATCAGATGCCCTACACACCAGGTAATTATGTATTCACCACCCGAGTATGCTCCCTGCCCCCTCTTTGGGACTCCGAGTATCTCTGCATATTCTCCTGCTACCGATGGTTTCTCAGTTATAATCAGCGTTTTTCCCATTATATTATATCCATTAACTCCCTTACATTACTTACCGGTAATACCTTAAAAGGCAGGTCCTTTGTATAGTTTACCTTCGGTATGATGACGAGGTTCTCACCAAACTTGGCTATTTCTTCAAGTCTTAGTCTCGCAAGATTTACCCCTCTTACCTCTCCTGTAAGTCCTACCTCTCCAAAGGCTATAATCTTTCCCTTACTTTCTCTGTTTCTATAGCTTGATATAAGGGCAGCCACTATAGCAAGGTCAAGAGCAGGCTCATTTATCTTAAGCCCTCCTGCGACATTTACATAGGCATCACAGTTACCAAGGTTAAGCCCTAGTCTCTTTTCAAGTACCGCTATTAAGATATTTACCCTGTTATAATCTGCTCCCGCTGTGGTTCTCTTTGGAAAGTTAAAATTGGTCTGGCAGACGAGGGCCTGTACTTCAACAAGTATCGGCCTGCTGCCCTCCATAGTGCAGGCAACCACAGAGCCCGGCGCATTTTCAGGCATGCCCTTTAGCATATATTCTGAAGGATTGGCTACCTCCCTGAGTCCGCTCTGCCCCATGTCAAAGACTCCCACTTCATTGGTCGAGCCAAAGCGGTTCTTGACTGCACGAAGTATTCTGTATGAAGCCACATCTTCCCCTTCAAAATAAAGCACGGTATCTACCATGTGTTCAAGGGTCCTAGGTCCTGCTACAGTACCCTCCTTGGTTACATGCCCTACTATGAAGATGGATACTCCAAGGCCCTTTGATATGCGAAGCAGGGTAGAGGTTACCTCCCTTACCTGAGATATGCTGCCCGCAGCAGAATCAGCCTTAGATGAATACATAGTCTGAATCGAATCCACTATGACAATATCAGGCTTACCGTTTTCTATGGCTGTCTCTATCTTTTCTATGTCTGTCTCACAATAAAGGAGCATGTCAGAAGATTGTCTGCCAAGCCTCTCGCTTCTTATGGCAATCTGCCTCTCAGACTCCTCTCCCGATACATAAAGTACGGATACGTTTTTGTCAGCAAGCTTTGCGCACATCTGCAAAAGCAGGGTGGACTTACCTATGCCGGGATCTCCTCCTACAAGTACAAGGGAGCCCTTCACTATACCGCCTCCAAGTACCCTGTCAAGCTCTGATATTCCCGTAGTTACACGCTCATCACTCTCAAGTGATACATCCTTTATCTTAATCGGCAAAGAGGCAGCCACGCCCGGTTTCAGGCTGCTGCCTCCTTTCTTTAGGGCCGGAGCTTCCGAAAAAGCGTTCCAAGCCTTGCAGACAGGGCACTGGCCGAGCCACTTAGCTGACTCATAGCCACATTCCCCGCAAAAAAATACTGTTTTACTCTTTGCCATTATGCCTCTTTTACAACTACCTTCTTAGCAGTATCTTCTTTTGTTTCTACATTTATAGTAAGCTTACCGCCAAGGTTTGTTTTAATCCTGCCTGAGTTTACACCGTCAATCTCAATCTCATATTCCTTTTCTTCTCCAAGCTCAAGGGTAATCTGTGCATCAGACTCGCCCTCAACAAGAAAGCTTACGCCGTTTTCACTACGCTTGTAGTTAAAAACCGCAGTACCCGGAACTGATTCGTAGGCAAAAAGCCCGTTTCTTTCAAGCTTGGTTATCTCCTTGAAAGTCTTAATCTTATATACATCTCCTTCAAATGAGAAGCCTTCAAGCTTTGCCTTACTGCCAAGCTTATAGTTGCCAAAATCAATGCCTTCATTTGATTTGCGGATTAGTTCTTCTACTATTGCCATTTTGGTCTCCTTTGTTAATATTCATTATTACTGCTTAGATAAGTTTACCTCAATTTTCCCATCTTTACAACCAATTTTAACTTCATTTCCTTCTTTGATATGCCCTAAGAGTACCTCAGTAGCAAGCAAATCCTCTACTTCCGTCTTTATCTTCCTTGCTAGAGGCCTTGCTCCATAGCTTGCTTCCTTCTCGATATTGGCAAGGTGCTTAACAGCTGTCTCCGTGAACTTAAGCTTAAGTCCCATCTGTTCCTTTGCCCTTTCTGCAAGTCCTTTAAGCATAATCTTAACTATCTTCTTTAGCTCCTTCTCGGTAAGAGTATGGAAGACTATAATTTCATCTATTCGATTGAGAAATTCAGGCTTAAATACCTTCTTTACTTCCTCCATAACTCCATCCTTCATAAGCTTATAATCGGCTTCTTTATTCTCATCAGCCTTAAATCCAAGCTTCTTAGGAGTCATTATCCTCTGTGCTCCCGCATTTGATGTCATAATGATAACTGTATTCTTAAAGTTAACTACCCTGCCTTGGGAATCAGTTATTCTACCATCGTCTAACACCTGAAGAAGTACGTTAAATACGTCCGGATGCGCCTTTTCTATCTCATCCAAAAGTATGACTGAGTACGGATTCCTTCGTACCTTCTCTGAAAGCTGTCCTCCTTCATCATGTCCTATATATCCGGGAGGCGAGCCTATCATCTTGGATACACTGTGCTTTTCCATATATTCAGACATATCCACTCTTATCATAGACTCTTCACTTCCAAACATTGCCTCTGCGAGTGCCTTGCTAAGCTCAGTTTTACCTACACCTGTAGGTCCTAAGAAGAGGAAGGAGCCTATAGGCCTACCTTCTGCATTAAAGCCTACCCTGCCCCGCCTTATTGCCTTTGCTACGGCAACTACTGCTTCCTCCTGACCTATAACTCTCTCGTGAAGTACAGCTTCAAGCCTTATAAGCCTGTCTGTTTCTGCCTGCTTTAGCTTATTCACAGGTATTTTGGTCCAGTCAGCCACAACCTCTGCTATGTCCTCTTCGTTTATGACAAGTACCTTCTGCTGCTTTTTCTGCTCTTCAGCAAGCTTAAACTCACTAAGCTTCATCCTTAGCTTGTTCTGCTCCTTCTTTATTAAGCTCGCCTTATCATAAGCCTCACTTTTAATGGCGTTTTCTTTATCTTCCTCAAGCTTTATTATCTTCCTTTCAAGCTCGGCACTTCCAGGCTTTGTAGTAAATACCGAGAGCCTTGCCTTAGATGCAGCCTCATCCATAAGGTCAACCGCCTTATCAGGAAGAAATCTGTCATTGATATATCTGGCAGAGAGCTTCACAGCCGCCTCAATGGCTTCATCCGTTATCCTTACCTTATGATGATCCTCGTATTTTTCACGAAGCCCCTTAAGTATAAGCACGGATTCTTCCTCTGAAGGCTCCTCTACAACTACAGGCTGGAATCTTCTCTCAAGGGCGCTATCCTTTTCTATGCGTTTTCTGTACTCTTCCCTCGTGGTAGCTCCTATTAACTGAAGCTCTCCCCTAGCTAAAGAAGGCTTAAGGATGTTTGATGCATCAAGTGTACCTTCTGCACCGCCTGCTCCTATAATAGTATGGAGCTCATCTATAAAAAGAAGTACATTTCCGCTTTTTATAACTTCATCCAAAGTCCTTTTGATTCTCTCTTCGAACTCACCTCTGTACTTCGTGCCGGCTACCATGGCTGACAAATCGATAGTTACAACTCTTTTTCCTCTGATTGTATCGGGTACGCTTCCTTCCACTATCCTTTCAGCAATAGCTTCAACTATGGCAGTCTTTCCTACACCCGGCTCTCCTATGATACAAGGATTGTTCTTGGTGCGCCTGCTAAGTATCTGTATGACTCTCTGCACCTCTACATCCCTGCCTATGACAGGGTCAAGCTTTCCGCTTCTTGCGTATTCTGTAAGGTCTTTTGAATACTGGTCAAGAATAGGTGTACCTGATTTGGCATTGCTTCCCGTGTTGTTATTTGCATTCTTAAAGTTTGAATAGTCGCTTCTAGCCTGAGAAATGTCCATCCCTATAGCAGTAAGTATATCGAGGTATACCTTTTGAAGGTTCACTCCCATTGTGGTTAAAAGCCTTACCCCAATACTGTCGCCTTCCTTAAGTAAGGCCATAAGTATATGTTCTGTACCAATCTTACCGGAATTAAGCCTATAAGCCTCTGTTGCAGCCAGAGATATTATTCTCTTTGCACGAGGTGTCATAGACTCGGTAGAACCTACCGCCACATTTCCTTGTGTAAGAAGCTTATTTACCAGCTCCATAAATCTGTCGTATGAAACTCCATTTTCCTCAAGCACCTTCTTTGCCACTCCGTCTACCGACAAAAGCCCTATCAAAAGATGCTCAGAACCAACATAGTTTTGTGATAATGAAATAGCTGCCGAGTTAGCTGCTTCTATGGCAGTTACTGCATTATTCGTAAATTTATCCTGCATTTTACCTCCGTGAGGAGTTATTCCTCATCTTCTTCGTTTCTTTTATTTTTCATATAAAGCACCAGCCCTAGTATAAGCATGATACCTAAAATAACTATAGCACTTATTATAACATAAATGACCGTCTGTTTGCTATCATTATTATCAGTTTCCTCCGCGGCCTCTTCTCCAGGTGCATCAGGCACGTATTCATGTTCTTCTCCTATGCTTTCTTTACTTCTTTCATCTGACGAGGTTTCTAAAGCGTGTTCTTCCTCCTGCTTTGCACTACTCTTTGTATCTTTTACAGTATCCTTTGTCTCCTCAGAAGCCTCATTCTCCTTGATAACAACAATGTTGTAGTTAGTCTTACTGCCGTCTTGTGCTTTTACTATAATATATATATTATTTTCTCCCGTCCTAAGCTTGTCGCCATAGTCCTTTACCAGACTGTAATTAGCCCCTTTGTCTGCAGTAGTCACACCTACGGTAATATCGTCCACGCCTTTACCGACATTTACCTTATAGTCAAGTACATTGGGGCTAAACTTAGGTATAAGCACTCCTCCAGCCACCTTTATCCCTGTAAGGCTGCTGTCTGAGGATGCCTTCCTAGGATTCTTTATACGCATCTCCAGGTCATTGGTAGCTACAGATATTTCATTATCAGGATTAACCGCATACAAATGTACATCATCAGAAAATGTCATGGTAAAGTTCCCGGAGAGCTTTGCAAGGAAAGTCATCTTATACTTAAGCTTTCCGTCCACATCTTCAAAATTCTTTATATTCACCCTTAGCAGTCCTTTTCCTCCTGCTATCCCCTCATCTGCTGAGAGAAACTCAGCCAGACTGTCATCGTAGGAAAGGTAAGTTTCTACTCCGCTTAGGCTTTCCTCAGAATCAATCTCCAAGGTAACATCAAATTTTTCACCGACTATTGTTTTATTTGCACCCTTTAGCACTACACTTGCACTTGAAGCAAATGCCTTTTCGCCACCAAGCAAAAGGGAAAAAACCAATACAAATATAATTATAATGTTTTTCCTCACCCCTTATTCCTCCTTTGCCACATTTATCTTATACGTTCTAACTGTTCCATCCTCTGCGGTCACACTAATGCTAATAACATTTACTCCTCCGGGCGTAAGTTTTATCTGTCCGAATCCATTCACTACCGCCTTCTTGTTAGCTGTCTTTCCTGTCACCTCAATCACATCTACATCCTTGCCAACCACAAGGTTGTACCCTTCTGTGGTATCGGGCCTGAATGCAGGTGTAAGCTGATATCCCGTAACCTGTAAGGAAGAAAGCCAGTTGTTAGGACTAGGTATGTCTACAGGCCTCTCACTGATAACCGGAGGCATATTTTGAAAGACAGGAATGGAAAATACCAAAGGCTCGTCCTTAAGCTCAGCATAAGCTCTCTTGGTAATCATCGATTCTGAACTGGGTGAAAACACCGCTGACATATATTGATGTGAAAATGTATTTTTCTCTGTAAAGTTAAACTTTTCAAGATAAGGCGTATTCTGCCCTCTTAGTATATAGTTATTGCCTATAAATGCAGCACCGCCAAGGATAGCGCTGTATCTGTTGTTCCAAGGTATCTTGATATAGTCGTTAAAGCTCTTGTTGCCAATAACCGCCTTAGAACTGCTTCCGTTTGCCGCAAACTTAAGTCCACTAGCCACAGCCCCTCCGGGAGCAGTGTTGTTGTAAGCTCCTATGTTGTAAAAGTTATAATAGCCCTCATAACCGGGCACTGTGCCTGTAACACTTGATGAGAATCTTCCCGCACCTGCTACCTCCTGCTTTACTCTGCTGGCAAGGTGGTAAGGGCTTACACCTGAGTAGACCCCTGCAAGAAGGAAGGTCTCTGCATAGCTTATGGTCTTGTTTGTTCCATCTGAAGCAACATAATCGTAGGTGGTATCCCTCATAGGAGGGCCTCCAAGAATAGCTGAAATCCCCTCCTCTGTATGATGTTCAGGCTTGTATGTAAGAAGCTCAAACTGATAAATATAGTCCTCATTAAGGAAGTTCCTTGGATCCATATAATACCTTACAGCCTTGTTTGAAGCTGTAACCCAGGTACTTCCATCATAGGCTATGAAGGCGTCATTCGCCCAGTCATAGGCCTTTGCTTCCATAGATTTCCAGGCATAGTTACTGGAATTCTGCAAGAGGTTTAGTCCTACTACGCTTTCCCTTGATACTGCGTATTCCCAGTCAAGCCCCAAGTGCCTCGCTTCAAAATGCCAGTATGGATGTGCCACGTGAAGCACTCTTAAAAAAGGCTTGTAATCCTCAGGAAATCCCTGACTTGCCAATTCTTTCTCAAAAGCCTTGTCACTTAGCTTCTTCTTATTACTAGAGCCTGTAGAATCATCTACAGGCTCTCCGCTTAGTTTAATATATTTTTCAGGTACAAAGCCGGCTCCAATTACTTGTTTTCCGGTACTGTCATTAACTATATATGTTATCAGATACCACTTTTCATTGCCCACAGTATACTGTTTTCTGGCAATAACTTCCTGGTTCAAATTTAACTTGTAAGGAATTCCGGTTTCACTCTCTTTTAAGATATCAGCCTTATAGTCAGCTTCGTTATAAAGCTCAACCTTATCAGAGGTAATATATGCCCTCTGTGTCACAAATTTTCCATTGTCGTTATTTATAACACCACTGCTGTTTCCGGTATCGTTATCATCATTTCCGGCATTGTCATCTGAATTATCATCAGTGCTATTGCCATTATCTCCTGTATTATCAGTATCATCAGCCTTAGGCGTGTCTTTGACTATTCCGATTAGCTTAACCTGCGATGCAACCAAGTAGCCTGTATAGGTCTTGCCACTAATTACAAAGCTAACTTTATAATACTTCACATCACTAAGGGTAATCTCGTGGAAGATGCTTACGATATCGTTCTTGGCAAGGACTACTTTCTTACCCTTGCTATCCTTAAATTCGTTACCCTTTGCAGTAGCCTTTGTCTTTATAACTGCACCCTTTTTAGCTGTTACCTTTGCATAAGCCGGTGCCTTCTTATCAACTGAAAGCTTAACAAACTCACTAAGCACATAGCCCTTAACCGTCTTGCCGTTAACCTTAGTGCTTATCTTATACCACCTTATCTTCTTAGCATCATTCTTCTCTCCGGTAATATTAAGCACCTGTCCGTTAGGAAGCACAACTCCTGTACCTCCTATATTGTACTGAGGCTTATCCGTACCTACTCCCGTTCTAAGCCTAAGTCCCTTGGTCTTTACCTCTCCTTTATAGGAATACTTGGAGGTCTCCTTTATGCTTGATGACTTCTTAGTCTTACCTGCAGTTTTCTTGGTATTTGAATTTCCTTTGTCAGATGGAGTACTTTCATTTTCACTTGAAACCTTGACAAAATCACTCCTTACAAATCCGGTTACACTTTTACCATTAAATAAGAATTTGACCTTATACCATACCACTCCACTCTTATCCTTTTTCTCTCCAAGGACATCTGCCTTGTCATTTAACGAAAGATAAACCATTGTTCCGTCAGAGCTAAGCTGTGCAAACTCTGTTCCTGAATCGGTTCTTACCTTAAGCTTGTCTACTGTACAGGTTGCCACCTTCTTTGTTGCCGCGTATACAATCTTTGAATTATTAAGGTTGTTACCATAAAGAGGTGCGCTTGTTAACACTGTACCCATTATAACTGCTGATAATATGCCCTTTGCTAAACTATTCTTAAACATAACTTCTCCAAATCTATAAATATTTTAATCTTACTCTTTCTATAGACTACTTTACAAAGGTGGCAAAAAAAAGTCAAGTTATTTACAATTTTTTATCCCTCTATAGCTTTTTTACCTATATCAGTACGCATATATTTATTCTCAAATTCCACAAGTTCAGTAGCCTTATACGCTCTGTCTCTTGCTTCTTTCAGGTCTTTTCCCGTAGCAGTTACTCCAAAAACCCTGCCGCCTGCCGTAACAACCTTGCCATTTTGAAGCTTTGTACCTGCGTGGTAGAGATAGAGTCCGTCTTTACCAAAGCCTTCTTTGATGGTTACTTCTTTACCCTTTTCATAGTCTAGAGGATAGCCCTTAGATGCAAGCACTACACAGACTGCAGCATTTTCATCAAAGACAAGCTCTGCTTTATCAAGTCTTCCCTCTACACAGGCCTCCATTATATCAAGGATATCTGACTTCATCCTTGGAAGAACCACCTGTGTTTCAGGATCTCCAAATCTTGCATTGTATTCAAGCACCTTTACACCACTTGGTGTGAGCATCAGTCCTACAAAAAGAACTCCCTTAAAAGGCCTGCCCTCACTTTTCATAGCAGCCATTGTAGGCTTATAGATATTCTCCATGCAGAAATCTTCAACTTCTTTGGTATAAAAAGGACTTGGAGAAATGTTTCCCATTCCACCAGTGTTTAAGCCCTCATCTCCGTCTTTTGCCCTCTTGTGATCCATAGCTGAAGTCATAGGCTTGATGGTCTCACCGTCACAAAAACATAGTACAGACACCTCAGGTCCCGTCATAAAATCTTCTATAACGAGGGTATTTCCTGCACTGCCAAACTTCTTATCTTCCATTATGGTTTTCACCCCAAGAAGGGCTTCTTCTTTAGTCATGCAAATAAGTACACCCTTACCGAGGGCAAGTCCATCTGCCTTAAGCACTATCGGATAATTAACATTTTCAAGATATTGAACTGCCTTATCCGCCGAGGTAAATACCTCGTAGCCCGCTGTAGGAATATTGTATTTTTTCATCAAATCCTTTGAAAATGCCTTAGAGCCTTCAATAATAGCCGCATTTGCATGAGGTCCGAAGGTCTTAAAGCCTGCCTTTTCAAATTCATCTACTGCCCCTGCCACGAGAGGATCGTCAGGCCCTACTATGACAAAGTCTATGTTTTTTTCTTTTGCAAATTCTATTAGTTTAGGGAAATCCATCACTGAAATATCCACACACTCAGCCACTTCGGCTATGCCTGCATTGCCCGGTGCAGCGTAGATTTTATCCGCCCTCTTACTTTCTGCTACTTTACAGGCAATTGCGTGTTCGCGTCCACCACTTCCGACTATTAGTACATTCATAATGGCCTCCTTTTTATAGATTTCTATCAAAAGTTACACAGAGAGGACACCACTATCTATGCGGCATTGTATCCTCTCTGTTGTTCTATCCATGAACTCTAAAAATAATTATACCTTACACTCTCACTGTCTTGCCATCTACGACCTTTACCTGTCCGCTTGCTACAAGTTCAATGGCTTCCGGGAGTATCTTCCACTCAGCCTCTTCCATTACCCTTTTTTGCAAGGTTTCTGCTGTATCACCATCTTTTACTTCCACAGCCTTTTGAAGAATAATAGGTCCTGTATCTGTTCCCTCATCTACAAAATGCACTGTAGCTCCTGTTATCTTCACTCCGCGCGAGAGGGCCTTTTCGTGTACCTTAAGCCCATAGCAGCCCGTTCCACAAAATGATGGAATTAGAGAGGGATGTACATTTATTATCCTGTTTCTAAACTTTTCAACCATTTTTCTGGGGATGATAACAAGGAAGCCTGCAAGTACAACCAAATCTACCTCTGCCTCTATAAGCGCATCTGTAAGAGCCTTATTAAAAGCCTCCCTGCTGTCAAACTCAGACGGAGATATGCATCTTGCTTTAATTCCTGCGTTTTTTGCCCTTGTTAGTGCATAAGCAGAGGGATTGTTGCTTATAACAAGGGAAATCTCCGCATTTTTAATAAGCCCCGAAGCCTTTGCATCTATTATGGCTTGAAGATTGGTTCCTCCTCCCGATACTAAAACCGCTACTTTTTTCATAATTATACAAGGGTTACGCCCTTTTCTCCCTCTTTGATTTCACCAATCACAAAGGCCTTTTCACCTGCCCCGGCTATGGCTGATATTGCCTTATCTACATCGTTTTTATCTACTACTACCATCATACCTACACCCATATTGAAGGTATTGTACATAACCTGCTCATTTACATCACCTTCTTTTGCAAGCATCTTAAATATAGCAGGCACCTCATAAGAATCCTTACGAATAACAGCATGAGTTCCTTCCTTAAGCATACGTGGAACATTCTCATAGAAGCCGCCACCTGTAATATGGCTGCAGGCTTTAATCTTAATCCCCGCTTTTTTTACTTCTTTTAAGGATTTTACGTATATAATGGTTGGCTCAAGAAGTGCTTCTCCAAGTGTCTTTCCAAGCTCATCATAGTATGTACAAAGGCTTTCCTTTTCCATCTTAAATACACTTCTAACAAGTGAAAAGCCGTTGCTGTGAACTCCTGAGGAAGCGATTCCTATAATCACATCACCCTCTTTTAAGTCCTTTCCATCTATAAGGTCTTTTTTATCACATACTCCTACAGCAAAACCTGCAAGGTCATACTCATCCTCCGGCATAAGTCCCGGATGCTCTGCAGTTTCACCACCTACAAGGGCAGCTCCTGAGAGCTTGCAGCCTTCTGCCACTCCCTTCACTATGGATGCTATTTTTTCAGGCTCGTTTTTCCCACAGGCTATATAATCTAAGAAGAAAAGAGGCTCTCCTCCTGCACAAACCACATCATTTACACACATTGCCACGCAGTCAATGCCGATGGTATCGTGCTTATCAAGCTCAAAAGCTAACTTAATCTTGGTTCCTACTCCATCTGTGCCAGAGAGAAGTACAGGATCTTCCATGTCTTTTATTGCTTTCAGTGAAAATGCTCCAGAAAAGCCTCCAATTCCGCCAAGCACCTCACTCCTCATAGTCTCAGCCACATATTTTTTCATAAGCTCAACTGACTTGTAGCCCGCTTCTATATCTACTCCAGAAGTTTTGTAATCCATTATATACTCTCTCTTTCTTAATTCATTTCTTCAAGATAAGTTTTATAACCTACTTTTTCAATCTTGGTTTTCTTTGCAAGTACCTCATCTTTAAGTCCCTCAGCAAAGTCCTTTATCTTCTGCCTTACTTCCGGTTCCCTAACAGAAATAATTTTAGCCGCAAGTATAGCTGCATTCTTTGCACCATTGATGGCTACTGTTGCAACAGGGATACCGGCAGGCATCTGAACTATAGAATAAAGTGAATCCACACCTCCAAGGCTCTTGGTATGAATAGGCACACCTATTACAGGGATAGGAGTAACAGCCGCTGCCATTCCCGGAAGATGTGCAGCTCCGCCTGCTCCTGCTATAAGAACATCGTATTTACTCTCAGCGCTCTTTGCATACTCGAAGAAAATGTCAGGCATTCTGTGAGCAGATATGACTGTCACATCATATTCAATCCCGAATTTCTCCAAGGTCTCCATAGCCGCCTTCATTACAGAAAGATCACTGTCGCTTCCCATTACAATACCTACTTTACTCATAATTCCTCCTTTAATGTGTTAATCCCAATCATTCTAAGCAATATTATCTTACCTACCGCTCTATAAATAAATTGAGATTAAAATTTACCGTTTCATCAACTAACTGTTTTCTATAACGCCTTCACTTGTAGAGCCACCATCTTTTTTAAGTCTTATAATTCCTATTATACAACTGATGATTGTGAGGATGTCAAAGATAAATCCTACATAATTTTTTATGGAAAAATCATATACTCCCCAGCCACAGGTTGTAATGAAAATAAGAATTTTAACTCCAATTGCACCACCCATACCCAAGAAATAGGTAAAGATGAAAAGGTTTACTGCAGGCAGCCAGCCGGCTATGCCTCCATTGTTAAATATGAGAGTCATCACTATACCGAGTCCAACTATGACAGCCTTTGTGTACTTGTTTAGCTTTCCTCTAAGATAAACCTCATTTTTGATAATCTGAATCGTGTTGATTATTATTCCTGAAAATGCGTTAAGAAGCACTCCCATCCCTATGATAAACAAAAGCTGCACATCCTGAGTTCTAAGCATTTTCTTCTCTTTTTTGATGTAGCCTGTTATTACCATCAATGTGTATCCTATTAAGCTAAGCACCTGTGCTATAAGCCATTTTGTACCACCCATCGACTGTATCCAGTCACTAATTCCCTGCAAATTCATTTTCCCTCCTCATTCTTAAGTATATCTTATATATAACCTCTTACTGTTTAGCACGAGTTTATAATCTATCTTCATTATATCAATACTACCTCTTCTACGCAACTAAATAAAGCAAGTTACTCATTGAAAAAAATACTTATTTGTATTATTATTACTAATACTAATAAACTTAATTGTGCAAGTTGGAGGGCAGCAATGATTAAAGATTTAACAAAAGGAAATCCTATCAAAGCCATACTAAGCTTTGCGGTACCTATGCTTTTTGGAAATATCTTTCAGCAGATGTATAATATGGCTGACTCCATAATCGTAGGCAAATATGTAGGCGTAAAGGCACTTGCAGCCGTTGGCGGTACGGGCGCTATCAATTTCCTTGTACTTGGCTTCATTATCGGAGTAAGCAGTGGTTTTATGATACCTGTATCGCAGGCCTTTGGTGCAAAAGATTTTGACAGACTAAGAAGACTTGTAACCAACGCTGTCTGGCTTTCTCTCATAGTCAGCACTCTAATTACAGCTGTAACTGTTACATTTACAAAACCAATGCTAAGGCTAATGAATACACCGGATGACATTTTTCAGGGTTCTTATGAATATATAGTAACCATTTTTGCAGGAATTCTTGGAATTATGTTTTACAACCTGCTTTCGGGGATAATGAGGGCTTTGGGAGATTCTAAGACTCCACTGTATTTTTTAATTTTCTCATCATTTATAAATATTGCCTTAGACCTGCTATTTGTAATCGTATTTAAAATGGGAGTATTCGGGGCAGCATTTGCAACAGATATATCTCAGTTTGTATCTTGTATACTATGCTTTTTATTTATAAAGAAAAAGTATACTATATTAAAAATGGATAAAGGTGACTGGACGTTTAATACAAAGCTGTCGAATAAGCTGCTGTTAATGGGGCTTCCTATGGGGCTTCAGTACTCCATAACCGCAATCGGCTCAACTGTAATACAGACAGCTGTAAATGGTCTTGGCTCTGTATATGTCGCAGCAATTACTGCAGGAAACAAGGTTTCTCTTCTCTTTACTCAGCCTTATGATACTATAGGAACCGCTATGGCTACTTTCTGCGGGCAGAATCTTGGCGCAAGAAAGCTTGACCGTATACATAAGGGTATGAAGCAGGGCATAATCGCAATGGGAGTGTATACCGTGTTTGCATTCTTTGCCATCATATTGGCAGGCAAGTACGTAGCCCTTCTCTTTGTAAATGCCGACCAGGTTGAGCTCCTCGGCTATGTAGAGAAGTTCCTCTTTGCAAATGCTTCGTTTTACTTCCCTCTCGGGCTTTTGATGGTACTAAGATATGCCATACAGGGACTTGGGCACAGCCTCTTTGCTATGCTTGCAGGCATAATGGAAATGATAGCAAGATGTGCAGTAGCTTTCATAGGTATAGTTTGGTTTGGAGTAGATGCAATATATTATTCCAACGCTACTGCCTGGATAGCAGCGAATATCTTCCTCATACCTGCTTTTATAATGGTTATGAAGAAAATAGAAAATAATTTTAAGATGAATGGAACTGTCAATGGATAAACAGATACAGAGCACAAACTCGATACTTACAGGCTCAATAAGCAGGAATATACTCGTGTTCTTCTTTCCCATCCTGCTTGGTTCGTTTTTACAGCAGCTTTACAGCACAACCGATGCTGTCATTGTAGGAAAATATGTAAATAAAGAAGCTCTTGCCGCAATAGGAGCAACCACTTATATAATAAATATTTTGATTGGCTTTTTTGTAGGGCTTTCAGCGGGAGCTGCAGTGATTATATCTCAGTTTTATGGTGCAAACAAAGGAAAGAATCTTAGCGACTCTGTCCACACTTCTATTGCTCTTTCCCTTGTAAGTGGCGTCATCATCATGATAGTAGGAATAATATTTTCTCCTATGATACTGCGTATTATGAATACGCCATCTGATATAATAGATCTCTCAACAACTTATTTGAGGGTGTACTTTCTAGGCTCTATTCCTGTACTTGTATACAATATGGGATCAAGCATCCTAAGGGCTGTAGGCGACTCTAAAAGCCCACTGTATGTACTCATAGTCTGTACAGTAGTAAATGTGGTGCTTGACATCCTCTTTGTGGCAGTATTTAAGATGGGTATCTTCGGTGCAGCTCTTGCTACCCTGCTTGCTCAGGTAGTAAGTGCCCTGGTTGTAATTATCATGCTTATGAGAGCAGAGTTTAGCTACAAGTTAGACATAAAGAAAATCGGCTTTCATAAAGATGAACTTATCGCAATGCTTAAGATAGGTCTGCCTACAGGCTTTCAGTCAGTAATGTACTCTCTATCAAATATTATAGTTCAGTCTTCGGTAAACAGCTTCGGTACTGATACAGTTGCGGCCTGGACAGTATTTACCACAAATGATAATTTTTACTGGATGGTAATAGGAGCCTTCGGTGTATCAGTTACTACCTTTGTAGGGCAGAACTTTGGAGCAGGGAATTTTGACCGTATCAAAAAGAGTGTGAAGATTACTTACATCTTTACCTCAATATCTGCTGTGTTTCTTAGTTTAGTCTTTTATATCGGCTGTGAGCATATATTGCACTTTTTTACCAACGAGCAGTCCGTTATAGATATTGGAGTGTATATGTTCAGGCATTACTGCCAGTTTTATATTTTCTTTGTAGGAATAGAGGTGCTTTCAGGAGCTATAAGGGCTACAGGGGATTCTCTTATACCTACCTTAATCACAGCCGTCGGAATATGTGGACTTAGAATTCTTTGGATATTCTTTGTTGTTCCTACTAACCATCATATAGGAACTGTGCTTACTGTATATCCTGTGACATGGTTTCTTACTTCTTTTGTATTTACGATATATTATCTGCAAGGTGGATGGCTTAGAAGACGAAGACGGATTATGGGTATATAATATATATCCACGCTTGATAACTGAATTAAAATAGCATATAATAATCCCGTGTTATCCGTATTTTACGGTGGTAATATGGGATTATTATATATCTAATGGAGGCTAACTATGAAAAACGAAATATTTCCTGAGGGTTACTCTCCTGCTCTAAGCATCAGAGAAACCGAGGTTGCCATAAAGTCTGTAAAGGACTATTTTGAGCGTGAACTGGCTAAACAGCTAAACCTCACCAGAGTATCTGCACCACTTTTTGTAAGGCCTGAAACCGGTCTTAACGATAACTTAAACGGTGTAGAAAGGCCTGTATCCTTTGACCTAAAGGAACAGCCTGATACAGAGCCTCTTGAGATAGTGCACTCCCTTGCAAAATGGAAGAGATATGCCCTTAAAAGGTACGGCTTTCATTCAGGTGAAGGTCTGTATACAGATATGAACGCAATAAGAAGGGATGAGGATACAGACAACATTCATTCTATCTTTGTAGACCAGTGGGATTGGGAGAAAATCATCAACAAAGAGGAGAGGAACGAACACACTCTTAAAAAGACTGTTATGTCTGTGTACGAAGCGCTTAAAAGCACAGAGATGCACATGGCAAGAAAATATAACTACATTAAGCCTGAGCTTCCTGAGCAGATTTGCTTTGTTACCTCCCAGCAACTTGAAGATGAATATCCTACCCTTACTCCAAAGGAAAGGGAGTACAAGGCCGCAAAAGCTCACGGAGCAGTATTTATAAGCCAGATAGGAGGTGCCCTAAACTCCGGAGAAAGGCACGATGGCAGGGCTCCCGACTATGATGACTGGCAACTAAACGGAGACATCATTGTATATTACCCTCTGCTTGATATAGCTCTTGAGCTTTCTTCAATGGGTGTCAGGGTAGACGAACTCCGCCTTAAGGAACAGCTTCAAATCGCAGGCTGTATGGACAGGGCAGAGCTTCCTTTTCAAAAAGCCATACTAAGTAAAGAGCTTCCTTATACAGTAGGTGGAGGTATAGGTCAATCAAGGATTTGTATGTTCTACCTAAAAAAAGCCCATATTGGGGAAGTTCAGTCCTCAGTATGGACTCCTAACACTATGGAAAATGCAGATTCTTGTGGAATTACCTTACTTTAATTCTCTATCTGCCAGTCTATCGGTTCTACACCGTTAGCAATAAGAAATTCATTGGCTCTTTTAAAATGACCATTTCCCATAAAGCCTCTGTGGGCTGACAATGGGCTTGGGTGAGCCGATTCCAATATGAGATGCTTAGGATTCTTAAGCATCTCTTTTTTATCCCTTGCAGCCTTTCCCCACAGGAGATAGACTATAGGCCTGTCTTCCTTACTTACTGCACTTATGAGTGCATCAGTAAAGTGTTCCCAGCCCTTTCCTTTATGCGAAAATGCTTCGTGAGCCCTTACCGTAAGCAGGGTATTTAGCAGTAATACTCCCTGATTAGCCCACTTCCTAAGAGAGCCTGTTTCAGGAATATATAAGCCTAGCTCAGCCTGTAATTCCTTGTATATGTTTTGGAGGGAGGGAGGTATTTTCTCCCCTTTGGGAACTGAAAAAGACAGCCCTTCAGCCTGCCCCGGCTCGTGGTAAGGATCCTGCCCCAGTATTACCACCTTTACCTCACTTAATGGTGTAAGGTGAAGAGCATTGAATATATCATCAGACTTTGGATATATAATATGGTGGCTGTATTCATCCTTCAAGAATGTATATAGCTTTTTGTAGTATTCCTTCTTTGTTTCTTCCTCCACAACAGGCAGCCAGTCATTTGTCACACTTCCCATAATCCCTCCATAAAAAAGGTGAAAGACCTAAGTCCTCCACCTGTAATTTTGCCTATGGCACCAATTCATCTTTATCCTTCTCAGCTTCAATAGCCTTGGTATCAAGCTTTGAGACAATAGCATATATCCTCTCACTGTAGTCCTGTCTGTCAGTCATATCCATAAGTTCAAGCGCTTCTCTCTCGTCTACTCCGTATACGCTTTGAAGCTCTGCCATTATCTGTTTTCTCACATAGTCAAGGTCTGTATGTATACCTAACTGTCTTGCAAGAGCTATATACTTATCATATCTTGAGAGCCCTTTAATCAAAGAGTCAAGTGCAGATGAGTAATCACCCATAGCAAAGAAGTTATTATATGAGTTTAGCTGTTTGTTAACGAACATAACAGTATAAATCTTGTCATGTATAAGCATATCCTTCTCTTTGATATCAAGTCCCCTGATACCCTCATAAGCCTCTGTGTACTTGTGGTTGCCAAACTTATGGGTGGCATCGGCTATGCTTATATCGTAAGAGAAGATATTGGTTCCAATTATTACAACTGCGGCTGCCACTACAAAGAATAGAAGAATAATGGTGGCACCTGCCTTATTTATCTTGCCTTCAGGCTGTTCAAGAGCCTCTGCCCTAAGCCTTTTAAGCTCTGCTTCCTTCTTGGCAGCCTTCTTTGCTGCATCCTTGGCAGCCTTCTTTGCCTTGTTGTCGGCAGCCTTTTTCTTGGCTTCTTCTGCCTTTTTCTTCTTGTCTGCCTCTGCAGCCGCCTTTTTATCTTCTTTCTTCTTGGCAGCCTCGGCTTCTTTTTCCTTCTTTGCGGCCTCTTCCTGTTCAGGAGTAGGGATTGCTGCAATCTCTTCTTCAGTAAGAGGAACATTGGCAAAGAGCTTTTGAAAAATTACTGAGAATAATCCCTTTTTATCTCCGCCCTTCTTTCCTGTCTTACCTTTCTTAGAGGACTTATTGGAGGCTATTTCTTTATCAGATAAAACCTCCGGTGCACCTATGTCATCAAGTGCATTTATATCCGGTGCAGACGCTTTATCTGACTCGCTGTAAGCATCATCAGGCTTCGTATCACCTGATGCACTCTCAGATGCAAAACCTTCAGCACTGTTAACCGCAGGCTCAGTTTCAGGTCCAATTTCGGTGTCTATTTCGTCTCCAATTTCAGTACCTATCTCGGTTCCAATCTCCTCACCGATTTCAGTTCCTACCTCAGCACCAATTTCAGTTCCTATCTCTTCACCGATTTCAGTTCCTGTCTCTTCACCTACATCACTGCCTATCTCGGTACCGATTTCTTCTCCTAACTCGGCTCCCAGTTCAGAGCCAATCTCATCGCCTATTTCTTCAGCCGTTTCTACATCCTCTTCATTTGACGCCTGATTTTCATCAGCCACATCATATAAACCTGTAGAAGCAGGCTCTTCACCTAAGTCGGATGGGGCTTTAGCTACAGGAGCCTCTCCTACATCTGTATATGTACCTTCTTCAGGCATTTCACCTAAGGTGCTGTCTTCTTTAACTGCCTGAGTATCCTCTACCTCGCCTGTAGCAGTTTCAACATTATCTAAATTATCAGCCTTTTCACTATCAGTCAGATTAACTTCTGCCGCCTTTTGACCTGATTTACCCGAATCAGCATTGGTAAGACTAATGAGTTCATCCAGATCCACATCATCAAGAAATGAATCATCCAGGTCATCAAGATTAAATTCTTCATCCAAAGAATCGATAGTTACATCAGCGGATGACATCTTACTCTTTTTGGCTCTTGCAGTCGCTTTTCTCCTCCTGTCAGTTTCATATGGAGGTTCCTGCCCAAGAGTCTCAAGCAGTTCGTCTAGGTAAGATTCATTATCCTTATCCAATCTCTCCTCCATCCTAAAGCATTATTGGCTTTATTTTAGTTATTTTTATAAACTAGCTTAAAACTAATCTGTCAATTGCTTCAACCAGCTGTCCGATTTCAGGCTTGGTAAGCTGAGCATCGGCACCAAGGGACTCTCCCTTGCGTCTCATCTCATCATTAATAAGTGATGAGAATATGATGAGAGGAATTTTCTTAAGTTCATTGTCATCCTTTACAAGCTTTGTAAGCCTGTGACCATCCATCATCGGCATCTCTATATCTGTAATTATACAATGGCACTGAGTAGTTGGGTCTCCCTCTGATTTATAACGAAGTAAGGTGTTCCAAGCTTCCTCGCCATTTGCAGTTGCAGTTATATTTACATAACCTGCCCTTGTAAGACAGTCTATTATCATCTTCTCAAGCATAGGTGAATCCTCTGCTATAAGAATAGGAGAATTGTTTCTGGTTCTTACTCCCAATCTGTCAATATCCTGAGCTTTTATACCTGTTTCAGGGTTGATTGTAGATACAATCTTCTCAAAATCCAGTACAACTATAAGTCTGCTGTCAAACTTAATGATACCGGTAGCTACGCTTCTCTCAGCATCATTGATTGTTTCATCAGGCTTTGTTATATCAGACCAGGTAAGTCTGTGTATTCCCTGAACGCCATGTACGTGGAAACCAATATTAAGGTTGTTAAAATTGGTTACGATGTACATATCCTTTGTTTTATCAGGTGATGGTGGTATCATAAGGCTTTTTGCAAGATCCACTATTGTAACTATTGTATCTCTTGGCATAAATATGCCTTCGATTGTGTCGTGTGCATTTGGAATTGGTGTAGGCTCTGCATAAGGCATGATTTCCTTTACCTTAGCAACATTGATTCCATAGTGATTGGCACCAATGTTAAATTCGAGCACTTCCAGCTCATTTGTTCCACTCTGAAGTAAAATTCCAGTATCCATAATAACCTCCCACAATTTTGTCCATAATGTATAATAAATATCCGGAATGTTAAAATTCATAGTTACAGTCCTTATATTATACCATTCAAAGCCCGCTTAGGTAAAGGGTAATTTTGATATTAAATTTCATCCTTACTGGGTTACATTGAGGGTATAGGACTTGTTTCCGTTTGAAACTTTTAACTTTGCTTTGTTTCTGTCAGCAGCCTTTGGTACATTGAAAACAATGACACCTTTTGAAGATTTACCACCTGCTATAGCCACTTCAATTGTCTGCATGTCATTTTCAAGAAGAGTAAGACTTGGCTTGATATAATTGCTTCCGTCAAAAGTCAGGTTATAAGTTACTCCATCATTCTGTGAAAACTTCTTTTTCTTATCTGTCTTATTTCTTATTGAAAATTCTACAACATACAGCTTCATATTGTCAGCCGCAACAAGAGAAAAATATCCTTCATTCTTTGGATATCTTGAATATTCTCCCGCACCGCCATATACTACTTCGAATCCGTCTGACTTATAGACATCGTTCAAAGTAGCTGCAGTATCGCTATTTTCATCGGTTTCATTGATCGCAGATGTACTACTGTTATCTCCGGAACTATTCTTATCATTATTTATATCGGCATTATTTTCAATTGATGAAGAGGTATTAGAATTATTCTTTTCATTATTATCCTCATTGCTGTCTTCATCAGCCTTACCAAAGTCTTCTTTTACAACATTGGGATTCTCTTTAATCTCAAGCTCTTCCTGCAATGTAGGCTTATAGTTCCTTGTATGCTTTAGCACCATTTTGGCTGCATATTCTGCCACCTCATTTAGTTCACTTTCTGAAAGCCCGGTATCTCCCGTATCACAGGCAGACAGATTAATCACCATCACAGCTGTAAGCACAAGCAACACAAACTTCTTCTTCATTATTTACATTCTCCTTTAAGCCTTAGTATCCAGTTCGAACCAAAATTCCACTCCGTTATCCCAGTTCTTCACTCCACATTCCCTGTTAAGCGAATTCATAATTGCCTTCACTATAGAGAGTCCTATGCCGTTGCCGCCATATTCTCTGGTTCTAGCCTTATCGACTTTATAAAACTTGTCCCATATTCTCTCAATTGCCTCTTCTGGTATGGGATGTCCTGTATTAAATACTGACACCCTCACCGTAGAGTCACTTTCCTTTACAGAGACTGATATTATTTTTTCGCCATTACTATCTTCTTCGACATGATTTAGCGCATTACTTATATAATTAGTTATAACTTCTTCTACTAAGTATTCATCGGCCCATACGTAGCAGGATTTAATATCTGACATCTTTGAAATCACATTTTTTTGTTTGTAGACCATATTCATAGAACCCACAACCGAATTAAGGACAGTTATTATGTCAAATCTGTCAAACTGAAGCTTGCCCTCTCCAAACTCAAGCTCACTAAGGTTTAGAAGCCTCTTTACCATGTTGTTCATCTTGGCAGCTTCATCCATGATTACTTCACAGTAAAACTGTCTGCTTTCCTCATCCCCCTGAATATTATCTTTAAGGCCCTCAGCATATCCCTGTATAAGGGCTATAGGAGTTTTAAGTTCGTGAGTTACATTGGAAAGAAATTCCTGCCTCATCTCTTCCACTTTTTCTTTCTGCTTTATGTCCTTTTTCAGTTTATTATTGGCGGATTTAAGTGAGGATATGGTATCCTCGAGCTTTTCAGAGAGCAGATTGATACTATGTCCAAGCTCACCAACTTCATCCTGTCTCTTTCCATTATAATGCACATCAAAGTTAAGATTGCTTATATCTCTGGTCATCTGAGACAGCTTAAGTATCGGCTTGGTAAATTCAACACCTACGACATACATAATAAGTGAGCCTATTAATATTGAAACCACGCCCACATAGGCAAAGAAGGTACTTGATAGCATTGCGCTTTCGGTAATGTTGTCATAGTTGCTTCTTATGAATATCTTGTCTCCCGCATCAAGAATGCCATATAGTTCGATATAATTGACCTCAAGCCTTGTGTCAAAATGCCTGTATATACTATATTTATCTGTCTTGACTAATAGCCTTGTAGCCTCTTTCTCGCTTTTAACCTCTTCTTCATTTGGAAGAGTTTTTTTATAATACTCTATAATATCGCTTTGCAGTCTTATAATTTGTATCTCATTCATACTTGTCGGAAATATAGTCTTAAGTATGATTCCTCCAGAATAGCTAAATCCGTTAAATATGTATAAAGATACATTCTGTTTGGACGCAAGCTGCTCATAACCAAGGCTTAGAGCAGATATCTTATCCACATCATATTTTGAATTTACCTTGGTGTAAGTGTCTCCCAGCCTGTTTATCTTATAGCTTTCATAGTATTTTTCAAGAAATACTTTGTTTATAACCCAGCTAAACAATATGGTTGCACTTAAAAGAGTAATCAAAATTATTATTAGACGCACTTTAATGGAATGTTTCATTTAAACCTCTTACAGGGCACTAGGCCTCAAACTTATACCCGATTCCCCAAATAGTTTTAATCAAATCCCCCTTAGAACCCATCTTTGCCCTAAGCTTCTTAACATGTGTATCTATTGTTCTCGCATCTCCAAAGTAGTCATAGTTCCATACGTTGTTAAGTATCTTTTCCCTCGATAAAGCAATCCCCCTGTTGGTCATAAAATAAAGAAGCAGTTCAAATTCCTTCACGCTAAGGTCCACGGGCTTTCCATCAATTATAACCTCGTGTGAGGCCTTGTCTATCTTTATGCCTCCAACTTCAAAGCTGTCATCACCTGTTGCACCTGCCCTCCTTAATATAGCCTCTACTCTTGCCATAAGTATCTTAGGGCTAAATGGCTTTGATATATACTCATCAACTCCCAGCTCAAAGCCCTGGAGTTCATCCTTTTCATCTGACTTGGCTGTAAGCATAATTATAGGCACTTCCGAATGCCTCCTTATTTCCCTGCATACCTGCCAGCCATCCATTTTAGGCATCATCACATCCAGGATAATTAAAGCAATATCTCCCCGTTCAAAGAAGATATCTACCGCCTTCTCTCCGTCTTCTGCCTCTACAACCGCATATCCTTCGTGATGCAAAAAATCACTCACAAGTTTACGCATCCTGCTCTCATCATCAACTACAAGAATTTTGGCTTTTTCCATCTTTTATTCTCCAAATTTAATCTACTTTTGATTTTCTATACGCATATCATCAAGTATCTGTTCACGTTCGTTAAGCTCCTGCTCCTTCTTTGTAAGCTCTTCTTTCCAAGAAGCATACTCATTGACAAGAGATTCTTCTGCAAGGTTTGGGTTAATCACTTTATCGTAGAATAAAACCCCAAAAGGAACTATGACCATAATAATCAAAAAAGCAATTATGATTCTATAATTTCTTATCTTAGCCCTAAGAGAGTTAATAATACTAAGATTCTTCTCTGCCTCTGCGGTACTTGCCTGATTTTCCGCGTCTTTATCTATCGCTTCTTTAGCGTCAGGCACTGCCTCCACCTCTGCGTCCACATAGGCTGGTTCAGCCAGGCCATTATTTACATATACTTCACGAACAACGGCATGGAAAGGAATAGCCTTCATAGTCTTTCTCTGTTCAGGATTCTTCACAAGCCTCTTCTGTGCTTCCCTAAGGAATCCTATTCCAACAGGTGTTTCAAATTCTTCACTCTCCACCAAAGTATCGTATACTTCTCTAAGGCTTTCTTCTTCTCTAAGATTTCTTTCAGACTTGATATCTGCTATCCTTGCAAGCTCTCTTCTTGCCTGCTCATAAGAATCCGAATCATCAAAACGGTAACCGTCTAAAATATATTTTTTAATATCAGCCATGTTTAACCCTACCCACTTTATTATTCTCCCCTGTCGGAGTCTGCGTTTAAAATAAAAACGCCTATCCTAAGTATACTATCACAAATAGCTAAAATATACAATCACAAAGTGAGTGTACCACTCTAATATATAGTCCCTCAGTTTGTAGATTGCTAAAGATTCCCATAAGCACGAAAAACCCCGGAACAATATGTTCCGAGGCCTTTCATAATCAGTCTGCAGGAAGCATTCCTGCTACTGCTTTTAATTAATAATTGTTTGCCTTTCTCTCAAAATATGCCTGTGGATGATTGCATACAGGACATACCTTAGGAGCCTTTGGTCCAACTACGATATGTCCGCAGTTCATGCACTGCCATATAGCATCGCCTTCTGATGAGAATACAAGGTCACCCTTAACATTGGCAAGGAGCTTACGGTATCTCTCCTCGTGCTCCTTCTCGATATCTGCTACCATCTCAAAAAGCTTTGCAATAGCGGTAAATCCCTCTTCTCTTGCTTCCTTAGCAAAGGTAGGGTACATCTCCTGCCACTCATAAGCTTCTCCGTCAGCAGCGTGCTCGAGGTTCTCTGCTGTAACGCCTATACCTGAAAGAATCTTAAACCAGATCTTTGCGTGCTCCTTCTCGTTACCTGCTGTTTCCTCAAATATCTCAGCTATCTGAACATATCCATCTTTTCTTGCCTTAGATGCGAAATATGTATACTTGTTTCTAGCCTGTGACTCACCTGCAAAAGCTTCCATAAGGTTCTTCTCTGTCTTTGTACCCTTGATATCTTTTCCTAACTGTTCAAACCTATCTTCTACCATTTCTTATCCCTCCGTTTTCTATATTTTAGGCCTTTGTCAGTCCTTTACGCTTATTCTATGTCTTACCGCACTCTGACAAGCCTCAATTGGAATTCTAACATTTACCGATACTAATTTCAATCAAATTGTGAATGTTTTTAAAAACATTTCGCAAAATTATCTGATAAATGATATTGATTCTTAATTTCTCGACTTAATTGATAGTAATTTTCATTTGACAAATAAAAATTGCAGTAGTATAATTGTGTCTGCTAGGGGAGCCTTAGGCTGAGATGAAGCAAAGCTTCAGACCCTTAATACTTGAACCGGATAATACCGGCGTAAGGAAGCAAAGATAATCTCCTTACGCCAGACTGTGAAGGAGGTTTTTTTATGTCTTTTTTAGCAACACCAACCGTAAATGACTGGGGTGAAAATGTATTCAAACTGACACCATACGGACTTATAACCGTAGGAGTCCTCATAGCTTTGCTCATTGCAATAGCCATCGTCTTAAGGCCTAAGACAGCAGGCAAGGTAAGAGCAATGGCAACTACCCAGCTGGTCTTTTCAGCTGCCGCTATGGCACTGGCAATAGTAACCGCTGAAATCAAGTTTACCAGACTCCCAATGGGAGGCTCTATTACACTTTTTAGCATGCTTTTCATTGTGCTCATAGGATATTGGTACGGACTGAAGGCAGGACTTATGACAGGCTTTGCCTACGGACTGCTTCAGTTCTTGGCTGATCCTGTGTTCTACAGCCCTATCCAGCTGCTTACTGATTATCCTCTTGCCTTTGGAGCCCTCGGTCTTTCAGGCCTTTTCTGTGAGAAGAAAAACGGCTTACTCAAGGGCTACATTGTGGGAGTACTTGGAAGATATATCTTTGCCTTTATATCGGGAGTTGTTTTCTTTGGAAATTATGCACCTGAGGGCACACCTGCCTTAGTATATTCACTTGGATATAACGCAACCTACATAGTTCCTGAGGCTGTAGCTACAATGATTATTATAAGCATACCTGCTGTAAGCAAAGCTATGTCCTATGTAAGGTCAAAGGCCACTTACTCAAGCTGGAATACCGGACATGCTGTGGTTAAATAGAGTCTGATACAAATAAACCGTATGAGAATACAGCATTTATAAGGCAATGTGAGAAACCAACTGCTTTAAGCTAATAAAATACAAAAAGCTGTCATACTTGAAAAATCTTCTTGTATGGCAGCTTTTTTATTTTGGGAGAATGCATATTGGATAAAACGTTTTCCAAAGGCTTCTCCCATAAAAGGTATGCAAAAGGCACAAGGCCAAATTTAAGGGGCCTTATTCAGCGCTTCCAATAGGATTCCAAATGCTCTTGTATACTGCATCTGCATCAGTTGTCGCAGTAATTAGCTTAGCATTTATATAACCGTCAACTATGCTCTTCATCTGCTCAGTTGTATATTCATCTGTCTGCTTACCAAACTGCATAAGCTCATTTAGTTCAAGGTTCATATCATAGTCACTTCCGTTAAGTCCTATCTTCATAAGCAGCTTTGTACACTCCTCAGGATTGTCTCCCATCCACTTAAGTGCCTTTTTAACTGCTGAAGCCATCTTCGCAGAAGTAATAGGATTCTCTTTTATAAAGTCTTTGTTCATCATAACTATACAGCAAAGCTCGTTTCTGCTGTTGCCGTCAGCAGACTCTACCTTGCGAAGCAGTCCCTGCTTAACAAGAGGATAGCCATATGACTCAGGAAGAAGAGCCGCTGCTATCTCGCCACTCTTCATGGCTGCTACACAGGCATCCTTTTCTACCTGTACTATCTTTAAGTCCTTAAGAGGGTCAATACCTGCCTCTATAAAAAGTCTTGCAGAGATATTGTAGTCGGCTGTTCCTATGCCGCTTGGCGCGGAAATTGACTTACCCTTTAGGTCATCATAGCTCTTATAGTTGCTCTCATCAAGCACGTACATTGCCTTGCAGCCTGTAAGTAGGTGTGCACCGCCAACAAAGCAAAGGTTTACGCCGTTTGTTGCAGGAACCATAGACTTAGCAATGTGGCCGATGGCTATCTGAACCTGATTGGTCCCTATTGCTTCCACATCAGAGTCGCCCTTAAAGCCTTCAACTGTAAGTCCCTGCTCCTTATAGTATCCAAGCTCCTGTGCTACGTTAACTGCTGAAGTACATCCGTCTCCGGTTAAAAACTTAAGAGTTTTACCGTAGGCAGGCTCCTTCTTCCAAGCCTCTTCATCAGCTGTATTCACAGTAGATGCCACAGAGCTTTTAGCGGACGCAGCTGTAGATGCCGCAGAGGACTTAGACGCGGACTGACTAGTTGACACCTCTGTCTTTGATGATGTTTTAGCGCTGTCTGTACTACTCTTAGCCCCGCATCCAACCACCGAAAATGCTACCACCGCACAAAGTGCAATACTTAATACCTTCTTCATTTTTGCCTCCTTTAATTTTATTATTTTTGGTGCCAAGGACACCTATATCTAAGCGAAGTGCAGTAAATCAAGTATATGATTACGGTACTCCACAAATGAAGAACTGCTTCGGTTACGAGGATAATCCATATCTATCTTTATTTCCTCGCGTATTCTTCCCGGATGAGCTTCCATTACTAATATCCTGCTGCTCATATGAATCGCCTCATCTATATCGTGTGTCACCATGACAACTAACTGCTTATTTACCTGCCACATATCGAGTATCTCATTTTGCATATTCATCCTGGTAAATGCATCTAAGGCTCCGAGAGGTTCATCCATAAGAAGAATTCTCGGTTTGCTTATCATTGCCCTTGCAAGAGCTACTCTCTGAGCCATTCCCCCTGAAAGCTGTCCCGGATAATCTTTCTTAAATTTCTCAAGGCCTATTACCTTTATAAGTCTCTGAACATCTTCCATACCCTCTTTTAGCTTTCCCTGCATCTTCAGGCTGAAGGCTACATTGTCCTCAACTGTAAGCCAGGGAAATAGTGTAGGCTTTTGAAAAACCATACCTATATCGGGGCCCGGAGTGGTTATCTTGTCTCCATTTATGGTAATTTCGCCTGTAGTAGGAGCTATAAGACCCGCTATCATTCTTAAGATAGTTGACTTTCCACAGCCTGAAGTACCTACAAGACTTACAAACTCACCATTATACATGCTAACATTTACATCTGTTACTGCGTTGGTAACTTCTGTAGAATCTACCCTTGAAAAGCTTTTTGAAACATCTTTAAGTTTTAATTCTATTGCTTCACTCATTATTTCACCACTCCTATCTGCCAGCGGAGAATATAATTCTTAATTCTATCCAGCACCCTTGTTACTATATTGAATACTATACAGATGATTACTATTGCCGCAAACATCTTGTTGTAGGCTGCCCAAGCCTTTGCCCAGGTTATGTACCAGCCAAGTCCCGCCTCTACACCAAGCATCTCAGCTATCATAAGCGAAATACAGGCAGAGCTCATTCCCTGTGTCATTCCCTGTAAAATATTGGGCATGGCATGTGGAATTGCTATATTAAATACCAGCTGGCGATCAGAAGAGCCGAGGGTTTTGGCAACTTCGTAGTAGGATTTGTCCACATTTGATATTCCCGATGTAGTTGCTATTGTAACTGCAAACCAGGTTCCAAGACCCACTATAAAGACTGAGCCTGCCATAAGTGAGCTTGCAAGTATCATAATAAGAGGAATCCAGGTAGCTGTAGGTATGGGGCCAAGCACCTTTACAATAGGATTTATCCAGTATCTTACCTTTTCACTATAACCACTTGCTACACCGGTTATAATCCCAAGTACAACGCCGCAAAAATAGCCTGTAAACAACAGTCTTAGTGTAAATAAGGTACATATCGTAAGCTGTTCTCTATCTAAAATTGCAGCATTTATAATGTCATTTACCCAAGGTATAAATGGATATAAAAGTATTCCTGTTTTCAATGTAAGCACATCAAAAAGAGCTAAAAATAAGAAAATTGCAGATAGAAATGGTGCCTTGAATCTTACTTTTGCAAATTTCTTTCTATTCCCTTTTTTATAGAGCAAAATCGCATGAATAAGCCTACATACGTATACAGCTATGGGAAGTGAAAGTAAAATCAGGTATCTCTCAGGATTTGCATTTGGATATTTGTCAGGTACCAATATATACTCAAGAACTGCTATAGCAAAACATACTATAGGAAAAAAAGATATGATGAAGTCAAGTATCTTTTGATGTCTGCTCTTATTATTTTCTTCAATTTCCCAAAGTTCGTCCTTTGTTAAACCGGCAGTAGTTTGTTTGTTTATTATATCTTTTTCTGACACCTCATAAGTCCCCCTTTTTGTCTTAACAGCACAATTTAATTGTACCACCACCCTGCTTATCTGGCTAATTTTTGTTTATTATTAAAAGAGTCATTTATTGAAATATTCAATAAATGACTCGCAATAATCCTTAAAGCATCTCTATAAATGCGCCTATTCTGGTGTCAATCTGCCCCTTGTCTGCTAAAGCATAATCGGTTTCAAGCTTCATATAAGGAATATCATTTTCCTTCATTATCTTTGACATCGTATGTGTTTCTATATTGAAGGTATGACAGCCCGTCAAAACTATATCTATTACTCCGTCTACCTTGTACTTTTCTATCATGTTTAAGGTATCTTCATATCTTCCTGTATTTGGTGTCATTACAGAGCAATCGATTTTTAAATATCTATCGCTTATGGCTTCCATGATATTCTCTGCATTTTCATCTATTAAAAAGCTCTGGCTTCTCTCTCCTGAGCAGTCATTTCGACAGACTACAACTCCTCCAAGTGACTCAATTGTCATTACAACCTTTTCAATAAGGCCTCCGCTTGGACAGCCTGTAAGGAGAATCCTCTTGGCATCAGCTGATACTGGTCTTTCACCATCCTCTAAGTAGACTCTTTTTGCATCAGCTATCAGTTTTTCCATATCAGCTATATAGTCATCTACGCTCATAGCAAAGGTTTCCTTCTGGATGCTAAGCATCATATCGATTCCCTTCATCATAGGAGGCTCAGCCTTTTGCATAGCATAGAGTTCACACATTAGCTTTCTGGCATGGTTTCTCTTTCTTACAGCATTTCTTAAGGCTTCATCTGTGATAGTGATTCCAAATTTTTCCTCTAATGCTTCTTTAAGTCTTACACATTCTTCGTACCACATCTTTTTTGCATAAGGTACATCTTTTCCCTGAGGAAGGTGAAGAATATGTACATCCTTAATCTCTCCCAAAAGCTCATACATCTTTTTCTTGCCGTCACAGGTAGTTTCACCTATTATGATGTCTGAAAAATATGTATATGGACATTTCTTAGTAAGTGCGAAGCCATAGGTTGACTTTATCAGCGGGCATATAGTCTTAGGCAACACCCTTTCAGCGTCAGGAATAGTCTCCTGGCTTGTACCACAAAGCCCAATTGACGCCATCCCCGCAGCCTCAAGGATTTCAACAGGTGTGTAAGCGCAAAGGCAGCCAGCTATCTTCCCACCCTTTTTTTTAAACTCCATAGCCTTTATAAAGCCTGCTTTACGCTTTTCTTCGTAATCCTCCCAAATTTCTTGTCCCTCTTTACATACAGTTGTATCCACAATACTACCTCCTCAATAAAGCATTTTCTAACCTAAATAGTATACAATAAATGCTGTTTAGTTAAAAGAAAGATAAAAAAACACAATAAATTCAGATATTTATATTTATTTTATATAAGTGTTATGGTCACAAAAGCAATATCCGCATATCTGCACAGTTAGATTTCACTGAAATTTTAGTGTTTAAAAAAAGAATCCTGCTTCGCAGGATTCATCGCCTGTGGCGGGTCGCGTAAGCGACATTTACATTATTAATTGAATACATATTTATCTAAGCGTTCAAAGGCTTCCACTATCCTTGATTTTGGTGAAGCAAGGTTCATCCTTATGCTCCACTCTCCATTAAAGGCTTTACCGTCCTGCCAGATTACCCCTGCCTCAAATCCCATTCTAAGTAGTTCTTCGAGAGTTTTACCCTTCTCTTTGCACCATTCTTCACAGTCTATAAAGAGCATGTATGTACCCTGAGGTCTCGCAACCTTCACTCCTTTAAACTTAGTTTCTATATAGTCACAGGCAAAGTTAACATTTTCTCTTATTACCTCTCTAAGCTCATCCACCCACTCATAGCCCTCATCCTTGTAAGCTCCTATAAGTGAATGCATTGAAAGTACATTTATCGAATTGTAATGCCCAAGAGAGGCTTCTTTCTCAATTCTATGTCTGATTCTGTCATTATATATGATATGATAGCTGCCTATAAGTCCTGCAAGGTTAAATGTCTTTGACGGCGCATAAAATGCAACTGTACGGTTCTTTGCATCCTCAGATATGCTCTGGGTAGGTATGTGTTTGTATCCGCTAAGTATGATATCCGACCAGATTTCATCTGAAATAACCATTACATCATGCTTCTTATAAAGCTCCATTACCTTCTCAAGCTCCCATTTTTCCCAGACACGGCCCGTAGGATTGTGAGGTGAACAAAAAATGGCTGTATGAATATTATTTTCAACAATCTTTCTTTCCATATCCTCAAAGTCCATACGCCAGATGCCTTCTTCATCCTTTTTAAGGTAGCTGTGTACTATGTTATATCCGTTATTCTTAAGAACTCCTGTAAAGCCTATATAGGTAGGGGCATGTACTAGTACACTATCCCCCTGAGAGCAAAACACATGAAGAGCAGTAGCTACTCCTCCAAGAACTCCATTTTCATACCCTATATACTCTTTTTTTATGCCCTTTACGCCGTTTCTAATCTCCTGCCATCTGATTATGCTGTCATAATACTCATCCCTTGTCTCAAAATAGCCAAAGGTCGGATGGTTTGCCCTCTCTATAATCGCATCCGTAATAGTGGGAAGAACAGGGAAATTCATATCCGCAACCCACATTGGAATCATATCAAAGCCTTCTCTTACCTTAACAGGATTCTCTCCTTCCAAAAACATTGGAATCAGGTCAACAGCCAGAGCATCTTTACCTTTTCTGTCAATTATAGATGTAAAATCATACTTCATCTTTCACAACCTCCGCTTACTCTTCTTCACTACCTTCATTTTCAGCAAGTTCTTCTTCTGAAATAGTCATAATCTGGCGCTTTCTAGCCATCTCATCATTTGCAAGATACTCATCATAGGTACTTACCTTATCAATGAGGCCGTGTGGTGTAATTTCTATAATTCTGTTTGCAATAGTCTGTATGAACTGGTGGTCCTGAGAGGTAAAGAGTACAACTCCCGGGAACTTGATTACTGCGTTATTTAATGAGGTAATGGCCTCCATATCAAGGTGGTTGGTAGGCTCATCAAGGATGAGGACATTTGTAGCCATTATCATCATCTTAGAAAGAAGAACTCTAACCCTCTCACCACCGGAGAGAACCTTAACCTGCTTTATACCTGCATCTCCGGGGAAAAGCATACGTCCCAGGAAGTTTCTTACATAGGTTGCATCTTTTTCAGGTGAAAATGGCAAAAGGAACTCAGTAATATTCTCATTTCCCTTGAAAAGCTCCGTATTGTCCTTAGGGAAATAGCCCTGAGTAGTGGTTACTCCCCACTTATAATCACCCTCATCAGGTTCCATTTCTCCTGCAAGTATCTTAAATAAAGTGGATATAGCTTTTACATTTGGGCCTACGAAGGCTATCTTGTCTTCCCTTCCTACAACAAAGGAGATATTGTCAAGTACCTTTACGCCGTCAACTGTCTTAGATATTCCGCTAACTGTAAGTACTTCATTACCTATCTCTCTGGCAGGACGGAAATCTATATAAGGATACTTACGGCTGGATGGCTTAATGTCATCAAGCTCAATCTTCTCCAAAGCCCTCTTTCTACTTGTAGCCTGCTTAGACTTACTTGCATTAGCAGAGAATCTCTGGATAAATTCCTGAAGTTCTTTGATTTTTTCTTCTTTCTTTTTATTTGCTTCCTTCTGCTGACGAATCATAAGCTGGCTGGACTCATACCAGAAGTCATAGTTTCCTGCGTAAAGCTGAATCTTGCCATAGTCAATGTCCGCTGTATGTGTACATACCTTATTGAGGAAATAACGGTCGTGTGAAACTACAATTACGGTATTTTCAAAGCTGATAAGGAACTCCTCAAGCCAGCCTATTGCATCCATGTCAAGGTGGTTGGTAGGCTCGTCAAGGAGGAGGATATCAGGGTTTCCAAAGAGCGCCTGAGCAAGAAGAATCTTAACCTTTTTAGACGCCTCTATCTCGCTCATCATCATATAATGATACTCTGTATCTATGCCAAGTCCGTTAAGAAGGGTAGCCGCATCAGATTCTGCCTCCCAGCCATTCATTGTAGCGAATTCTCCCTCCAGTTCACTTGCTCTTATACCGTCTTCATCTGTAAAGTCTTCTTTAGCATAGATGGCTTCTTTTTCCTTCATTATGTCATAAAGTCTTTTATTTCCCATGATTACTGTATCAAGTACAGGATATGCGTCATACTTAAAATGATCCTGCTGCAGAAATGAAAGTCTCTGCCCCGGAGTTATAATAACCTCGCCTGTGGTAGGCTCTAACTGCCCCGATAATATCCTAAGGAAGGTAGATTTACCTGTTCCATTTGCTCCAATAAGTCCATAACAGTTGCCTTCTGTAAACTTGATATTTACATCTTCAAAAAGTGCCTTTTTACCAAGTCTCAAAGTAATGTTGCTTGCCTGAATCATTTTAATTTTCCTTTCAAAAGCTTAGTTTTTACAAAAATGCTACTTTACCATATTTTGCACATCAAAAGATAATGAATTCTCCCTCAAGTAAGCCCCAAGCGAATTCTTATACTTTTGACACCTGTATCATTATATCATTTATTCTGCTGAATTTCGATAGTTTTGTGATTTTTCATTAGCTTAGCAATTTATAGCCATTTTTTCTTCTTGAAATATATTATTCCACTGATTGCCATAAGTATAACCACTCCAATTACAATGGGATATGCAAGTGGAGAATCCAGTTCCGGCATGTACTTAAAGTTCATTCCATACCAGCCTGTAACAAGAGTCAGTGGCATAATAATGGTCGTAACCACTGTTAATACTGTCATTATTCGGTTTTGCTTTACTGAAAGCTCTGACTGGTATAGTTCTCTAACCTGCATGGTATATTCTTTAAGAGTAGACACTAAGCCTTGGAGTCTTGTGACCCTGGCAGTGAAAAGCTCAAAGAATCTAAGGTTATCGGACAAGAAGAAATCATTTTCATTTTCTGCAAGTTCCTGTCCCAGGTCAATCAGCTGTTCATAGTACATTTTTAGTTTCAGAAGTTCCCCTCTAATTTCGTTATTTCTTTCAAGTTCCCCTGTAAGATTTCCCTCAAGTATCCTGTCTTCTATACCAGTGATTTCATCTTCGTATCTTTCAAGCATATTTAAGTCGCCGCTAATTATTGTCTCTAGGAAATCGTATATGAATCTTTCAAGGCCCGGATAGCGCCATTTTTTAGTGGCTGCAATTCTTTTTACGAGCGATGACGCATAGCCATCGTGGTCTATAAATACAATTCCTCTTTCATCAAGGGCAAAGGCAAATCTATTGCTGCTTTCAAGCAAGTCTGACCTATCCGGTATAATAAAGCTTCCCGTCAGCGAGTCATAATTGACTTCTGCCTTAGTCATAAATAGATTTTCTATCTCGAACTCGAGGTCGATTCCCATGTTAAATTTTTCTTTATCTCTTGTCCACTCTTTAGGACTAACTACTGCTACATAGCATTCTTCTCCATCAAATATCTCTTCTGCTCTTATTTCTTCTAAGGTATTTCTAATCTTGTAATACATTAATTTCTCCTAAAATTATATTGTGAAACTTTGTTGTTTTGCTTAAAACCTGTATCAGTATATCACATTCACCCCATTTAAGTCACGCTTAGAATAATATTTTAGTTTTGCAGGCTTGGGACGCGTAGAATAATGGCTTTCAGAGAGGTATCCTGGTTACGCTCATAATAATAAATTTCATACTCGCTACGGGGTGAAACAAAACAAACTGCCACAATACAGCTATTAACACATATTTTCCAACTACTTTTGTGTTTATAGGCTGACTGTGGCAGTTTTTTATAGCATAAATGTCATAAGTATAAAAAATCCGCGCAAACTTACTTACATAAAAATTTATTTTAGTACTATACTTCAGAGTTTTCGCTAACTCTCACATTTAATGGTGGAAAAGTCTCATTCCGGTAAAGCAAAGTACCATGTCATACTTGTTGCACGTTTCTATTACGCTGTCATCTCTTACTGAGCCGCCAGGTTCGGCAATGTACTTCACGCCACTCTTATGAGCCCTCTCAATATTATCTCCAAACGGGAAGAAGGCATCAGAAGCAAGGGCTACATTTTCATTTTTATTAAGCCACTCTCTCTTTTCCTCCCTTGTAAATACAGGAGGCTTTACCTCAAAGAAATTCTCCCATACACCGTCTCTTAAGAGGTCTTCGCTCTCATCCCCTACATAAAGGTCGATGGCATTGTCCACATCAGCTCTTCCCAGTCCTTCTAGGAATTTAAGATTAAGAGTCTGTGGTGCCTGTCTAAGCCACCATACATCAGCCTTACTTCCTGCAAGCCTGGTACAGTGAATACGGCTCTGCTGCCCTGCTCCAATTCCTATAGCCTGTCCGTCTTTTGCATAGCAGACAGAGTTTGACTGGGTGTATTTAAGTGTAATCATAGCAACAATGAGATCATCGAGAGCTTCTTTAGGAAGATTTTTATTCTCACTTACTATGTTCTTAAAAAGCTCAGTATCTATCTTAAATTCATTCCTGCCCTGCTCAAATGTTATACCAAAAACCTGTTTTTTCTCTATAGGCTCAGGCTTGTAGTTTTCATCTATTTCTATAATATTATAATTTCCTTTTTTCTTCTGCTTTAGTATCTCAAGGGCTTCTTGTGTATATCCCGGTGCTATGATACCGTCTGAAACTTCTTTTTTGATTATCATTGCAGTATCAGCATCACACACATCAGAAAGAGCTATAAAGTCACCGAAAGAAGACATTCTGTCAGCCCCCCTTGCCCTTGCGTAAGCACAGGCTAAGAGGCTCATCTCACCCATATCCTCTACTCTGTAAACTTTCTTCAAATCCTCTGTAAGTGGCTTTCCTATTGCAGCTCCTGCAGGAGATACATGCTTAAAGCTGGTTGCAGCAGGAAGTCCTGTAGCTTTCTTAAGTTCCATTACAAGCTGGATTCCATTAAATGCGTCTAAGAAGTTGATATATCCCGGTTTTCCGCAAATCACCTTAACAGGAAGCTCTGCTCCATTTTCCATAAATATTCTGCTTGGTTTCTGATTAGGATTACAGCCGTACTTAAGCTCCATTTCATTCATAATGCACTCTCCTTTTAATTTTCACCTATATCTATCAATATCTGATTAATATTTAGCATCATCTACATACCGATTACAGCTAAATCAGGTTATCTATCAAGCTACTCACTTTATTATGTAAGATTTTTTCTTTGTACTTATACTAATTAGCCTGATTCTTATTTACTATTCTAGTCTCATATTCTCCGGTTTCTATGTCTATAAACCTTGTAAACAATGACACTTTATTAGCTTCATTTAGGCTCTTCCAAATACTCTCAGTAAATTCATCTATACTTCCACAAAGACTTACCTTAGCAGGTTCACCCTCAAAGCTTGGAAGAGGCTCTATGTCTTCTTTGTAGGTGTGAATAAATCTACCTTCACCCGCAGGGAGATTGCTATAATCATAAAAATATCTGTTGCAACAGTCAGGATTGCCGTCATCACTCTTAAGTATACTCATCCTTAAGTGAAGTGAATTTCCACTGACATCTACTAAGGCTGATATTCTAGGTGTATAGTTAGGTGCATCAGGCTCAAATTCCCTGCTCATAAGAGCCGAGTTAAAGCATTTACCTGCTGTCATATAATTATAAACCGTATCCGTCTGGTCTCCATTGGTAATTATTGTTTTCTTTCCAATAACCTTGACAGGTGAATATATTATTAGACTCGGATCTGAAAGCTTGGTTTCATCGAAGGCCTCTGTCCTTATTCCCTCGCCCTCTTCCACAAATATCCTATTCCTGCTGTTTTCACTTCTTCCCATAATAAAGTAAGCAGTCATAGCCTTTTTGCCGTCCTTACTTTTACCTACTACTATTCCTCTTCCGGGATAAGTTTTAGCCGATAATACTTCACCAATTGAAACCATGTCATCCTCCGTTTATTCATGTCAAAGCCTTGTCAATAGTTGCTTAGAGTCTTTATAATAAGTTCTACTTAAGAATATCATAGTTTTTATTAGTTTTCAATATGAATACTTCTTTATATTTTCTTATAAAATAAAACTCATTTTTTTATGGTTTGATATTTGGGCGGGGTTCTTCTCTTTATATCCACTTATGGGTTTTATTCCATTTGTTTTTGTAATATAATGATGTGGGTGCCAAATACTTTTGACACCCTTGTCACTAGATTAATAGTGGTTAAAAAATCATAAGTACACCTATCATACAGAAATGGAGATAATATGGCTGATAAACAAATAACGTTTACAAAGATGCATGGTTGTAAAAACGACTATCTCTACATCGACTGCACTAAAAATGAACTTGAAAATCCTGCTGAAGTGTCTATAAAACTCTCAGACAGGCATACGGGAATCGGCAGTGACGGCATCATCCTTATCTGCCCTTCTACTGTGGCTGATTTTAGGATGAGGATATTTAACGCAGACGGCTCAGAGGCTGAAATGTGTGGCAACGGCATCCGCTGTGTAGGAAAATATGTATATGACTTTGGCCTCACAAAAAATGAGGAAGTCCGCATAGAAACCGGAGTCCGTACTAAGGAAGAAGAGGCAGCAGGAATTATTCCCGAAAACCGTATTAAAATATTGAAACTAAAGATAAAAGAGGGTAAGGTTGTCGCTGCAACTGTAGATATGGGAAGACCAATTCTTACCCCTAGCGAAATCCCTGTCATATCTGATAAGGATAAGTTTATAAATGAAGCTGTAAATGTAGACGGCAAAGACTGGTATCTCACCTGCATTTCAATGGGAAATCCTCACGCAGTGACCTTTGTAGATGACACAAAGAGCCTTGATTTACCTGTTATAGGCCCAAAGTTTGAATTTAACAAGATATTTCCAAATCGTACCAACACCGAATTTATAAAGGTAATAAACAGAAATGAAATTGAAATGCGTGTCTGGGAGCGTGGTTCGGGCGAAACTCTTGCATGTGGTACCGGTGCCTGTGCCTCGGCCTACGCCGCTATGTTAAATGGCCTTGCTGATGATGAGGTGAGGGTTCATCTCCTTGGAGGAGATTTGATTATAAAATACGATAGAAATACAGACCACATTTTTATGACAGGCCCTTGTGAAACTGTCTTTAGTGGCAGCATTACAATCTAGATAAGGAGTATTTATGCAAGTTACCGTAAATGACATATTAAAGGCCGCTAACGGAAAACTGTTAAACGGAAACGGCGACACCGAAATAAACGGCTTCTTCACCAATTCAAGAGAAATTAACAGCCTTCCCTTTAAGAATGCACTTTTTGTGCCTATAATCGGAGAAAGGGTAGACGCCCACAAATTCATCCCTCAGGTGGTAAAGGATGGTGCTAAGGCTTTCTTTATAAAAAAGGGGCACGAACTCCCTGCTGATATCGGAGATACAGCAGCTATCGAGGTAGACGATACTGAAGCCGCCCTCCTTGATACAGGCCGTTGGTTTCGTGAGAAATTTAACATCCCTTTCATTGGCATAACCGGAAGCGTCGGTAAGACCACCACAAAGGAAATGGTGGCGGCTGCCCTCTCCTCGATTAATGTCCACAAAACTAAGGGAAATGCCAACTCTACCATAGGACTTCCCTTAACCTTGTTTGGACTTGAACCTTGTAATGAGGCCGCCATTATAGAAATGGGCATAAGTGAATTCCACGAGATGGAAAAGCTTGCAGATGCAGGCAGGCCAACTCATGCAATATTTACCAATGTAGGCACCGCCCATATCGGCAATCTAGGCTCAAAGGAAAATATCCTTAAAGAAAAGCTCCACATTACAGACTGTTTTACGGATGATAGTGTACTATTTGTAAATGCTGACGATGAACTCCTTGTTAAGGTTGTCCCTGAAAACAGCGAATTCAGGCCTGCTAATGTCAAGCACGTTGTGACCTACGGTATAAGTAAAGAGGCTGATTTTTACGCTTCATCCATCACTATATCCGACAGTGGCACCGATTTTGTGGCAAATTATAAGGATGAAGACGGTAAGCCTCTCACTGAGCAGCTTCATCTAAAAACTCTGGGACTTCATAATGTAAGAAATGCACTGGCTGCAACTGCTGTGGCACTAAAGCTTGGCATCTCTCCTTCAGTGTCAAAGCTTGGACTTGCCGCGTATGAACCACTTTCAGGCAGAGGAAACATTATCAAGACAAACGGCATTACCATAATTGATGATACCTATAATGCAAGCCCTGACTCTATGAAGGCTTCTGTTCAGATTATTGGGGAAATGCGTGGCGGCAAAGAGCCTATACACAGGCGGTTTGTAGTATTTGCTGATGTACTTGAGCTTGGTGAATACTCTGAAAGTGAGCATTATAGTGTTGGAGAATATATAAAGGCCTACAACAAAGAAAACTCTGAAGGTAGAATTGATTACCTGATAACAGTCGGCAAAGACAGTGAGCAGATAGGACTTGCTCTAAACTCTGAAAGCCTTGATACCAATCCTGTCACAAAACATTTTTCTACCAATGTAGAAGCCTCTAATTATCTTAAATCCCTCTTAACAAAAGGTGATGCTATCGTAGTTAAAGGTTCAAGAGGTATGCAGACAGAGGAAATAATCAGTTCTATATTAAATGATGAGTAGACGCTGATTTAGATTGCTTTTATAACTGCAAAGGGGTATACTTATCTACGTATAAGGATATTTCAAAGTTGATGCTATAGGACATAAAAACTAAGATGATGCAGGTAATAAAAGTTGATTATATTCTTATATATTCTTACCTTGTCACTTGAATCATTTATATTATAATTAGGAGGGTTTTATGAGGGTAATTGTTACTAAAAACTATGAGGAAATGAGTAGAAAGGCTGCAAACATAATAGCTGCTCAGGTTGTAATGAAGCCTGATTCAGTGCTTGGTCTTGCTACAGGTTCATCGCCAATTGAGGCTTATAAGTTACTTGTAGAAGGCTATAAGAAGGGTGATTTAGATTTTTCTGAAATCACTTCAATCAACCTCGATGAATATGTAGGGCTTTCAGCTGACCACAATCAGAGTTATGCTTATTTTATGAGGGATAACCTTTTTAGCCATGTAAATATAAATATGGAAAATGTCTTCCTTCCAAACGGTATGGAGGCTGATGAGGCTAAGGAATGTGCAAGATATGATGAGGTTATTAAAACTCGTGGTCCTATTGATTTGCAGCTGCTTGGACTTGGCGAAAACGGACATATCGGTTTCAACGAACCTGACTCTTCTTTTGCAAAGGGAACTCATAAGGTAAGCCTTACAGAGAGTACAATAAATGCTAACTCAAGGCTTTTTAATTCCATAGATGAAGTACCTAAGTTTGCTTATTCTATGGGTGTAGGAAGCATATTCTCTGCTAAGCACATTTTACTTATTGCTTCCGGCGAAAAGAAAGCAGATGCACTCTGCAAGGCGCTTTACGGCCCTGTAACTCCTGAGGTTCCTGCTTCTGCTCTCCAGTTCCACAGCAATGTAACTATAGTTGCTGATGAGGCTGCTTATGCTCTTATTGCAAAGCATATTGGTAAGTAATGAATAGATTTATATAGCTTGTCATAAACTTCTTTTTGAATAATATTGTATAAAAAGTTAATATTGGCAAAGCAATACGGAGAATATCATGATAATTAAAAATGGTTTAGTATATAACGAAAATGGAGATTTTGAAAAAAGAGACATCTATGTGGAAGGTGAGTTCATTACCGATAAGGCACCTGAGGACTGCGAAGTCATTGACGCCGAGGGACTTTATGTAATACCGGGACTTGTGGATGTACATACTCATGGTGCTGTGGGACATGACTTCTGCGATGCTGACCTTGACGGGCTCTACAAGATAGCTGAGTTTGAGAAAAGTAAAGGTGTGACAGCCTTTTGCCCAACCTCAATGACTCTTTCAGAGGAACGCCTTACAGGTATATTTGCCACAATCAAAGATTTTAAGCCTGAGAAAAAGCACGCAAGGGCGCTTGGTATCAATATGGAGGGACCTTTCATCTCTCCTAAAAAGATGGGCGCTCAGAACCCTAAGTATATAATGAATTCTGATGTCGAAGTCTTTAGAAGGCTCAATGAGGTAAGCGGAGGCAATATCCGTCTTGTAACCCTTGCTCCTGAGACTGAAGGAGCTAACCTCTTTATTAAAGAACTTGCAAATGAAGTTTCCATTTCTGTAGGACATTCTGATGCCAACTATGAGCAGGCTGACACCGCATTTAAGAATGGAGCCAATCATGTAACCCATCTCTTTAACGCAATGCCTGCCTTCAATCACAGAGATCCGGGCATAGTAGGAGCAGCTTTTGAAAATACCGGAGTTATGGCTGAGCTCATCTGTGATAAGGTACATATCCATCCTTGCATGATAAGGAGCACCTTCCGTCTTTTTGGCGAGGATAGAATCATCCTTATAAGTGATTCTATGGAGGCTACAGGTATGGAAGACGGCACCTATTCTCTTGGAGGACAGAAGGTAAATAAGACAGGAAACAAGGCAACCCTTGAAAATGGCACTATTGCAGGCTCCTGTACTGACCTTTTTACCTGCTTTAAGAATGTGGTTGAAATGGGAATTCCTCTTAAGTCAGCGGTTAAAATGGCTTCCACCAACCCTGCAAAAAGTATAGGTCTTGGCGACAAGGCAGGTGTAATAAAACTGGGTGCTTATGCGGATTTATTACTACTTGATAAGGACTTAAATATAGTTAAAATAATCTAGTTTTATAAACAAGTTACTCAATGTCTCACCACATACGGAGGCAGTTTCTCTGATAAATATTTCTGTCAGGGAAGCTGTCTTTTTTATTAAATGATGTGGCGTCAAAAGATAATATATTCTCTTGCAAGCAAGCCCCAATCGAATTTTATACTTTTGACACTTGTATCATTAAATTCTGCAATAGTTAAAAAGATTGCATTTCAAATTGATATAAGTAATATTTATAACAATCCTATGTTTATATATATTATACAAAGAAGCCAACACCCCTTATAATAGACCTAGTTTTATAGATAAATTATGAATATGAGTTGGAGGACAATATGAAAACATCAGTAATCGGATTCCCTAGAATAGGTACATTACGCGAATTAAAGTTCGCTAGCGAAAAATATTTTAAGAAAGAAATCACAGCAGACGAGCTCTTAGCCAAAGGTAAGGAGCTTAGAAAAATTCACTGGAATACTCAGAAAGAGGCAGGAATTGACTTTATCTCAAGTAATGATTTTTCATTCTACGATATCTTGCTTGATACCGCAGTACTATTTGGCATAGTTCCTAAGCGTTATAAGGAGCTTAACCTCTCTGAGCTTGATACCTATTTTGCTATGGCTCGTGGTTATCAGGGAGAGTCAGGAGATGTAAAGGCTCTTGCAATGAGAAAATGGTTTAATACTAACTATCACTACATTGTGCCTGAGGTTGAGGATGATACAGAAATAAGGCTTTCAGGCAACAAGCCATTTGAGCAGTATAACGAGGCAAAGGCTCTTCAAGTAGAGACTAAGTCCATAGTAATCGGCGCTTACACCTTGCTTAAATTATGCCGCTTTACAGGCAAAAAATCTTCAAATGATTTTGTTGATGCTTTAATCAGTGCATATCAGAGCTACCTTAAGAAGGCTGAAGAAGCTGGAATAAGCTGGGTACAGTTTGATGAGCCTGCTCTTGTAAGAGATACAGATAGTGAAGATATCACATTATTTAATAAGATTTATTCAGCCCTTCTTTCTTCAAAGAATAATGTTAAGGTATTAGCTCAGACATATTTTGGTGATGTAAGAGACATTTACAGCGATTTAATAAAGCTTCCATTTGACGGAATCGGTCTTGATTTCGTAGAGGGAAAAGAGACTTTCGCTCTTGTTGAAAAGTATGGTTTCCCACAGGATAAGCTTTTATTTGCAGGACTTGTAAACGGAAAGAATATCTGGAGAAATAACTACGAGAAGACCTTGCAGAGCCTTGCTAAATTACAGGAAAAGGGCATAAACTGCGTTTTATCTACCTCCTGTTCACTCTTACACGTACCTTATACAACAAAGCACGAGACCAAGTTATCAGCAAACTACCTTTCATACTTTGCATTTGCAGAGGAGAAGCTTTACGAGCTTGCTGAACTTAAGGCACTTGCAGGCAATGCAGATTACAAAAACGAGGCTTCATATCAGGCAAATGCTAAGCTCTTTGCAGGAGAGAGAGACTGCTATAGTGAAGAGGTTCACAAAAGACTGTCTCAGGTCACAGACAGTGATTATACCAGAAGCCCTGAGCGTAAGACTCGTCAGGCATTGCAGAAAAAGGAGTTTGGTCTTCCTGAATTCCCAACAACTACCATCGGTTCTTTCCCTCAGACTAGAGAGGTAAAGGCAAACCGTTCAGCTTTTAGAAAGGGCGAAATTACAGAGGCTGAATACAAAGAGTTTAACAAAAAGCAGATTGCTGACTGTGTAAAATTCCAGGAAGACATCGATATCGATGTTCTTGTTCACGGAGAATTTGAGCGTAACGACATGGTTGAGTACTTTGGTGAGGCTCTTGGCGGCTTCCTCTTCACAGAGAAGGCTTGGGTACAGTCTTATGGTACAAGATGTGTTAAGCCGCCTGTAATCTGGGGCGATGTATACAGAAAGAAAGCTATCACGGTAGAATGGTCTGTATATGCTCAGTCACTTACAAAGAGAATCATGAAGGGAATGCTTACAGGACCTGTTACCATACTTAACTGGTCATTCCCAAGAGAAGATATATCAATCAAGGAGTCCATTTCTCAGATAGCACTTGCAATCAGAGATGAGGTTCTTGACTTGGAGAAGAACGGAATCAAGATTATTCAGATTGACGAGGCAGCTCTTAGAGAGAAGCTTCCACTTAGAAAGTCTGACTGGCAGAAGGAATATCTTGACTTTGCCATCCCTGCCTTCCGTCTCACACACAGCGGTGTAAGACCTGAAACTCAGATTCATACACATATGTGCTATAGCGAGTTCACAGACATTATCCCTGCTATTGACAATATGGATGCGGATGTTATCACCTTCGAGGCTTCCCGCTCCGACTTACAGATACTTACATCATTAAAAGAACATAACTTTGAAACAGAGGTAGGTCCTGGTGTATATGATATTCACTCACCTAGAGTACCTTCTGTAGAGGAAATTGTTGCTACCCTCCATACTATGCTTTCCAAGATTGACAGAGATAAGCTCTGGGTAAATCCTGACTGCGGATTAAAGACCAGAGGAATTCCTGAGACAGAAGCAAGCCTTAAGAATATGGTGGCTGCAGCAAAAATAATTAGGAATGAGGCATAATTTATGAAAGTTTCCCAAGTTTACAAAGATAAAAAAGATAAAAAGGTTCTATCCTTTGAGATTTTCCCACCTAAAAAGGATAGCGAGCTAAATAACATAGATGAGACTCTGGCTGTTCTTTGTGAACTTGAGCCCGATTATATAAGTGTAACCTTTGGTGCCGGTGGCAGTTCTAACTGCAACCGCACCATAGAGTTAGCCAAGAAGATAAAGCAGGAGTACCATGTAGAGCCTGTAGTTCACCTTACCTCCCTTCACTACAGTAAAGCTGAGATTGATGAATTTGCAAAGGTTCTTAAAGACGCAGGAGTAGAAAATGTACTTGCCCTAAGAGGAGATAAAAATCCTAACTTCCCTGAAAAGGATGATTTTTCACACGCCTCCGACCTCATCGCTTATATGAAGGGAAAATGGGATTTCTGTTTCTTAGGTGCCTGCTATCCTGAGTGTCATCCTGAATCAGGCGGTGTGATTAATGAAATAAGACATTTAAAGACAAAGGTGAATGCAGGAGCAGAAGTACTTTTATCTCAGTTGTTCTTTGACAATGATATCTTCCTTCGTTTTCAGGAATACTGCAGGGTTGCAGATATCAATGTCCCTGTAATACCAGGAATCATGCCTGTAATCAATGCTTCTCAGATAAAGAAAATGATAACGATGTGCGGTGTTGCCTTCCCTGCCCGCTTTGAGAAAATAATTCATAGATACGAAGATAACAAAGAAGCGCTTTTTGACGCAGGAATGTCCTATGCACTAAGTCAGATTATAGATCTCCTTGTAAGCGATATAGAAGGTATTCACCTCTATACAATGAATAACCCACACGTAGCCAGAAGGATATGTGAAGGTATAAGGAATATCATATAAATACAAGGAATAAAACGATAAAAGCCGTTACAAGCTTGCTTGTAAACGGCTTATTGTCGTTTTATTCCGCCAAAAATATGAGTAAGTAGCCATTTTACGCAGTAAAATGAGCGGATTACGAATATTTTTGTAAGGATTGCGGGAGGCGCAGCCGTAGCAATCCTGTGTATTTTATAATTTTCTCCGCCAAAAATATGAGGCGTAGCCATTTTACTCCATCTCATCCACCACACTGTTCTCAAACTGTCTGGTAAATAGTCCAAAGTAATAACCCTTCTGTCTCATAAGATCCTTATGTCTTCCCTGTTCTATAATCTTTCCATCCTTTACCACGAGGATTACATCTGCATTTACTATGGTTGAGAGCCTGTGCGCAATTACAAATGAGGTCCTGCCTGTGATTACCTTTTCGATAGCATCCTGAATTATCTTCTCTGTAACTGTGTCAATGGAGGAAGTTGCCTCATCAAGTACCAGAATCTTCGGCTTTGCAATTATCGCCCTTGCAAATGATATAAGCTGCTTCTCGCCTGTAGAGAGCAGGTCACCGCCCTCTCCAACCTCACTGTCAAGCCCTTTTTCCATCTTCTCTACTACAGCTGTAGCAGAAACTAATTCCAGGGCAGCCATTATCTCTTCATCTGTAGCGTCAGGCTTGCCATACTTTAAGTTCTCCCTTATTGTTCCTGAGAAAAGATGAGGCGACTGGAGTACATAACCTATGTTTGAGTGAAGCCACTGTCCTGAACGCTCCTTTGCATCCTTTCCGTCTATAAGCACCTGCCCCTTTGTAGGCTCAAAGAAGCGGCAGACCAGATTTACAAGGGTGGATTTACCTGCCCCCGTCTCTCCTACTATGGCTACATTGGTTCCCTTAGGTACTTTTAAGTTGAAGTGCTCAAGTACATACTCATCTCCGTCGGGATACTTAAAAGTTACATCCTTAAATTCAATATCCCCTTTAAGTTCTTCCCAGTTTTCCTTTTTAGGATTGAATATATCTCCGTATTTCTCCACAACCTCCCTGCTGTCTGCCACATCAGACTCTGTTGCCATAAGCCCAGTAAATCTCTCAATATTTACAGAAGATGCAATTAGGTCTGCAATAGTAAGTGTAATATTTCTAATCGGCTCTATTATACCCTGTACATAGGACATAAATACAGACAGAGTACCGATTAGCATAACTCCCTCGATGGTTAGCACACTTGCCTGCATAAGCACGATAGCAATTATGAGCGAGCCTACAAGGGAAACGAGGGAAGAAGAAAGTGCTGAAAAATGAGCAGCTCTTACTGACTTCCTCTTCATATTAAGGGAATCCTTATTAAAATTCTCCTTCATTCTCTCCTCAGCAACGAGGGTCTTTATCTCCTTTGCGCCGGTTATTCCCTCATTGAAATTACCCGTAATTGTAGAGTTTATCTCCCTTACTTCTCTGTTAAGATGGATGATATTCTTTTGAAATACAGCTACTATTATAGCTGCAATAGGCAAAAGGGCCGCTATCAAAAGGGCAAGCTTAGCATTTAAGCTAAACATTACCACAAAAGCACCCACAATATAGACCGTTGACCACAATAGGTCAAAGAAGTACCAGGCTGCAATCGAGCCTATTCTTGCCGTATCACTCATTACCCTTGCATGTATATAGCCTACATTATTTTGGTTAAAGTACGAAAACGAAAGAGTTTGCAAGTGGTTAAAGCTTGAATTTCTAAGGTCTCTTGCAACGCTTATTTCTATGTTTGAAGCTACATAGGCCGAAATCAGCTCCATTACCATCTGTATGGCTATGGCAATCAGGTATAGTACTATGAATCTTCCAAGGCCGTTTAGTTCTTTCTTTCCTATGAAATTATTTATTGCAAACTGATTAAATAGAGGGAAAATTATTTCGCTAAGCGTTGAAATAGCACCAGTCACACACATTATTAACATGTCTTTTTTATATGCCCTGAAATATGGCCAAAGCCTTGGTATGCCAAACCAGGGCAGAAATTTTATCGTCGTTTTATCCTGCATACATCCTCCTACTCTTCATAGTTAAGGGCTACAGACTGTATATCATAGATTTTTCTGTAAATACCGGTATTCTTTATAAGCTCGTCATGAGTTCCTGATTCTACCAGTCTACCCTTGTCAAGAACAAGAATATTGTCAGCCGCCATCAGGGTAGTGATTCTATGGGAAATAATAATTACCGTACTATTCTTTCCCTTTTCCAAAAGCCCCTTTCTTATCTTGGCGTCAGTTTCCGCATCCACAGCAGAAAGAGAATCATCAAATACCATGATAGGAGATTTCCCTATAAGCATACGGGCAATGGCTGTTCTCTGCTTCTGTCCACCAGAAAGTGTAACTCCTCTTTCCCCTACTGTAGTCTCAAAGCCTTCCTTGAAGCTCTCAATAGTCTCTAAGAGGCTGGCTGTACCTGATGCCTCTCTTATGTCTTCTATCTCTGCATTCTTCCCGCCGAGGGCTATATTTTCAGCCAGGGTTCTTGAGAAAAGATAAGGCTCCTGAAGTACCATTCCTACATTTTCACGAAGATAACCTACTTCAATATCCTTTATGTCTACTCCTGAGATAGTAATGCTTCCATTCTCCTTAGGAAGCTCATAAAGCCTGTTAAGAAGGTGCATAAGGGTAGATTTACCTGAGCCGGTACCTCCAAGTATTCCTACTGTGGTACCTCCCTTTATCCTAAATGACACATTCTTAACAATCTCCTTACTTTCATCATAAGCAAAGCTCACATTGTTAAATACTATGTCTCCCGTCATATCGGGCTTCAGCTTCTTGCCCTCATCCTTCTCAGGCTCAGAATCCATAATGTACCTTATTCTCTCTGTTGCTATTTCACTGCGGCTAAGGCCTGAGATTAGCCTTCCAAGCAGCCTTATAGGCCAGACAAGCATTATATTATAGGAGAAAAATGCAATATATTCACCAGCAAGAAGTTCTCCTCTAACTGCTAATACCGCACCGAGCACAACCACTATCATAGTCTGGAGGCTTAGTAAAAGTGTGCCTATCGCCCAGAACCATGCCAGCACCCAGTCCACTCTTATCCACATCTTCCAGTAATCATGGTTCTGCTTTTCAAATCTTTCCTTTTCAAAAAGCTCCCTTCCAAAAGCCCTCACAACTCTGACTCCTGTCAGATTTTCCTGTACTACGGCAGACAGCTTACCCTCTTCCACATCTGCCTCTTCAAAGATTTTACCCATTCTTTTATGACCGTATGCAGAATAAGCTATGTTTATTGGTATAAGAATAACTGCAATCAGAGCCAGCTTTACATTGATGGTAAACATAAAATAAAGCGAAAATGCAACCATCAAAACTACTCTAAAAACTTCCGTAAGCTGTCCTGAAACAAAGTTTTTAACCGCATCTACATCAGAGGTACAGCGCTGGATTATATCTCCTGTCTGGTTCTTTGTGTGCCATGAGAATGGAAGCCTTGCAATATGTGCAAATATCTCATTTCTCATCGTTTCCACCAAAGTTTCCGCACCCTTGTTATTGTAATATCTGTATAGATAGTTACACAGGGCAGATAAAGCCCCTATTACCATCAGAAATACTGCTATCAGATAGAGATGCTCCCTAATATAAGCAGATCCGCCTATACTATCTATAGCATCCACAATAAATGCAGGCAGGTCACTCTCCTTACCTGTAATCAAGGTATCAACAGTATAGCTGATTACTCTTGGTACTATTAGCGCCAGCAGATTCATAAGGGAAATACAGAGTATGGCAATTATAAAATATGCCTTACTCCCCCTTAGAAAATGCCAAACTAACTCCCTATTAGTCTTAAATTTTCTATCTTTCATACATTCTCCTGTTAAAAAATTAATAACATACTAATCAAATTGAATTAAATATATTGTTTTACACTGGTAGTCTAAGCCTCCTTTTTATAATTCAGGAATATTCTAAAGCAATATCAAGTACCTCCACTCATTGTAAAGGCTTAGTATATGTTCATTACTAAATTCCTATTGTGCTCAAAAATGTCTCTGCGTCCCTGTTTCCAATCAGTTCAACAGGGAAGTCTATTTCATCAAGAAAGGTCTCTGTGTTCGGATATTTACCTATTTCAAAAGAACTGTGACCATCACTATTTACTGCGATTTTAGTGCCATACTTAGCACAGGCAAGAGCAATCTTAAGGCATCTATCCTGTACGGCCTCACCATGTCCAAAAGAAGCCTCATTTATCTCTATCATCTTATTCAAGGACTTAGCGGCTTTTACAACTTCGTCAATGTCAAATTCAAGACCTGAACGCCCAATATGTCCAAGTATTTTCACATTTTCATGCTCAAGTGCCTTGATGTAGAGCTCTGTATTTTCGACTACTGTAGAATTAGCTGCAAAATCCTTAAAATGCACACTTGCAATGAGGTAGTCAAGGCGGTTTAATATCCCCTCTTCATAGGTTAGCTTAACTCCGTTTTTATTTGGATATGGAATGTAAAGGTCGTGTCCAAATAAATTCCCCTTAAGGTCTACTATATCCACCTCTGCACCAAAGAGGAGCCTTACACCATGCCATACCTCAGGCAGAGCCTTTTTATTTATAAAAAATCCAAAACAGGCAAAGTCTGTTGAAGGCACAAAAAAAGAGCTGAAGTGGTCGGTAATTCCAACTAACTCAAGCCCTTGTTCTTTTGCCGCCCTAAGATTCTCCTCTATGGTGGAGTAGGCGTGGCCGGATGCCAGGGTATGAGTGTGGGTGTCTGTTTTTATTTTAATCATGACTATGCCTCCTTAATCTTATATGTGTATAGTTACTATAGTGCAATATGAGCCCAAAATATGAGTAAGCAGCCATTGTAAAATACACTGATTACAAATATTATCGAGGTAAACTGCGAGCAAAACAGTTACACTGCTGTATCATAGGGTGCCAAATACTTTTGACACCGGTATCTTATTATTGTATCAGAATTTCAGCGCTTTGTAAATGAAAATGCACCTTTATTGTCAGTATGGATTAGTTTTGATAAGATGAAAATAATGGCAAATACTATAAAAAATGCCACAAGACTGCTATTTACATAGCGAATGGCTCTTCCAAATATCAAACTTCCAAATACCATTTGTAAACAGTATAGCTCCAGAGACACCTTACCCAAAGCACTAAAAATATAGGATTTCACCTTGGCAAATAAGGCATCTGCACAAAGGATAATCCCCATCACATAAGGGATTGCTGTCACATAGAATATATCGCTTATAGGAAAGGCCAGCTTTATCATATATCCAAAGTTATAATTCAATGCAATACCCACAACAAGCAGCACAACTCCAACACCAGCTTTTATATTTACCCTCCATTTTCCCTCGTATCCTGCTAAAAAAAGGCCAAGTAAAATAATAGGAAGCCTGCATAAAAAAATGTTTAAGCTGTGATTATCAGTGAAGTTTTCAAGTGCAAGCATTATTCCTGACCAGATAACAAGGCTGATTATAAGCAGTTTTATATTATTCATCTTTCTAACAAGTTTTAGATAAAATGGTACGGCAAGATAAAATATCATAATGGCAGGAATGAACCAAATCATCGAGCCACCGCCATTTAAGATAAACTCAATTCCAAAAACTGTGAGAACCGCCTTTGTTATACTAAGTTTGCCCATTATTACATAGAGAATACAACAAAAAATAAATATAGGATATATATGCAGGAACTTCCTTTTTACATAGCTAAAATAATTGCCGGTATCAGAATAATAAGCCATATAACCTGTCATAAAAAAGAAGATATCCACTCCAATATAGCCTGTCATCACTATAAACCTGATTACACCGCTAACCACATCACTGCTTCTTGAAACCGGAAATAGGTGGTAGAGAACAATCAGAAGGGCCGCAATCCCCATAATAGGCTGTTTTGTTTTCTTTAGTTCCATTTAACTTCCTCTCTATTATTCCAAATTGCCGGACTTTTTCATATCTATTGTCTGAACTTCTACACCTACCAGCTTTTCAAAGTTAGACTTGATACCTTCGTAAGCATCTTTGTAGGTCATAACCATAAGAACGTATTTATCTGTGTATAATACCTTCCCTACCTCTGCCCCTACACAAATCCATTTTCTAGGGTCAGCCTTAGCAGCTATGTCAAGAGCCATAGTCTTGGTATCTGCTCCATTTGCCCTTATAAGCACCAATGAATGTGCATCAGTAGATATCTGTCCCTCTGAGCAGGCTGCTTCAATACCGTCAGTCCATTTGATAAAGCTATATAGTTCAAAGCTCTTTTTATCCAGTTCAAATATTTCATTTGCAGGCGCCTTGGTATCTTTGCATATTTTGTCTAAGAGCTCAGTTAATTTTACTCCTGAAATGTCATTTTCAGATGTACTCCCTGTATCAGAGCCATGACTTGCTGTACCTGAACTTTCGCTTCCTGTACTATCACTACCGTTTATTTTATTCGAACTATTATTCCCCGTAGATGAAACACTTTGGGAAGCTGTTCCTTTTGATGTCTTACTGTTATTTTCTACAGAAGTAGTGTTTGCAGCAGAACTTGACTTTGAGTTATTTCCACCGCAGGCAAAGAGTGTTAGTGATAAACCAGCACATAATAATAAAGCAATATTTTTCTTCATGTCAATCTCCTCCATTGTTATTTGTTCAAATTACAAGATTCTGGTATATTCCCTGATATAGGCGCATAAATTAAACTTATATAATGTAAGCCACTTATATGAGAACACATCATCTTTCGATACTTAAATCATTCTATGGTAACTAAATCAATACAACCACAACTATAATAGCACAATTTAAAATATTCATCAAATATAAGTGTGATTTTAGTTAATTTTAATAAAGTATCTTGTTTAGTAACTTTAAAGTACTTGACATTCTAATAACTTTAAAGTATTATAGTTAGTGGGGAAGGAGGGGTAAAATGTATTCTATAAAATTTTATAAAGATAAATTTGGTAGAGAGCCATTAAAAGATTACTTTCAAGAACTAGGTAATAAAAAAGATAAGCATAGTCGGATAAATATAAATAAAATCAGAGATTATCTTAAGGCTCTAAGTGAGTATGGTACAAGCTTAGGCGAACCTTATATCAAGCACCTAAGTGGCGAAATATGGGAGTTGCGCCCTATTCGCAATAGAATTCTGTTTTTTGCTTATGATGGCAGTCAATTTATTCTGCTATCTCACTATATTAAGAAGACTCAGAAAACTCCAATAGGTGAAATTGAAAAAGCAAAAAGCCTTATGTATGATTATATTGAAAGGAATTTTAAAAATGAAAAGAAATAAAGAGTGTCTTGATGCCATAGAAAAGGCAAAAAAAAATATTGACGATATTAAAGCTCGTAAAACAGATGCCATTGGATGTGATTCATTGGAATTTATAGATACTTTTTTGACTCCCGACGAAATAGCTGAAAGCGATTTAAGAGTGGCGCTTATCGGAGAGTTGATAAAGGCTAGGACTGAACAAGGGATAAGTCAGAAGAAGCTTGAAGAGTTAAGCGGAGTTAAGCAGCCTATTATAGCCAGGATGGAAAAGGGTACAACTAATCCTCAGATAAACACTTTATTAAAGGTTCTAGCCCCTTTAGGTAAGACTCTGGCTATTGTTCCACTAAAGCAAGTCTAGATAGATAATTCCATACAGATTATTAACAATTACGATAGATTTGACAGGTAATTTCGGAGAAATATCCTGTCAAATAAAAAAAAGGGCTGCACACTAACATTTTTTAGTTTGTTAATGTGACAGCCCCTTTTTCATATATCTTCAAAACTGCAACCGAATCAACATCTTTCCTTTTTCTTTGGTCAAGC
>NZ_DBHIEC010000012.1:0-89331 GCF_057250765.1 Catonella sp.
TTGAAAAAGATAACGACTTTATCGGATATGTGATTTATCATGATTACGATTCAGAGAGTGTCGAGATTGGATGGGTTTTAGAACCTTCCTTTTGGGGGCTGGGGATTGCAACATGCTTGACATCAGGTATGATAGCAAAAGCTAGAAACTCAGGTAAACAGGTAGTGATTGAATGTGTACCTGAACAAAAAAGTAGTATTCGGATAGCTGAAAAATATGGATTTCAAAAGTGTGGTATTATCGATGGACTGATGATATATCGTTTGTAGAGGTAAATCCAAGTTTGTTTAAATTATCGAATAGTGTGAAAACAAAGCTCATAACTTTAAGACCTGAAAATCTTTCAGCTATGTGCTTTTTCTGTGCTTATTTTATATCTGGCTGAATATTAGCAGATATACCTTTTCTATAAAACTTTACAGTGCTTTCTTTATGCCACTGCAGCCTCTGGATGGAGCGAAATACGCAGATATTCAGGTAGTCTTGCTTCAAAATCAGTAGTAAAAGCAGTCAATTGCTCATCGTTTTGCTTCAAGATCACCTGAAGGCTTGTCATCAAGGTATTCATCAGAATGCCAAGTGATCTGCTGAAAGTAATGTCTGCTATTTCATCGACAAGGAAGAAGAACAACTCGCCAAGGGTTCTCTGATTTTCATTTTGACGTTGCTCCATTGCAATTAACATATATCTGGTAAGCACAATAGCTATGTGGGCTGTTAGTGCATCATAGGATAAGCTATGGCATTCTCCTTTCCTACCATAACACAGACAGAAAGCAGATACTTTGATTTGCCACGGCGCTTTTTGTTCCGGGAATAGATATCTTTGATATTTATATCTTTTGCCGAAATGTCATTGCGGTATGCCGTTTTATGCTCTATAATAGTAGATATTTTAAACGGCAGTGCATGTTTATTTGACAAAAAAGCTCCAGAAAGAGATAGTGCCAGTGAGAGGCTTGCCTGTACTGAACAGCTTATTGCTTCGGTAGAGAAGGATGGGGTAGAAGGGATTCAGACAGAAGTGGATAAGAACAGTCTGGATGATGGTTAAGTTATTTTATCAGATTTGAGGTCGCAAATTGCGACTTCAAGTTAAAATATGGAGATATTTATGGCAGAAGATAAAAATCTTGTCATAGAAGATAATAAAGAAATACAGAGTATGATTTATACCTTTAGGGGTAGGCAGGTAATGCTTGACAGTGACCTTGCTAGGCTGTATCAGGTAGAAACTAAATATTTAAATAGGCAGAGAAATAGGAATGCTGAAAGATTTCCAGAAGATTTCTGTTTTCAGTTGTCAAAAGAAGAATATGAGATTTTGAAGTGCCAAAATGTCACCTCAAAAAAAGAAAATGGTTCAGGTGGTAGAAGATATCTTCCTTATGTTTTTACAGAACAGGGAATTGCAATGCTTTCGTCAGTTCTTAAAAGTGAAGTAGCAGCTAAAGCAAGTATAAATATAATGAGAGCTTTTGTAGAAATGCGTAAGTTTCTTATATCAAATAATGAAATGTTTGCTCGTCTTGATAGAGTTGAGTTAAAGCAATTGGAAACAGATAAAAAGTTGGAAGAAGTCTTTGACTACATAGCCACAACAAAAGAGGTGAAACAGAAAATCTTTTTCAACGGTCAGATATATGATGCTTTCAGCCTAATGGTGGAAATTGTAGAAAAGGCAGAAAAAGAGCTCATACTGATAGACAACTATGTTGATGTAAATACTCTTAACATATTGAGTAAGAAGAAAGATGGAGTAAACGTGTTAATTGTAACATCTGGGAATGGAAACCTTACTGATAAAGACGTTGCTAAGCTTAACTCACAGTATCCGAAGCTGGCAGTTAAAATAAGTAAAGATTTCCATGACAGATTTATTATCATAGACAGAAAAGAGGTTTACCATGTAGGAGCATCTATTAAGGATGCAGGGAAGAAAAGTTTTGGAATTACGAAGTTAGAAGAGCAGGACTTGATAGACAGTCTTTTAGGTAAGGTGCGATAATATCGGGCATCAGCTCCGTTTTTGCGTTGCTCAGAGGCGCATTGCGAAGCAGCTAAGCCTATGAGCAATGCAAAAAGGTAGGAGCGTCACTTAGTAAGATAAAAATCAGAATTAAAAGACATAATTGAAGGTCGTAGGTTGAAAATTCAAAATGGATGAACCGCCTACATAAAGGGACATCAAAATAGGCAAGACCTAACTGACATCATATTGTAAATGAACTAAGGGGGAAAATGGAGGATTTTATGGAAACATATAAAATAGCACATTTTGGAACTTTTGATGCATCTGAATTGGACTCGGAAATTATAGCAATCTATAACAACGATTTAGAAGCATTGAAAAAACTGCTTGGTAAAAAAATAAACAAGATTATTAAAATAAAGGGAAAATATACCGAATCATTTACTCCGTTAGAAATGGCGCTGTACTTAAACAAAAAGGATATAATCAAATACTTATATGAAAACAATGCTTCGTACAAAGGTAAATTCCACCCTAAGCCGATTGAAATTGCTCTAAGGTGTTGCGATGCCGAAACAGTTCTTATGTTTAAAAATGATTTGGAAAGTATGGACGAAGAGAAAAAAGCCGAACTATTGAAAACGATTTTTTGGGGAGATAATAAGGCAGAAAACATAGAGGCTTTGGAGAGTCTTGGCATCACCATCTCTAAATACGGCGGGCTTATGTTAAGATATTCAGCTTTTAATAATGATATTGAAACGGTGAGACTTTTCTTAGAAAAGGGAGCAGATGTAAATTATCACAAAGCAGACTCGGTTTTCTCCGATACAAGCACACCTATCATAAAAGCCGCGCTGTGCAATAATCTTGAAATTGTCCGTTTGCTTGTAAAGTATGGAGCTGACATAAGCATAGAAAACAAGCGCGGAGAAAGACCGTATTCCATCGCTGTTAAAAATGATAACAGAGAAATGATAGAGCTTTTAGCAAAATACGAAACAAGAGATTTACACAGTATTGAAAGCAAGGATACTGTGCTAAAAAAGTATAAATTGCCGAATAGTCTGGTCGAATTTCTTAAAGGAGACAAACTCAAGATAAAAATTGTCGGTGACAAGTATTGCAAATTTATTCGTTTTTACTCTTACCATGACACCGTAGAAACGAAATGGAAAAGGAAAAAAGTGCTGTCATTGGTGGCAGAAGTTGATAATTACAGTGCTGTCGATATAGTTTGGCACCATGATAAACAAATGATTTGCGCTATTGACGAGGAACATGAGACTTTTACTCCCCTTGCCCCTTGGGAAGAGTTTTATATGAATATGGGAAAATATGTTTTGGCATACTTGAATGGAGATATGAATACTTAAAGAAAATGAATTAAAGGAGACCAGCTATGAAAGATTTTAATAAGTACAAATTATTAAGCAAAGGGAAAGTATTTGGTGATAGGGCTAAAATTGCCTTATTATTACTATATAGCAGCACAGCTTATGAAGAGCTAAAAGACGAAGGAGCGCAAACCTCAGTTGCCGGAAGTTATGGCTGTATAGGTGGTGATCCGGCTGCAACACTTTAGCCAGTTCTTAAAAGTGAAATAGCAGATAAAGCAAGTATAAATATTGAGTACAAAAAGGAAGTAAAAAGAGTGAAAATATTTATTATAGAAGATGAGATGACAATCAGGGAGGAACTAATCGAGCTTCTTCAAAAATATGGATATGAGTGTAGCAGCAGTAACGATTTTCGCCATATCTCAGAAGTGGCGCTTTCCTCAGGGGCAGACTTAATCCTCCTTGACATCAATCTACCCTATCAGGACGGCTTCCAGGTATGCAGAGAAATAAGACAGAAATCAACGCTTCCCATCATTGTTCTCACCAGCAGAAACAACGACTTTGACGAACTGATGAGTCTAAACACTGGAGCTGACGATTATATATCAAAGCCATATAATGCACAGGTTCTTCTGGCACGAATACAAAAACTTCTGAAGAGAACATATGATGTGCAGGACAATGTTATAATTACCTACAAGGGACTGACCTTAAACGTACTTAAAGCTGAAATAAGCTACAAAGGGCAGAGTAAAGCACTTACCAAAAATGAAATGGGGATTTTACGGATGCTTATGATGAATAAGGGGAATATCATTCCACGTGATGCCATCATTGATGAGCTATGGCAGAGTGAGGAGTTTATTGACGAAAATACCCTGAATGTAAATATTGTGCGCTTGAGAAAAACACTTGCAGAGATAGGCCTGCCTGATTATCTGAAAACAAAGCGCGGACTGGGGTATTGCATATGAGGATGTCAGAATATCTAAAGGACCGTATTTTCTCTTTGATGTGTATGTTTGTATCTATGGTTCTGCTCTTTGCCCTTCTTTGGCTAATTGGAACAGCTACAGTCTTTGTTCTGTTTGCAGAAGTGGTTTTTGCTACAGCGTATGTGACATCACTTGTCTATGATTTTATCCGCAAGAGTGGATACTATAAGCTGCTTTTGAAAATGTTAGAGCAGATGGAAGAAAAGACGCTTCTAGGAGAACTCCTCTCACATCCTGGATTTTTAGAGGGACAGCTTCTGATAGAGGTGTTGCACCGCTGCAATAAATATCAAAATGACAGGATAGCCGCTGCCAGACAGGATACCAGAGAATATAGAGAGTACATTGAGTCCTGGGTACATGAGATTAAGACACCGATTACGTCAGCACGTCTTATGATTGAAAATGAAAAGAATCCAACGACACTGCGCATCAATGATGAAATAGGTAAGATTGAAAACTACGTGGAACAGGCTTTGTATTACGCTCGTAGTACTGATGTGGAGAAAGACTTTAAGGTAGAGAAAACTTCCTTACAGGCAATAACTGTAGCAGCGCTGAAGTCATACTCCAAACCACTGATACAGGCGGGTGGAAAGCCGGTTATGGAAGGGCTTGATATTCCTGTTACAGCAGATATCAAGAGTTGTACTTTTATCATCGGGCAGATGATTTCCAATGCAATCAAGTATCGAAAAGATGGACTGCAAATCACATTTACAGGTAGAGCTGAAAAAAACAGAGTGCTGCTTTTGGTCTCGGACAATGGAATTGGGATATCGGAAGCTGATTTACCTAGGATATTTGATAAGGGATTTACGGGTGAAAATGGACGCCGCTATTCAAAGTCAACAGGCATTGGCTTATATCTTTGTAAAAAAATGTGTGAAAAAATGAATATCGGGCTTTCTGCTTCCAGTACGTCTGGGAGAGGGACTACCATAACGATGGATTTTCCTACTGAAAGCTACTTGAAAGAGGCGGGGGTGTAGATTCCTGCTTCTTTTATTATTATATCTTTAGATTACATTTTTGTAAGGTAAATGTAATCTAACTTAATGGCATAGTCAGATGTATTAAAGTAGAATAAAGGTACAAAAACAAAGGGCCTTTGAGAAAGGAGTAAGACAAATGGAAAATACAATATTACAGGTAGATGATATCCAAAAATTTTATGGCAACAAGGGAAATTTGACTAAGGCTATTGATCACATTTCTTTGTCCGTGAAAAAGGGAGAATTCCTAGGGATTATGGGAGCTTCAGGCTCAGGAAAACTACATTGCTAAACTGTATATCTACTATAGACACTGTCACAAGCGGACATATTTACATAGAGGGGAAGGATATTACAGAACTTCATGGAGCTATGCTGTCGGAGTTTCGAGGGAAAAAACTGGGATTTATATTTCAGGATTTTAATCTTTTAGATACGCTGACTGCTTATGAAAATATTTCACTTGCACTGTCTATAGCGGGTATGAAGTCAGTGGACATTAACGAGAGAGTATTACAGGTTGCAAAGGCACTGAATATTCAAGAAGTGTTAGAAAAGTATCCTTATCAGATGTCAGGAGGCCAGCAGCAACGTGTAGCAGCGGCGAGGGCAATAGTGACAAATCCCGCTATAGTACTGGCAGATGAGCCGACAGGGGCACTGGATACGAACTCTTCAAGGATGTTGTTGACTATGTTAACCGAGCTTAACGAACAACTGGATGCCACCATTCTAATGGTAACTCATGACGCTTTTTCAGCGAGCTATTGTAAACGCATACTTTTTATCAAGGACGGTAAGGTTTTTAATGAACTGCATCGTGGCGAGGATACCCGCAAAGAGTTTTTTGCAAAGATACTTGAAGTGGTGTCAGTACTGGGAGGTGAAAAATGATTTCACTAAAGCTGATTTTTCGAAATGTTCACAAGAACGTAAGGGAATATTTTATTTATTTTTTAACGCTGATGTTCTCGGTAAGCCTCTTTTACGCGTTTAACTCGATATCTGCTCAGCCGGCACTTTCTAATCTTGGTGTCACCAGAAAGGTCTTATATGAACAGCTGGTTATACTGATATCTGCACTTTCGATTGTGATTGCTGTGGTGCTGGCGTTTTTAATTATTTATGCAAATCAATTCCTATTAAAAAGACGTAAAAAGGAATTGGGCCTTTACATGTTGCTTGGGATGAAGAAGGGACAGATCTCAAGACTGTTTGCGGGCGAAACTCTATGTATTGGAAGTATTGCACTTGCAGTGGGATTGGTTTTGGGCTTTGCCATCTCACAGGGAGTTTCGCTGGCAGCACTAAGGCTCTTTGCAGTAGAATTGGACAAATTTCAGGTTGTATTTTCTGCAAAGGCACTTTTTATGACTGCCTTATGTTTTGCAATTATCTTCCTGATTGTACTGCTCTTTAATGTCTGGTCGGTTACAAATGTAGAGTTGATTGACCTGATAAGGGCAGACAGAAAAAATGAAATGATGAAGTCAGGAAAGCCGGTACTTACAGCCTGCTTGTTTATACTTTCCATAATAGGTATTGGAGCTTCTGCCATTTTGTTTAATAAGAATGGGATATTGCCGACGAAGGAGAATTTCTCTTTTCAAATTGCGGTCTCAAGTTTAACTGTGGGAACCTTCCTTTTGTTTTTCACCTTGTCCACAGTTTTGATAAGGCTCTCAAAAGCTAATAGGGCTTTTTATCTGAAGGGCTTAAATACATTTCTTGTGCAGCAGATTGCAAGCAAAATCCGCACAAATTATCTAATTGTTACTATTGTATGCGGACTTCTCACCGTTACCATTTGTACAGTGTCAATCGGTGCAAGTACAGCGCTTACAATGAATCAGTTAGCCAAGGAAGCGGCTCCTTATGACCTAAATGTGGTTTCAAATATTTCTGTAGACGGAGATGGGGACATTGCAGCATATCTTGCAAAAAAAGGAGCCGGACTGGATAAATACGCCGAGAAGATGGAGCAGATTAGCTCGTATGAGACTGACCTTACCTATGGAGAGTATTTTAATGGTCAGAGGTTGGAGCTTTGGCAAATTGATGAAGAGCTTCCCGAACAAAAGATTGATGCATTTGCCTTATCGGATGTCAACAAAGCACTTAAAATGCATGGGAAGAAGCCACTCACGTTAAAGGAAGATCAATATCTGATAAACTGCAATTATAAAGGGACTTATGCCTATATAGATACCGCACTAAAGATGCATCCGGAAGTCACGATAAATGGAGAGGTATTACATAGGGCTTCTGATGAAGTGATGCAGGATACATTTATCATGACTAGTATTGGTAACAATGACAGGGGGACATTAATCATTCCTGATAAGATTGCTAATGGCCTTAAGAAAGACATGAATGCACTTTTGGTACGGTATAAGCCTGATGTAAACTCCAATGAAGTACTGAAAAAAATGATACCAATTGGACTGGATAAAACACACGGATATAGATACGCAGAAAAGAACATAATGTATGAAATGTATTACGGAACCAATGCGTTGATGAGCTTCTTATGCTGCTATCTTGGTATAATCTTTCTTTTAATCTGCGCAGCTCTACTTGCATTAAAACAGCTTACAGAGACGACCGACAATGTCAGCCGTTATGGGCTGTTGCAAAAATTAGGAGCGGCAAAAGGAGATATAAGTAGAGCCATTTTTGTACAAACAGCGGTATTTTTTGCTCTTCCTTTGATGGTTGCAGGCATCTACTCTGTTTTTCTTACAGAAAAGGCGATGACTGTTGTAGAAAAATTTATGAATATCCATATTTCAACCAATATAGGATTAACTGTGATTATGTTCCTTATTATTTACGGAGGATATTTCCTTGCAACCTATCTGTCAGCTAAACGTATGGTGACAGAGTAAAAGAAACGGAGGTATAAAGATGTTTGAAAATGTTAATATGAATGGTGTATTTCATAGTATTGTTGATACCTGGCTGCCTGTAATCGGAGTAGTGGCTGCTGTGATTATAGTTATAACAGTTGTCAGTGTGATACGTAAAAAGAAAAAACACTGAGAACAATTTAAGACTAAGTGTAAAATGTAGTACTGATTCAAAAAACTGTACTGTAAAGGTAAATATATTCTTGTAAGCAAACCTCCCATATTTTAGGTGGGAGGTTTTTATGAATGTGGCGATACAAATTCTAATTTTATACATGTGGAGACGGTAGTATTGATTACTAAGAAGGGCTGATATAAACACCATATAAGGCTTTTTTATTAAAACATAATTGCGGAGTCCGCAAAAATTTTTCGAGTTACTCTTGATAAAAAGCTGAAATTTGGTTATAATCAGTACAAAAAATAAATGCGGAATCCGCAAAAAAATCTTAATAGGTGAAATGATATGGAATTTAGCAGACTTGAATATATGCAAAAGTTGATATCCAAAATGCATAATGGAAGAGTAAAGATTATTACAGGAATCAGAAGATGCGGGAAGTCTTATCTTTTGTTTGAATTGTTTACACGTTATCTTCAAGAAGAAGGAATTGCTGCCAATCAGATAATTACACTTGCTCTCGATGAGTTTAGAAATGCTAAATACAGAAATCCCATGGAATTAGACAAATATATCAGAGAACAGATAACTGATAAAAGTAAGCAATACTACATTTTGATTGATGAAATACAGTTTGTGTCGGAAATTCAAAACCCATATGTTGAAAGTCGTGATGCAAAGCTTACCTTTGTGGATGTAGTGCTAGGGCTAATAAAAATAAAAAATGCGGATGTCTATATTACCGGCAGCAACTCAAAGATGCTTTCAAGTGATGTTTTAACTCAGTTTCGCGACCGTGGAGATGAAATACGTGTTTATCCACTATCCTTTACAGAGTTTCATGAGATGTATGAAGGGAATGAGCGTGATGCCTGGGTGGATTACTACACATATGGGGGCATGCCTATCGTATCCTCCCTACCGTCACATGAAGAAAAAAGTCAATATTTGAGAAATCTGTTCAAAAGAACATATATAAAAGATGTTGTTGAAAGATACAATATACAGAACGATACAGCGGTGTTAGAGGATTTGTTAAACATTACTGCATCTGCTGTGGGCTCACTTACAAATCCGACTAAACTTTCAAAGACCTTTTTGAGCGAAAAACAGATCAAAATCAGTTCCGCAACTATTGACAAATATCTTGATTATTTTGTAGATGCATTCCTTATCTATCGAGCTAATAGATATGATGTAAAGGGAAAGAGATATATGCAGACTCCGCTGAAATATTACTATACCGATGTAGGTTTGCGGAATGCGAGACTGGGGTTCAGGCAACAGGAAGAAACCCATATTATGGAAAATGTACTTTATCTAGATTTGATTAGAAGAGGATATGATGTAGATGTAGGTGTCGTGGAGCAAAACATCAAAACGCCTGAAGGAAAGAAATTGCGAAAACAGCTTGAAGTTGATTTTGTTGTCAATCGAGGAGATGAGCGTTATTACATCCAATCAGCATTATCTGTTGCCGAACCTGAAAAGAGGAAGCATGAAATAGAGTCGTTGATTCGAATCCCGGATTCGTTTAAGAAGATAGTAATAACAAGAGACTACATCAAACCCTGGATAGATGAAAATGGTATACAGTATGTTGGTGTTGAGCAATTTCTGCTTGATAAAAATGCTCTGAGTGTGTAACCGCTCCTACCTTTTTGCGTTGCTCATAGGCTTAGGTGCTTCGCAATGCGCCACTGAGCAACGCAAAAACGGAGCTGACTTCTATGATTTTATTGAAAAATCATATTAGCCACAAGAGAGGGCAGGTGGGGTAGGCAGGTAATGATTGACAGTGACCTTGCTATGCTGTATCAGGTAGAAACTAAATATTTAAATAGGCAGAGAAATAGGAATGCTGAAAGATTTCCAGAAGATTTCTGTTTTCAGTTGTCAAAAGAAGAATATGAGATTTTGAGGTGCCAAAATGTCACCTCAAAAAATGAAAATGCTTCAGGTGGTAGAAGATATCTTCCTTGTGTTTTTACAGAACAGGAAATTACGAATCTGGAAGTAGAAGAACTGACGAAAAGCCTTTTAGCTAAAGTATAGTAGACAATATATTAGGGAGTAGTTACATAAATTAAAGGAGGCTGTATGAAAGATTTTAATAAGTACAAATTATTAAGCGAAGGAAAAGCATTTGGAGATAGGGCTAAAATTGCCTTATTATTACTTGATAGCAGCACAGCTTATGAAGAGCTAAAAGAAGAAGGGGCGAAAACCTCAGTTGCCGGAAGTTATGGCTGTATAGGTGGAGATCCTGCTTCAATACTTGAGATGCTTACAATAGAATTGATATGCCGTAATCCTCGTGATACCTGGTATTTGCCTGACGATGTAAAATATTGGGACAGACGCTTTGGCAGTTTGTTTGAAACAAAGTTTTTTTGCTATGATGACGATGTAGAAACCTGGAGTAAGATACTATATAAATACTTTATAAAGCTAAAGTGGATGCCTAAAAGGGAAGATTATACTTCGACAAAAAGCTATAATAATGTCTGGGGATATTTTGCAGAGCTCTTAGCCGTTGTAAAAGAAAATAATCACCCTGAATTTAATAAATATTATGAGATTGCTACCCAAAACGGTATGAGTGAAGTGGTATTTGAAAGAAAGATAAAGGAGCTTTCTGAAATAAAACATTCATTTATAAAAGATTAAATATTACCTTGTTAAAACTTTACAAAATTAACCCCCATTGCCATAAACATCATAATCCATTATAATTATATTCATCTTTAGCTAAGGCTGTTACCTGTCAAAGTAAAAAACTGTGACAGAGTCTGCCTGATTGAAGTGAGAATAATTGTACCAGGAGGAAATTTTATGTATTGGTTTTATACAGATATCCCATTGTTTATAGGCGTAATTCTTACTATGATTGCATCTTTTTACTTAAAGAGCACATATAGGAAATACAGTCAGGTTTCAAACAGTAGAGGGATGACAGGGGCAGATTGTGCTATGATGATTCTTCGCAATGCGGGGATAAATGATGTAAGTGTTCAGTATATTCCGGGAAGCCTTACCGACCACTATTCTCCAAATGAGAAGGTTCTTAGACTTTCTGAGAGTGTCTACGGTTCTACTTCAGTAGCGGCACTTGGTGTGGCAGCACACGAATGTGGCCATGCTATTCAAGACAAAGAGGGATATGCACCCCTTAAACTTAGGTCAGTATCAGTACCTGTAGCAAATATAGGCTCTATGCTTTCCTGGCCACTCATTTTAATAGGTCTTGCAATGGGCTATATGGGGCTTGCGCAGATAGGTGTTATATTGTTTACTTTTGTGGTTTTATTTCAGCTCATTACCCTACCTGTTGAGTTTGACGCATCAAGAAGGGCAATGATTGCTCTTGAAGAACAGAACATATTAGCTGGCAGTGAGTTAAGTGACGCAGGTAAGGTCTTAAGAGCGGCAGCCTTGACTTACGTTGCAGCCCTGCTTTCATCCATTTTGCAGCTATTAAGGCTTATAATGCTTACCAGAGGCGGAAGAAGGAGATAATAGTTTGTGGATGAATAACGCCTCGAAAAAAATATACACATCTTTGTAAAATTTTAAATACCTCTGTATTTATTCATGAAAATTTGTTATTCTAATAGATGGTAAACATTTATATAGTGGCTAGAGGAGAAAGAAATGACTATTTATTCCGTATTTTCGCTGTTAGGCGGACTTGCATTCTTCCTTTTTGGTATGAACGTGCTCTCGGGAAGCCTTGAAAAGGTGGCGGGAGGAAAGCTTGAGACAAGCCTTAGGAAGCTTACCTCAAATGTGTACATGAGTTTATTCTTAGGAGTTGCAATTACAGTTGCCCTGCAGTCATCATCAGCACTCACCGTTATGCTGGTCGGACTTGTAAACTCAGGAATCATAACACTTTCACAGACCATCTTCGTTATATTTGGTGCGAATGTCGGCAAGACTGCTACATCATGGCTGCTTTCCCTAAACAGCATACAGACGGATAACTTTTTCATATCATTATTAAAGCCTGCTAACTTCTCGCCTATAATGGCGTTTGTTGGCGCATTTATGATGATGGCTTGCAAGTCGCAGAAAAAGAAAAACTTGGGCACGGTTCTTATCGGCTTTGCCCTCCTTATGCATGGAATGGGCATGATGAGTGATTCTATGTCTCCTCTTGCGAAAATGCCGGAATTTACAAGTGTGCTTACAGCATTTAACAATCCTATCATAGGTGTGTTAATCGGTGCTGTGTTTACGGGTATCATCCAGTCCTCAGCGGCTTCGGTCGGTGTACTTCAGGCGCTTTCACTTACAGGCTCCATTACCTTTGGTATGGCCATTCCTATTATCATGGGTGAAAATATCGGTACCTGCGTGACATCTCTCCTTTCATCCATCGGAGTAAAAAGAGATGCAAAGAGAGTGGCCATAGTCCACATAAGCTTTAATATAATCGGAACGGTAGTATGTCTTGTGATATACTTCTTGCTTAGATACTTTGTTCAGCTTACCATTTTTGACAAGCCGATTAGCATAATTGCAATAGCTATCTTCCATACAAGTTTTAATATATTTACAACCTGCATACTCCTGCCGTTTAATAAGGTACTCCTAAAAATTGCCTATGCTGTGGTTAAGGATGAGGGTGCAGAGAAGGAAGCTGAGAAGGAAGTGCTTTTCGATGAAAGACTTTTACTTTCTCCCGGACTTGCTATCTCACAGGCAAGAAGTAAGGTGAAGGAAATGAGCCGCCTTGCAAGTGCGAATATAAATAGAACACTTGAAAACTTTGAGAATTTTAGCAACAAGAAGAGCGAAGAAATCAAAAAGGCTGAGGCTACCCTTGATTATCTTGAAGACGAGATTGGGTCCTTCCTTATCAAGCTTTCGTCAAAAGAAGTAAATGATGTGGAAGGTAATACCATATTTGAAATGCTCCACTGCATCAATGACTTTGAGAGAATAGGCGACCATGCCATAAACCTTAACAAGATAGCGAAGGAGCTTAAAGAAAAAGAACTGAACTTCTCAGACTATGCTCTTGATGACTTTAAGGTGCTTCATGGGGCGCTTTCGGAAATCCTTGATATGACTGTAGAATGCTTTGCAAAGGATGATGAGAATAAGGCGGGCGAGATAGAACCTCTTGAACAGGTCATTGACGGAATTACTAGAGAAATGAAAGACAGACATATCAAGAGACTTCAGGCAGGCAAATGCAGCGCTGAACTTGGTATATATCTTACTGATATAATCTCTAACTGCGAGAGGGTTTCAGACCACTGTTCCAATATTGCGGTTTGCATTATTCAAAGTAAGACCTCTTCTTTTGAGACTCACGGCTACTTAAATGAGCTAAAGAGCAGCAAAAGTGAAGCATTTACAGCAAGATACGAGGCATACAACAATAAATACAGACTTTCTGATGAATTTATGTCTTAATGACTTGACTTTAATACTGAAAAGAGTATATTCTTAAAAGGTCGGTTAGAAATGGCTAATAATAGAACGAAGGTAGAGAAATGTTTTTTGATAAAATAGGCAGGAATGATGATTGCTGGTGTGGAAGTGGCAATAAATATAAGCACTGTCATCAGCAATTTGATGAAAAGCTGGCTGAATTAAAGAGTGCAGGACATAAAATACCTACACATAAGATGATTAAAAATGCAGCTCAGATAGAAGGAATCAGAGAGGCGGGCAAGGTAAACAATGCAATACTTGATGAGGTTGCATCAAAAATCAAAATGGGAATGAGCACCGAAGAAATCAATTCTATAGTTGTAGAAGCAACTGCAAGGCTGGGTGGAATAGCGGCTCCTCTTAACTATGAGGGCTTCCCAAAGAGTGTATGCACCTCTATTAATGATCAGGTTTGCCACGGTATCCCTTCCGCAGAGGACATATTGGAAGACGGAGACATAGTAAATGTAGATGTAACTACCATATATAAGGGCTATTACGCAGATGCTTCAAGGATGTTCCTTATAGGAGATGTCCTCCCTGAGGATAAAGAGCTGGTAAAGGTAGCAAGAGAGGCTATAGATGTAGGCCTGTCTGTGGTAAAGCCTTGGAACTGCCTAGGCGATGTGGGACAGGCAATCAATGACTTTGCCAAGGCACACGGGTACTCAGTTGTACGTGAGATAGGCGGTCATGGCGTAGGGCTGGAGTTCCACGAAGACCCTTGGGTAAGCTATGTAAGTAAAAAGAATACAGGCTATGTGCTTGCGCCAGGCATGGTATTTACCATAGAACCTATGATAAATGAGGGCAGGGCGGAAATATTTATAGATGAGTCAAATGAGTGGACAGTATATACCGAAGACGGCTCCTACTCAGCACAGTGGGAAGTTACAGTTGCTGTTACGGAAGATGGGTATGAGATTTTAGCATCGTAGTTATATGCATAGCGGTTTGTACACATTTTACCCGTGCAAAGTGTTGTAGTAAGGTTCTTATTTAATTCACAGTTACATGTATAATGAAAAGGAATAAAATGAAAATTAAAATTAAAGAAAAGGCAGTTTTTGCTGTATTATCTATGGTTTTCTCCTTTGCTTTTTTGCAGGGGTTAACGGCTGAGACAGTGAAAGCTAATGAAACAAAAGCAAGAATAATAGTGGCAGAAGCTATAGTTAGCGAAGGGGCGGTAGAAGCAACAAGCCCTGATGCTATAAATGCTACACATTCTGCCATAACCACAACTTCTCCTGCCATATCGACATCTCCTGCAGTTTCTACCCAGAGTGGTATCAATGATGGAGATGATGAGGAAATCACAGAAATAGAAGCGGATGATGAATTCTCTGTTGGTGGAGTATTTTACACAGTTACAGAGATAAAAAACGGAAAGGTCTATGTAGGAGTCTCAGGAGTTGTAAATGACAGGGCAACGACAGTTTTCATCCCTAAGAAGATAAAATTCAAAGGTAATGAAATGACAGTTACTTCCATAGAGGAGGACGGATTTTCCTATATGGAAAGGCTTAGGAAGATTGTTATTTATGCAGACATTGTTAAAATAGGCAATGATGCCTTTAAGGATGCGGTTAAGTTTGACAGGTTTGTTATAAGGACAACTAAGCTTAAAAAAGCAGGAAAGAATATATTTAAGAATGTAAGCAAAAAGATGATTATAGAAGTGCCTAAAAAATCACTTTCCTCATATAGGAAGCTGTTTAAGAACAAGGGAGTCAGGGTTAAGGAAATTAGGGTGATTAAGAAGTAATACCTGGTTAGGAGATGATAGTGAACGATTTTATATTAAGCTGCTGTTCGACTGCTGATTTATCCGCATCTCACTATGAGAAGAGGAATATTAAAACTATTCCTTTTCATTTTAGTCTTGATGGCGTAGAGTACCTGGATGATGGAAGTATGTCTATAGATAAGTTTTATAAAGAAATGGCGGCAGGAAAGATGACATCTACCTCTCAGGTAAATGTTGAAGAATATGAGAATTATTTTGAAGAATTTCTAAAAGAGGGCAAGGACATTTTGCACCTCACCCTATCTTCGGGCATCTCAGGGACTTATAATTCTGCAATGCTTGCAAAGGATGAGCTAAGTGAAAAATATCCGGATAGAAAGATATTTATAGTGGACAGCCTCGCAGCAAGTTCAGGCTATGGACTGCTTATGGACAAACTTGCAGACATTAAAGATGAGGGTAGGACTATAGAAGAAGTAAGGGACTTTGCCATAGAGAACAGGCTTAGGCTAAACCATTGGTTCTTCTCTACAGATCTTACCTACTATGTAAGAGGAGGCAGGATATCAAAGGCAGAAGGGTTTATAGGCAATGTGCTTGGCATCTGTCCACTGCTTTATGTGAACAGAGAAGGCAAACTTAAGCCATACGAGAAGGTAAGAACAAAAAAGAGAGTCTATAGTAGGATGGTTGAAATGATGGAAAAGCTTGCAGACGATGGAACAGACTACTCAGACAAATGTTATCTGTCAATGTCTGCCTGTATTGATGATGCACAGAGGGTGGCATTGCTTATTGAAGATAGATTTAAGAAAATCAAGAATAAAATTCTCATTAACAATATAGGAACTACAATTGGCAGTCATACAGGCCCTGGCACTGTTGCGTTGTTTTTCTGGGGTAAAGAGAGAGGCGAGTAAAAAAATATTGACTACTCGCCTTTTCTGTGCTATATTGATATAGCGAGATGAAAGAGGTCTTTTTTTTATGCCTAAAAACAAGGTAATTTTAAAGCGGAGGTGAAATTAATGCGAGTTAAAATCACACTGGCATGTACAGAGTGTAAACAGCGTAACTACAATACGATGAAGGAAAAGAAACTTCATCCGGAAAGAATGGAAACAAAGAAGTATTGCAGATTCTGCAAGAGACATACTTTACACAAAGAAACAAAGTAATTGTGTTAAGTTGAAAGGAATGTAGAATGGGAGAAAAGGCGAATAAGACAACTGAGAGTGCGGTTAAGACCGGTTTTGCTCAGGAAGTCAAGTCGGAGTTTAAGAAGATAATCTGGCCAAGCAAAGAGTCCCTTACAAAAGAGTCAGTTGCCGTAATAGCAACTACTATTGTACTCGGAGGCATTGTAGCCCTTTTGGACTTAGGCATCCAGTATTTAATCAATGGTGTTCTTTAATATTAAAAAAAGGTGATTATATGGCAGAAACTAATTGGTACGTGGTACATACTTACTCAGGATATGAGAATGCAGTCAAAGATGACATTGAAGCAACTATCAAAAGCAGAGAATTACAGGACGAGATAAAAGAAGTTCTCGTGCCAACTGAAGAAGTTACCATCATTAGAAGTGGTAAGGACAGTAAGAAGGGCAAACCTACACCAAGAAAGCTTTATCCCGGTTATGTATTCATCAACATGGTAATGAATGATGAAACCTGGTATGTTATCAGGAATACAAGGGGTGTTACAGGCTTTGTAGGTCCGGGATCTAAACCTGTTCCTCTTTCTGCTGAAGAAATGGATAAGATGTTAAATGGAATCCGCACTTCAGTTGAAGCAGATATTGAGGTTGGTGACTGGGTTAGAATAGTTACAGGTTCATTTAAGGATCAGGAAGGCGAAGTTATCGAGGTTGATCTTGATGAGAGACTTGTGACCATAAATATCAACTCTATGGGAAGAGATATGCCGGTAGAAATTAGTTTCACAGATATCAAGAAGATTTAACGGAGGTTATGATATGGCTAAGAAGGTCGAAGGTTATATAAAATTACAGATCCCTGCAGCGAAGGCTACACCAGCCCCTCCTGTAGGACCTGCACTTGGACAGCATGGTGTTAATATTGTCCAGTTTACAAAGGAGTTCAACGCACGTACAGCTAAGGATGAGGGTATGATTATCCCTGTAGTCATTACTGTATATGCTGACAGAAGCTTTAGTTTTGTTACAAAGACTCCTCCGGCACCGGTTCTTTTAAAGAAAGCGGCAAAGATTGAGACTGCATCAGGCGTACCTAACAAGAATAAGGTAGCTAAGATTCCTTCTTCTGAGGTAAGAAAGATTGCAGAGCTTAAGATGCCGGACCTTAATGCATCAAGCATTGAGGCAGCTATGAGCATGATAGCCGGCACAGCTAGAAGTATGGGTATTGTTATAGAAGACTAATTATTAGTCGTGATTATTTGATTTTAGTGTGAGTGGGAGACTGCAAATGGCAGTCGAACAGTTAGATAACCACAGGAGGTTTTTAATAATGAAAAGAGGAAAGAAATATCAGGACGCAGCTAAGCTTGTTGAAAAGACTAAGGCTTACGATACAGAAGAAGCAGTAGAACTTGCAAAGAAGACAGCTGTGGCTAAATTCGATGAAACCATCGAAGCACATATCAGACTCGGTGTAGACGGTCGTCACGCTGATCAGCAGATTCGTGGTGCTGTAGTGCTTCCTCACGGAACAGGTAAGACTGTACGTGTGCTTGTATTCGCAAAGGGTACAAAGCTTGATGAGGCTCAGGCAGCAGGAGCAGATTTTGTTGGTGGCGAAGAACTCATTCCAAAGATTCAGAACGAAGGTTGGTTCGATTTTGATGTAGTTGTAGCTACTCCTGACATGATGGGTGTTGTTGGCCGTCTTGGCCGTGTACTCGGACCTAAGGGACTTATGCCAAACCCTAAAGCAGGAACAGTAACTATGGATGTTACTCAGGCCGTTAACGATATTAAGGCAGGTAAGATTGAATACCGTCTTGATAAGGCCAACATTGTACATGTACCGGTTGGAAAGGCATCTTTTACTAAAGAGCAGCTCGCAGATAATTTCACAGCACTTATGAGCGCTATAATAAAGGCAAAGCCGGCTTCAGCCAAGGGCCAGTATTTAAGAAGTGTAACCATCGCTTCTACAATGGGCCCTGGTATCAAGATAAATACGTCTAAATTGGTAGGCTAATTAGTTAAAAGTTGACATTTAGGCAGTAAGAAGCCCTTATCCTTTACATCGCGCATATATGGCAGCCTGTTTATATACAGGCTGCTTTTGTTAGAGGGGAAGTCCTTATGACTTCCCCTCTAACAAAAGCAGGATTTATAAGCCTGATTTTGCAGTGATTAACAAGGACCGTTATAAAGCTATAATGAAGTGGATTTTACTTTTAATGATATTCGGTAAATACGTAATATAAATAACCTTATCAGAAAAATAGTAACGGAGGCAGACATGGGAATTAAAGAGAGTTTATTTAAAAAACTTGGTGGCGCAAAAGACATGACCGAAGGCAGTCCATCAAAGAGACTTATAGAGTTTTCCATCCCTCTCCTAATCGGGAATTTTGCCCAACAGCTATATAGTACAGTTGATTCTGTTATAGTTGGAAAGTACGTAGGTGATGGGGCATTGGCTGCAATAGGTGCCAGCGGAGCTCTTGTGTTTCTTCTTATGGTGTTGTTCATAGGCATTTCTATGGGAGCCGGTATCCTTGTATCTCAGTACTATGGGGCTAAGGATAGAGAAATGCTCTCAAAGACCATTGGAAATGCCATCATCTTAAATGCCATCATCAGTATCCTCATAATGATTGCAGGAAGTCTCTATATAAGGCCTTTTTTAGAGCTTTTAGGGACACCTCACCAAATACTAGATATGGCAGTAAGCTATACAATGATTAGCTGTCTAGGCATCATGGGTACCAGCTACTATAACATTTTATCAGGCCTTCTAAGGGGAATGGGCGACTCAGTCATGCCGCTTATCTACCTCATAGTATGCACTGTAGTAAACATCATTCTAGATATCATCTTTGTAGGACCACTAGAAATGGGAGTTGCAGGAGCAGCCTATGCCACCATCATTTCACAGATTATATCTGCCATTCTTTGTTATCTGAGAATGCTTAAGATGAAGGATGTGCTTACCCTTGACAGACAGGCCTTTAAGCTAGATGGGACACTGTCAAGACATCTTGTAAAGCTTGGGCTTCCTGTTGGTATTACTCAGGCACTCTTTGCGATAGCCGCAATCTTTGTCCAGAATTTAACCAATACCTTCGGAACAGTATTTATAGCTGCATCTACGGTGGTAATGAGGGTAGACGGCTTTGCTATGCTTCCAAACTTCACCTTTGGTACTGCAATGACAACCTTTGTAGGACAGAATGTCGGAGCAATGAAGATAGACAGAGTTAGAAAAGGCACCAGGGACGGACTTAAAATCGGAGTGACTACCTCTGTTGTTTTAGTAGGGCTGATACTTATATTCGGAAAGTTCCTGATGGGGCTCTTTACCAATACAGAAGAAGTTATCGAAGTGAGTTATGAAATGATGTGTATACTTGGAATAGGCTATATAGGAGTCGCCATCAATCAGATACTTTCAGGAACCATCAGGGGAGCGGGAGATACTATGACTCCTATGTGGGTAGCGCTTGCTACAACAACTGTTATAAGACTTCCAATTGCCTATGGAATGGTTTACCTTACCAAGAGTGCGGCTCTTCCTGCCGGAGAACCAAGGAGCATATATTATTCTCTTGTGATTTCATGGGTGATGGGAGCCGTCATCACAGCCATCATATATAAGATAGGACGCTGGGCAAAGAGAGCCAGAATAGGCGGAAAGATAGTGGATATATCGAATATGTAGAAATTCTGTATTCTAATAAGGCTTGGCAACTCGTAAAGATTTAATGAAAAGCCAAATCAAGAAAGAATTCTGCTTCGCAGGATTCACCGCCTGTGGCGGGTCGCATAAGCGACATCTACATATCCGTCGCAGTGCGATCCCTCGGAGAGATTTTTATTTGACAGGTAATTTCAGAGAAATTTCCTGTCAAATAAAAATAAAAACCGCACCTGGTTGAAGGGTGCGGTTTTTTGGTTGATAGATTTAACGAAATCTTTTGTTTAGGATTGCTCCTTATCAAGAGTATAATTAATAAACGAGTGCATTTCAAGGATTAATGCCTAACTTATAAAAGTTCTAGAAAAATTGCAAATTAATCGTTGTTTTATCTAGAAAAAATGAAAAAGAGCTCTAAATGAGCTCTATAGATAAGTGGCACCGCCACTTTAGAGTGAACCGCCTCAGCTGGAGCCTGCCCCTGCAGTACAGGCATAACAGTGTTTATCAACCAGGATGGTTCTCTTTTTGTAAGGCTTTCCAAGTAGATCAAATATTGTCTTTTCAGGCTGTAAGCAGGGAAGACCAGCGGCAAGATTAAAGTCACAGTCGTATACCTTCCCATCATAGTCTACAGATAGCTGAAAACGGCACATTATAGACTTAGCAGCTTCAGGGTTAAAGGCTTCATACAGCTTCTTAAGGTAGCTCTCAAGATTGTGTGTCCTTGCGAGGAAGGCACCAAAGCGTCCTAAAGGATTGTTATAGAGAGTATACAGGGAATTGAAACTAATACCAAAGTCAGCATCAAGCCTCTCCTTATACTCCTTTTCCATGGCTGTCTGGTCAGGTGGAAAGAAGGCTCCCGCAGGATTGTAGACAAGATTAAGCACAAGTCTCTCATCCCTTCCGTAACCAAGTTCATTGAGACGCCTAAGAACAGTTATAGCTCTTTCAAACGCCATATCTCCCCTTACCCTATTCATCTCTGCAGCGCGGTAATAAGGGAGGGAACAGACTATTTCAACACAGTTTTTGGCAAAAAACTCAGGCAGGTCAGTATATCCCTCCTCCAAAAGTATCACAAGATTAGTGCGGACTATTACTTTTTTAGCAAATTTCGCAGCCTCTTCTACAAGATAGCGAAGATTAGGATTCATTTCAGGAGCACCACCGGTAATATCTATGGTAGATATATTCTGCTCTTTAGCATAGGAAAGGGCAGCATCCATAACCTCCTTTGACATTTCCTCTGTCCTTGCAGGACTGCTTAGAACGTGGCAGTGCTTGCAGGCAAGATTACACCTTCTTCCTATATTCATCTGGAGTACATCCAGTGAATCAGCTGTATGAAGACAGGACCTGTCTACGGTTTCTTTGAAATCAGGTACAGAAGTAATATCTGCAAAACTACGGATAATATCGTCCATTGGTATCTCCTTTAATTGATGCTATATAAAAAGAACTGTCATAACAGGCCTTTGGCTTATTATGACAGAACTATGATTACTTATTAAAGCTAAAACGTCATAAGAGAGCAAACGCATTTAACATCATAACAAAAATGTTCGTAATTTGCAAATCTTATAAGAAAAACCCCAGTGTCTAAGCTCAAAGCATAAATGGTATCCAATTAGAACTCGAGCTTCTCAACGATATTCTTAGCCTGCACACCATGTACAAGGGAAGCACCGCCTCTTATAGCAGCTGCTACATGGATAGCTTCCATAATCTGCTCTTTATTCACACCTTTATTGAGGCAGTCATTGGTGTAAGCGTCTATACAGTATGGACACTGAACTGTATGTGCTACTGCAAGTGCGATAAGAGACTTTTCTCTTGCGGTAAGAGCACCTTCTGCAAATACAGCATTGTAGTACTCGAAGAACTTCTCTCCAGCGTGAGTTGTAGGTGTTTCACCTGCAACTGAGCCAAACTTTGCTAAATCTTCCGGATTGTAATAAGTTTCCATAATAACCTCCTGATAATAATTTGATCGCATCATTTACTAAATATCAAGCCCTCTTAAATATTACAAATAAGAGGTCTATATACTATTGTGAATGATGGATTTTAGTTTTCCATCTCATCCAAGATGTCTAGGGCAGTCCTGACAAAGCGGGGACAGGCTTCGAATAGAATGCCGCTCTCAAATATCTTAGGGACATCCTCAGGCTTTGAAAAGTCATAGCCTAGCAAATCTCGGCAGGTGCAATGGTTATGAGCCTTCTTAAACTTCTCTAAGAACTCAGCCCTTTTTGCAACCAGCTTATCCTTAACTTCTTGCTGATTCGCCCCTGTATTGCCATACTTCATACCAAGCACCAGCATTCCGCCTATGATGGCACCGCAAGTTTCGCCTATGCCAAGCCCTGCACCAAAGGTTGAAGCAACCTTGAGGGCATCTTCCTTTGACATACCAAGTCTGTCTGCCCATTCTCCCATAATAATCTGGGAACAGTCAACTCCGCCCATAAAGGAGTTAACAATCTCTTCTTTGGTTAATTCCATATTCCCTCCTTAAAGATGAGTTTGTAATATTGTATCATAATATTTGAATTAAGTCTGTTACTATAAACAAACACAATAAATAGGCGGATTTATAATGTAAATAAATATATATTAGTATCTTCTTTTAGGATTTTTTGGAAACCAACCTTTTTTAACCCTATCCTCCTGCTCAAAGAGTTCTCTTATACTCCATAGACAGGAAATACCAAAGACTGCAATCAGGGAACTGATGACAGGACTACTTATAAATAATGAGATGAAGAGAGAAGTAATTCCTGTAGCTAAGAACAGAGGCCAGATTTTCTTTGAAAAATAATACTCCCCCTTTACTACAATGACGTGAAAAACTCCAATGAGCAAAAAAGTAGCTACACCGAGAATTAGACCTGAATAATTCATGTTATCCTCCATAAACTAAGTTTACATATATTGATGGCTCGACTTCGCTAGGTGCTTAGATATCACTCGCACTAAACTAACACTTCACCTGACGTCTCGTAATCATTAAGTGCTCAAATTATATCATAATAACCAATAAATTAACAGTATGTTTATTTGGTGATATTTTGTCAAGAGTATTATTATATGGAAAAAGATAACACAGAAAGCGTAGATTAGAATAGAACACATAAAAGACGGAAAAAAGACTTGCATTTAAGTGGTGATGGGTGTATAGTATAGTTGTGGTTACAAAATGCATAGGGACATCAATTTAGTTATTTAATTTGAAACCAACAAATTTAAATGCACACAAGACTTTAGCACTCTTTATAGGAAGCTCCCGAGAGGGGTTATTTAGAAAAATAAAAAAAGTTTCAAAAAGGTGTTAAGTTTTTTATCTCCCGTTCCGATATAGTATGTGTAAGTCAAAAAAACTATAAACTACGTTATACGGATTATCTTAGCGTACATAGGATATGATGTTAACCAGCCAGGGATGGCGACTAGGGAGACTGTCTTAGCGTACATAGGATGAGGTCCCGACAATAATAAGGAGGTTATTAGAATTATGAATTTCAAGAAAACAATCGCAAAGTCACTCGTTGTAGCAATGGCATTAGGTATGGTGCCTGTAGCTAACTTACAGACAGCTAAGGCTGCTCCTGCAATTACTTTCAAGGGTGCTGAAGGAATTGCAACTGTTGCAGGTGCTAAGTTCTGGGGCATAGCTAAGGAAGACAAAAAGGGTGGCAAGGATAGTGTAACAATCGATACAGCTAAATACAAGATAACAAATGTGCAGGATATATCTGATATGATAGATGTATATGCCGCACTTAAGGGTAAAGCTGGAATCATCGCTGTTGGTGATACTCCAACTCCTGATAGTACTTGGAAGGTATTAAAGCTTGAAGCTGCTGATACCACTTTCAAGGCTCAGTTCGTAGCTAGTACAAGCGCAGTAAAGGGAACAAAGCCTACTCACGCTTTAGGTGGAGATTTCGGTTATCTTTTTGCTACTAAAGGTAAAAAGGGTGAGACAGAAGTAGATTTAAAGGCTGATGCTGAAAAAGTTGAAGTTAAGCTTAATGATGGCAGCTGGCAGACATTCCAGGCTTTCCTTGGTGGAACAGCTCCTACCGATGATCTTGTTAATAAGAGACTTAGAGCTCTTGGACAGAGCGGATCAACTCTTTCATTCAGAATTAAGGGAACAGATACAGCTTGGGCTAGTAAAGAGTCTAAGTTAAAGATTGCTACACAGGGCAATGCTCCTGCTGCAAAGGTAGATGTAACCAAAGAGACTACAAGTGTTAAAAACGGTGTAGAATGGCAGTTAGTTGATGCTGGCGCTGCTGCAGTTCCTGCAAACTGGAAATTATCTACAAGTAAGAAGGGACTTACTCTTTCAGAGCTTACTGGTTTAGTTGACACTAAGGATCAGGATTTACTTGTAAGAACAGGTGCTAATGCTAAGAAGATTGCTTCTAAGGTTGGTAGAGTATCACTTAAGAAGCCTGCTGAGAAATTGAATGTTGGTACTGCATTTACCGGTACAGGAGCAGCTATTAACGTTGATGGAAAGACTGGTGTTATCGTTAGCTCAACTCTTGCTTATGACATCACAAAGGGTCTTTTACTTCAGAACGTAAGCAGCAAGGATATTGAGTATGCTTTAGTTCCTTCAACAGGTGACACATCTAAGTTTAAGTGGAGCGTACTTAAGGCTTCTAAGGATCCTGTAAAGAAACCTACCAAGGCTAACCTTAAGTATTCAAAGGATGAGAAGGCTAATACCTGGACAGAAGGAAAGACTAAGCTTTTCTTAAGACTTTCAGGTACAAAGCAGGATAAGAATGGTGTTGCAACCAGATCTGGCGTATCTGCAGGTGCTATCATCAATATTGCTAACATTGCTCAGAACGTAACATTCGAAGGCGCAACTGTAGCTGGTGACGCTGCAAAGGCTGCAGTTACAGCAGCTAGTGGTTCAACTACAGCAGCTATTCAGATTGCTACAGGAACTGCTGCAACCTTCACTATCAATGCTAAGGTTGATAAGGTTGTAAATCCTAAGGGTGGTTCACCAAAGGTTAAAGTTGTTAAGGCTTTACCAAAGGGCGTTACTTACAAAGTAGGTAAGGTTGACGGAGCTACAGGTAAGTTCACAATCACTGTAAACGTATCTAACAAGGCATTTACAGGCGCTGAGATAAATGCAGATGCTGAGTATGGTCTTACATACGAAGGCGCTAACAGCGGATTCAAGATTACCTTCGCTAAGAAGAACTAATTTGATTCCCAATCAAAAAACTAAATTATAATAATTTGCCCCAACCGGAGTTTCCGGTTGGGGTTTTTTTAGACCTTTTATAAATCCTAAAAGCATGATATACTATAAATGACTATTCCGAGGTTCGCTAAGAATCAACATATGAACAACAAAGACAAAGCAGAAAAACTGCTAGAGGACTACAATGATGTATTTGCAGATATTGTAAATACCCTGCTTTTTGACGGAGTCAGTGTGATTAAGGAGGACTCGCTTGAAGAGAGTAAGGTTAATTCCATTTACAAAGCAGAGGACTCTAAGCTTCACGAGCAGGAGAGAGACATAAGTAAGTATTGGAAAGATGGGGGCTTAAATCTCCTAATAATCGGAATTGAAAATCAGACCAGAGTAGACAGACTTATGCCTGCAAGGATAATTGGATATGATGGAGCTTCCTACAGAAGTCAGTTGCTTAAAACTGATGATAAGGGTAATAAGACGAGGATTGCGCCAGTGGTTACGATAGTTCTATACTTTGGCACAACCAGGTGGAATCAACCTAAGTCTCTAAAGGGTATAGTGGACATTCCTAAAGGACTTGAAGACTATGTAAATGACTATAAAATCAATGTTTTTGAAATTGCTTTTTTATCAGAAGAAAAGGTAAGACAGTTTAAGAGTGATTTCGGGCTGGTTGCTAAGTATTTTACCAACATTAGAAAAGATCCATACTATTTGCCGGAGAATGAAAATGAGATAAAGCATGTAGATGCTGTGCTGAAGTTCCTTTCCATAATGTCTGGAAGTGAGGATATTATAGAAAAAATTACAACCAAAAATGGAAGTGAGGTGAAAACTATGACGGGAGGACCACTTAGCCAGTTGTACTATAAGGGTGTAAGAGAAGGCAGAGAAGAAGGCAGAGAAGAAGGCAGAGAAGAAGGTATGGAACAAGGTGTCAACGAGACTCTGCTAAAGGTCTACATTAACTGCCGTAAAAAAGGTATGTCTATTGAAGAGAGCGAAGACATAGTTCACTTTGCAGACAGAGAAAGCCTTGACAAGGCAGAAGAGGAATTTCAAAGGATGAATTCTGAAAATTAAATAAGTAAAGAGGAATTTATAAGGGGCTGTCACAATAGGGATGAAACCATACTGCAAATTATGTTTGTAATTGGTTCAATCCTTTGTAGCAGCCCCTTTATGTTAATTTTTATACCATCTTTCATCCAGCTTCCTATCTGCAAAATGATTTATCATTTCTTCTGTAAGGCTCACGCCTTCATGCATCTGCACTATATCCTCAGGATAGAACCAGGTACCCTCTTTAAGCTCTTCAGTCTCAAGTACAACCTCGTCACTTCCATCAACTTCTGCGAAAAATCCCGCAAGTAATGAAGAAGAGGCCGACCAGGGCTGGCTTTTGTAAAAGGTTATATTCTTAAGTCTAAGACCAACCTCTTCGTATGCTTCCCTTACAGCACTTTCTTCAAGGGTTTCCCCTATTTCCGTAAAGCCTGCTACCAGAGCGTAGCGGTCATATCCCTTGTTGGCATACTTTGTAAGTAAAATCCTGCCCTTATGAATGATGCCTACTATTACTCCGGGGCAGATTTTAGGGTATATCATATTGCCACAAGCGGGGCACTTAAGCATTCTCTCCTTGTTATCGTGTATAGTAAGTGCGCCACACCTGCCACAATGTCTGTTATCTCTGTACCAGCTATATAGCTGCCAGGCTGTTATGACAGCAAAGGAGGTAGAAAGGGGTATAAGGGAGCGAAACTTAGAGGCAGGTATATAGTAAAGTCCATCTGTACTATAATCACCTGACTCACTATTACCGGAATTCTCCCTATCTTTGATACTTGAATAAGCCAGACCTGTTCCTTTAAGAAATGAAGCATCGACAAGAAGGAAAAACTCACGGTTCTCGCCATCAATATCCATCTTAAAAAGATATATTAGCTTATTCTCTGCGACGCTAAGAGTCTCCCTGATTTCCTTAAAGGTAAGAAGCTTCCAAACCACCTCTTCACTTCCTGCCTTGCCGGGGATAGCACTTTCAAGGCTTGCAACGTTTCCTTCGGCGTGGCAAAGAAGTTCATTATTATGAAAATGCAGTATAAAACTATTGTCAGAAGGTTTAGTCTCTGCCTTGTAACTGTTGTCATAGCTATTATTTAAGTAATCCTGTATCATATTCATCCTCTTTCAAGAGTGTCTAATACTTTTGACACCCACATCATATATTGTAGCACTAAAACAAAGAGATACAAGTGCCATAAGTATTTAAATTTTCTACATACATACTTGAAGAGATAATTCTTAATCTAATTAAAATATATCAATAAAATAGTTAAAATATTACCTTGTCGATTAAGACGAAAATATGTTATATTAAAATATATCAATAAGATTGAGCTGAATAGTTTGTGATTAAAGCCACCTTTTTATGAATACAAGTGAAGTTACAGACTATCTAATAAATAAATTGTACATATGGAGAGAATATGAAAAACTACAATAAGTATCAAAGAAACTATTTTATGCCTAAACATCCTACCTATGACTGGGTGAAGAAGGAGCACATAGAAAAACCGCCTATTTGGTGCTCGGTTGACCTAAGAGATGGCAACCAGGCTCTCATTGAGCCTATGGATCTTGAAGAAAAACTGAAGTTTTTCAAGCTTTTGGTGGATATCGGCTTTAAGGAGATAGAGGTTGGTTTTCCTGCGGCTTCTGAGACAGAGTATAATTTCTTGCGTACACTTATAGAAAGAAACCTGATTCCTGAAGATGTTACGGTTCAGGTGCTTACACAGGCGAGGGAGCACATTATCAAAAAGACCTTTGAAGCAGTAAAGGGTGCGCCACACGCAGTTATCCATGTGTACAATTCTACCTCTGTAGCACAGAGGGAGCAGGTATTTGCCAAGGATAAAGAAGAGGTTAAGCAGATAGCTATCAAAGGAGCTAAGTTACTTAAAAAGCTCGCGGCTGAGACTGAAGGGAATTTTTCCTTTGAATATTCTCCTGAGAGCTTCACCGGTACTGAGGTGGAATATGCCCTTGAGGTGGTAAATGCAGTTATAGATGTGTGGGAGCCTGATAAGAACAATAAGGTGATTATCAATATCCCTGCTACAGTTGAGCTCTCACTTCCTCATGTATTTGCTACACAGGTAGAGTATATGCACAAAAACATGAACCGCAGAGATGGAGTGATATTAAGCCTGCATCCGCATAATGATAGGGGAACAGGGGTGGCTATAGCAGAGCTTGGCATACTTGCAGGGGCGGATAGAATAGAGGGAACTCTTTTTGGCAATGGAGAACGTACCGGTAATGTGGATATCATCACTCTTGCGATGAATATGTATTCACATGGAGTAGATCCGGGACTTGATTTTTCAAGGTTAAATGACATCAAAGAGGAATATGAGAAACTTACAAGAATGCAGGTCTCTCCAAGGCATCCTTATGCGGGAGAACTCGTATTTACAGCATTTTCAGGCTCACATCAGGATGCTATATCTAAAGGATTCACTTATAGAGAAAAACACAAAAAAGGTAAGTGGACAGTTCCATATCTTCCTATTGATCCTAAGGATATAAATAGGAGCTATGATGCAGATGTTATCCGCATCAACAGTCAGTCTGGTAAGGGTGGAGTCAGCTATATATTAAAGACGAATTACGGAATAGAAGTACCTAAGAATATGCAGGAGGAGCTTGGCTATACCGTTAAGTCGGTATCTGACCACGAACATGCCGAGCTTTCTGCTGATAGAATTTATAGCATATTCTATAACAAATATGTGAATAACCACGAAGTATTTAGTATAACTGATGCCGAGTTTGTTCAGGGAGGTGGATTCCTTGCAACCATTAATATAAGCCATGGTGGAAGGGAGCATGTGGTAAAGGCGAACGGCAATGGCCGACTCGATGCAGTGGCCAATGCCTTAAGACAGTATTTTGGCATAGAGTATGAGCTTACAGATTATGAAGAACACGCGCTTACAGGTAGTTCCGCATCTAAGGCGGTGACCTTTGTGGGAATAGTCTGTGGTGATAAAAAGTATTGGGGAGTCGGTATAGACGAAGATATAATTAAAGCTTCAATAGACGCACTTGTATCCGCACTTAACCAGTCTGAACAGCTAAAATACGTGGAGGAGAGGGAAGAGAGATTAACGGATATCCTCAACATTATTCAAGAAAATTATAAGGAGGTTACACTTGACTATATAGCAAAGAAGACCTTCCTTTCAAAACCTTATCTCTCAAAATATATAAGGATAAAGGCGGGTATACCTTTTGGAGATATTGTACGCATTACCAGGCTTAAGAAAGCAAAGGCATTCTTACTGGGAGGCAATATGAAGATTGAAACAATCTCAGAGGCAATCGGATACCCTAATGTGGAGCATTTTATAAGGCTGTTTAAGAGGGAGTATGGAAAGACGCCTGCCCAGTTTAGAAATGAAGCAAATAAAAAATAAAACAGCAAACAAATTCAAAAACTGCCCTTAGAAGACCTTTTTGGTATTCTAGGGGCAGTTTTACATGAAAACACCTTCTGGAAATCTAACACAATTATTGCTGTTTTTGCATAGAGTTAAGGCTTAATTATCGCGTGAGGAAAGACAGTGCACCAAGGCTTACCACCATCATGATTATGCCTGCAAGAAGTACTCCGGCAAGTACGGCTATAGTTCCCTTTTTAATGTTTATACCTAAGAGGCTGGCCGCAAGACTGCCTGTCCACGCACCTGTACCCGGTATCGGGATACCCACAAAGAGTGTGAGGGCAATAAAAAGTCCAAAGCCTGCTTTATTTTCAAGCTTCGCCCCTGCTCTATAGCCTTTTTCAAGGAAGAAATGGCAGATTTTGCCTATGTATGCCTTATCCTTTCCCCAATGTAAGAACTTGCTTGCAAAGAGGAAGATGAAAGGAATAGGAACCATATTCCCAAGTATGGAAATGATGTAGGCAGTTAAGGGCGGGACTCCGATTGCAGTTGCAAAGGGTATAGCTCCTCTTAGCTCGATTATAGGAAGCATTGATATAAAAAATACCTGTAAATATTTAATAAGCATGGCCACTCACTTTCTTTTTTATAATGTTTTTTGATTATAACATCTAATGATATTAGTGTCAAAAGAATAAAAAGTAAGGTTTGCCTACCGGAGAAGTTATTATCTTTATAAAAATCTCCTCTTTAAAAAGGGAAAATAAGATAGAAGATGTCGATAATGATAGCTATTATCAAAATTATCCAATAATTATTGAGAAATTACATCAATTAACACAAATTGCACAATAAAAATACATGATTTGGCTTTACATAATTAAACTTAAATAGTAGAATTAAGGATATGTAATAAAGCTTGAAACAAATACTTCGTTATTACGGATTGTTTTTGTTGTCATCAATAATATTTATTATTTAAGGAGGCTACTATGGCTAGATCAATGAAAACTATGGATGGAAATACCGCAGCCGCTCACGTATCCTATGCGTTTACTGATGTGGCAGCTATCTATCCTATCACACCTTCTTCACCTATGGCAGACTACACCGACCAGTGGGCTACCCAGGGAAGAAAGAATATCTTCGGACACGAAGTAATCATGTCTGAGATGCAGTCTGAAGGCGGTGCTGCAGGTGCTGTGCATGGTTCTTTACAGGCAGGTGCATTAACCACAACCTATACAGCTTCTCAGGGACTTTTACTTATGCTCCCTAATATGTACAAGATTGCAGGTGAGTTACTTCCTGCAGTATTCCACGTTTCAGCCCGTGCGCTTGCAAGCCACGCACTTTCTATATTTGGTGATCATTCAGACGTTTACGCCTGTCGTCAGTCAGGCTTTGCAATGCTTTGTTCAAACAGTGTACAGGAAGTTATGGACCTTGGTGCAGTAGCACATCTTAGTACTATCGAGAGCCGTGTTCCTTTCCTTCACTTCTTCGATGGTTTCAGAACCTCACACGAGATTCAGAAGATTGAAACCTGGGATTATGATGACCTTAAGGATATGTGCAATATGGATGCAGTTGCTGCATTTAGAAATAAGTCACTCAATCCTAACCGTCCTCAGCAGAGAGGTACAGCTCAGAACCCTGATATCTTCTTCCAGGCAAGAGAGGCTTCTAACCGTTTCTATGATGTAGTACCTGAAGTTGTTCAGAACTACATGGATAAGGTTAATGCTAAGATTGGTACTAACTACAAGCTTTTCAACTACTATGGCGCAGAAGATGCAGACAGAGTAATCATAGCTATGGGTTCTGTTTGTGAGACTATAGACGAGACTATCGATTATATGAACGCTAACGGACACAAGGTTGGTGTTGTTAAGGTACGCCTTTACAGACCATTCTCAGCTAAGCACCTTATCGCTGCTATTCCTGAGACAGTTAAGCACATCATCGTTCTTGACCGTACAAAAGAGCCTGGTTCTCTTGGTGAGCCACTTTACCTTGATGTTGTGGCATCTCTTCGTGGAACTAAGTTTGAGTCCTGCCTTGTTACCACAGGCCGTTACGGTCTTGGTTCAAAGGATACAACTCCTGCTCAGATTATTGCAGCTTACAACAATACTGAAAAGCCAAGATTTACCATAGGTATTAAGGATGATGTAACCAACCTCTCACTTGAGATTACCGAGAATCCATCTACTGCTCCTGAGGGTACAACCTCCTGTAAGTTCTGGGGACTTGGTGCAGACGGTACTGTTGGTGCTAATAAGAACTCAGTTAAGATTATCGGTGACCACACAGATAAATATGCTCAGGCTTACTTTGACTATGATTCAAAGAAGTCAGGCGGTGTAACCATTTCTCACCTTCGTTTCGGTGATAAGAAGATTAACTCTACCTACCTTATCAACAAGGCAGACTTCGTTGCCTGTCATAACCCTTCATACGTGCGTAAGTACGATATGGTTCAGGATATTAAGGATGGCGGAACCTTCCTTCTTAACTGCCCTTGGGATGTAAATGAGCTTTCAGAGCGTCTTCCGGGACAGGCTAAGAAGTACATCGCTGATCATAACATTAAGCTGTATACAATTGACGGTATCAAGATTGGTAAAGAAATCGGTCTTGGTGGACGTATCAATACAGTGCTTCAGGCAGCTTTCTTTAAGCTTGCTAACATCATTCCTATCGAGGACGCTGTTGAGTATATGAAGGCAGCGGCAAAGGCTTCTTACCAGAAGAAGGGTGACGATGTAGTACAGATGAACTACAACGCTATCGATGCCGGTGTTGCAGGCGTAGTTGAGGTTAAGGTTCCTGAGGACTGGAAGAATGCGGTAGCCGAGGATATCTCAGAGAAGGCTGATGCAGGTCTTGAGAACGTTGTTCACTATGTAAATACAATTCAGAATAAGGTAAATGCACAGGCAGGTAACACACTCCCTGTATCTGCATTCGTAGAGTATGCTGATGGTACTACACCTTTAGGCTCAGCTGCTTATGAAAAGAGAGGTATAGCAGTAGAAGTTCCTGTATGGAACAAGGATACCTGTCTACAGTGTAACCTCTGTTCTTATGTATGTCCTCACGCAGCAATACGTCCTGCTGTAATGGACGAGGAAGAGGCAGCAAAGGCTCCTGAATCTATGAAGATGGTAGACATGAAGGGTATGCCTGGCAAGAAGTTTGCAGTTACCGTTTCCGTACTTGACTGTACAGGCTGCGGTTCTTGTGTAAATGTCTGCCCAGAGGTTAAGGGAAATAAGACACTTTCACTTTCAGCTCTTGATACACAGCTTGTAGAGCAGAAGAGCTTTGACTATGGCAGGACTCTTGAGCTCCATGAAGATGTACTTGAGAAATTCAATGCAGTTACACCAAAGGGAAGTCAGTTCAGACAGCCTTACCTTGAGTTCTCAGGTGCTTGTGCAGGCTGTGGCGAGACTCCTTACGCTAAACTCATTACACAGATGTTCGGTGACAGAATGTTAATCGCCAATGCAACAGGTTGTTCATCAATCTGGGGCGGTTCTTCACCAGCTAACCCATATACAGTTGACAAGAGAGGCAGAGGTCCTGCTTGGGCTAACTCACTTTTTGAGGACAATGCTGAATATGGCTATGGTATGGCACTTGGCTCAGAGGCTCTTAGAATGAGAGTTATCGAAAATGCTGAGAGACTTATGGACAAGGTAGACGGAGATACCAAGGAATTAATCCAGAAATACCTTGATACACAGCATAACTCAGGCGAGAACAGTGTTGCAGCAAGAAGAATGATTCAGGCTCTTACAGCTTGTAACGTAGAAGCAGAAGAGAAGGATTATATCTTAGACAATGCTGATTATGCAGGCAAGAAGAGCCAGTGGATCTTCGGTGGAGACGGCTGGGCTTATGATATCGGTTACGGCGGTCTTGACCACGTACTCGCATCAAACAGAGATGTCAACGTATTCGTATTCGATACTGAGGTTTACTCAAATACAGGCGGACAGGCTTCTAAAGCTACTCCTACAGGTGCTGTTGCACAGTTTGCAGCAGGTGGTAAGGAAGTAAGAAAGAAGAACCTCGCTGAAATAGCTATGGGCTATGGTTACATCTATGTAGCAATGGTAGCCATGGGAGCTGATTACAACCAGTGTGTAAAGGCTATTGCAGAGGCTGAGGCATATCCTGGTCCATCACTCATCATCGGCTATGCTCCTTGTATCAGCCACGGTATCAAGGGCGGTATGAGAGTTTCTATGACACAGGAGAAGAGAGCCGTTCAGTCAGGTTACTGGAGCCTCTTCCGTTATAATCCACTTCTTGCAGAGGAAGGCAAGAACCCATTCACAATGGATTCAAAAGAGCCTACATTGAGCTATAGAGAGTTCATTGAGACAGAGGTTCGTTATAACAGACTTCTTAGAAGCAATCCTGAGAAGGCTGAAGAGTTATTCAAGCGTTCTGAGAAAGAAGCTAAGTTCAGACTTGAGACCTTCAAGAGAAGAACTACTTGGAATGTAGAGGAATAATCTCAAATAATACATAAATAAGTCTGTCTTTGACAGTTACGGCGTAAGCTCTTCAATATGAGGGGCTTACGCTTATTTTTTGTATAAAATACCGTTATATTATTAGAATAAAGTATAAATAAAATCATATATATTCATTTTACTAATAAATGACCTCATGCTATAATGAAGGAAACTAAACCTAAACTTATAAGCAAGGAGTGGGATTATGGGAAATATTAGAAGAGTATATGTTGAAAAAAAGAAGGACTATGCGGTTAGGGCAAAGGAACTAAAAGAAGAATTTGCCGACTATCTTTCACTTAAAACAATTGAAAATGTAAGGGTGCTAATCAGATATGACATAGAGAATTTGGATGAGGCTACCTACAAGAAGTCACTTGGCATAGTATTTTCCGAGCCACCTGTGGACTTACTCTACGAGGAAGATTTCCCGCTTGATTCTGGTGAAAGAGAGTTTTCTGTTGAATATCTTCCCGGTCAGTTTGACCAGAGAGCAGACAGCGCCATTCAGTGCGTTAAGCTCTTAAATAAAGAGGCTGAGCCTGTTATCCAGTCTGCTACTACTTATGTAGTAAAGGGGCAGATTACAGAGAAAGAATTTGAAGAAATAAAGGCTTATCTTATTAACCCAGTGGATTCAAGAGAAGCAGCAAAGAGTAAGCCTGAGACTATAGTACAGACCTTTCCTGAGCCAGAGGATGTAAAAATCTTTGAAGGCTTTATAAACATGCCTGAAAATGAGCTTAATGAACTTTACTCATCACTTAACCTTGCAATGACATTTAAGGACTTCTTGTTTATAAGAAAATATTTTTTAGAAGAAGAAAAGCGTAATCCAAGCGTGACAGAGATAAGGATGCTTGATACCTACTGGTCTGACCACTGCCGCCATACTACCTTCCTTACAGAGCTTACAGAGGTAGAATTTGAGGAAGGCAAGTACTCTAAGCCTTTGGTCACTAGCTTCAACGACTATAAGGAGAACTTTGCCTCCCTTTACAAGAACAGAGACGATAAATACATCTGTCTTATGGACATTGCTCTCATGGGTATGAAGAAGTTAAAAGAAATGGGCAAGCTCACAGATATGGAAGTTTCTGATGAGATAAACGCCTGCTCCATAGTAGTGCCTGTTGAAGAGACGCTTGCGGATGGCACTAAGCATACTGAGGAATGGCTCATCTTCTTTAAGAATGAGACACACAACCATCCTACAGAGATAGAACCATTTGGTGGGGCGGCTACCTGCCTTGGTGGTGCAATCAGAGATCCGCTTTCGGGCAGAGGCTATGTATATCAGGCTATGAGAGTAACAGGAGCAGCAGACCCTACACTTCCTTTGTCTGAGACACTTAGTGGTAAGCTCCCACAGAGAAAGATAGTGACAGGAGCGGCAGCGGGCTATAGCTCTTATGGCAATCAGATAGGACTGGCTACAGGCCTTGTAGATGAGATATATCATCCTGACTATGTGGCAAAGCGCCTTGAGATTGGTGCAGTTATGGGAGCTGCAAGAAGAAAAAATGTAATTAGAGAGAATTCAGATCCGGGAGACCAGATTATCTTACTTGGCGGACGCACAGGGCGAGACGGTATAGGTGGAGCAACAGGCTCCTCAAAGTCGCATACAACCAAGTCCATAGATACCTGTGGAGCAGAAGTCCAAAAGGGAAATGCTCCTACAGAGCGTAAGATTCAGAGATTTTTCAGAAGACCTGAAATAACTAAGCTCATAAAGAAGTGTAATGACTTTGGTGCAGGCGGTGTATCTGTAGCCATAGGAGAGCTTGCTGCAGGACTTCATATCAATCTTGACAAGGTACCTAAGAAATATGCGGGCCTTGATGGCACTGAGATAGCCATTTCCGAGTCCCAGGAGAGAATGGCAATAGTGGTTGACAGTAAAGATGTGGCTGCCATGCTTAAGTTTGCAGACGAAGAGAACCTAGAGGCTGTAGTTGTGGCTGAAGTAACTAAGGAGCCTCGTCTTGTTATGGAGTGGCGTGGCAAGGAAATAGTGAATATCAGCAGAGCCTTCATAGATACAAACGGAGCAAGAAGTGAGGCAAAGGCGAGGGTTAAGGCACCTGCTCCTGACATATTCTATGAGAACCATAGCAGGGAATTTGAAGGAAAGAGTCTTAAAGAGGCTTGGCTTTCAGTACTTAGCGACTTAAATGCCTGTGGTAAGAAGGGACTTGTTGAGAGATTTGACAGCTCAATCGGGGCAGCCACAGTTACCATGCCGTTTGGCGGAAAGTATCAGTTAAGCCCTATTCAGACTATGACAGCCAAGCTTCCAAATGATTTGGGAGAAAGCGATGTGGTAACACTTATGAGCTATGGCTTTGATCCTTATATCTCAAAGGAGAGCCCTTACCACGGAGCTGTCTATGCCGTTATCAATTCTGTAGCAAAGATAGTTGCAGCAGGTGGAGATATGAAGAAGATTCATTTCACCTTCCAGGAGTATTTTAAGAGGCTTGGTGATAAGGCAGAACGCTGGGGAGAGCCACTTGCGGCCCTGCTTGGTGCATACGATGCACAGATGAAGCTTGGACTTGCTTCAATAGGAGGCAAGGATAGTATGTCAGGAAGCTTCAATGACATAGATGTACCGCCAACTCTTGTAAGCTTTGCTGTAGATATAGGAAATGCTAACGACATTATCAGTCCTGAGCTTAAGAAGGCAGGGAACATCCTTGTTAAATTTAACATAGAAGAAAATGAGTACAGGCTGCCTGTATTTGAAAAGCTGATTGAGGACTATAATAAGATAACAAACCTCATACATAAAAAGCATATAGTTTCAGCCTATGCCCTTGGCAGATACGGAGTCTCTGAGGCTGTAAGCAAGATGGCTTTTGGTAACAAGCTCGGAGTAAAGTTTGATGAAAGTATTACCGACAAGGACTACTTTAAGCCTGACTTTAGCTCTATTGTAGCTGAAGTAAGTGCTGACAGCCTTGATGAGGTAATGAAGTCAGGACTTAATGTAACTAAGCTTGGTGAAGTTACTGACAGTGGCAAATTCCAGTTTGCAAATGCAAGTATAGACATAGAGGAAATGCTTAATAGCTGGCAGGAAAGACTGGAAAAGGTATATCCTACAAAGACAGGAGAGAAGGAAGCAAAGCCTGAGGAGAATATCTATGATGTAAGAAAAGAGGCTGGTTTTACACAAGCTTCAGACTCAAAACTTTACATAGCTAAGAATAAGGTAGCAAAGCCTAGAGTATTCATCCCTGTGTTCCCTGGTACAAACTGTGAGTATGACCTTACTAAGGCATTTACAAAGGCAGGTGCAGAGGTCGAGACAGTAGTATTTAAGAACCTTAATGCAGAAAATATCAAGGACTCAGCGGCAGAATATGTAAGAGCTATAAAGAACTCTCAGATAATAATGTTCCCTGGCGGTTTCTCAGCCGGAGATGAGCCTGACGGTTCTGCTAAGTTCATAGCTTCAGTATTTAGAAATCCTCAGATAGCAGAGGAGACCAATAGACTTCTTAAAGAGAGAGACGGACTCATCCTCGGTATATGTAATGGTTTCCAGGCCCTTATCAAGCTTGGCCTTGTGCCATACGGAGAAATCACTGAGATAAAGGAGGATTCGCCTACACTTACAACCAACAAGATAGGCAGACATATATCTCAGTCAGTATACACTAAGGCAGTTACCAACAAGTCTCCTTGGCTTATGAATGTAAGGCTTGGGGAGGTATACTCCATACCTGCATCACATGGAGAGGGAAGATTTGTGGCAAATGAAGAATGGCTTAAGAAGCTGTCCGCCAATGGGCAGATTGCCTTCCAGTATGCTGATGTAGAAGGCAGTGTGACCATGGACTGTGCTTTCAATCCAAATGGCTCATATAATGCTATCGAGGGTATAATCAGCCCTGACGGCAGGGTGCTTGGCAAGATGTGCCACTCTGAAAGAATTGGTGAAAATGTAGCTATCAATATAGTTGGAGGAAAAGATCAGGGTATATTTGAAAGTGGTGTAGAGTACTTCAGATAGATACTTATTATATGATGTGGGTGTCAAAAGTATTTGGCACCCAATGATACAGGATTGCTACAGCGTAGCTTTAGCAATTCTTGCAAAAATATTCGTAATCCGCTCATTTTTTGCAAAAAATGGCTGCTTACTCATATTTTTTGCGTGTCAAAAGATAATAATTTCTCTTGTAAGCAAGCCCCTCTCGAATTTTTATACTTTTGACACTGTATCATTATATTATTAAAGGGAGTTTAGCACTAAAAATAGTGCTAAACTCCCTTTTTTAAAATCGGCTCGTTAAAAGTCCTGTTACCGTTTAAGATTATTTGTTGTTATCCTATAAGCTTCCTGAGAGCGTATATCTGACTGATTTATGACAGTCTTGCCTTAAAGTCTTGATATCCGAAGCTTTTGATATTCTCCACACTACCATCCTTTTTAAGTACGGCAAGGTCTGGAAGAGGCATGCCGTTGAATGTGTTGTTTTTAACAAAAGAATAAATGGCCATATCTCCGAATATAAGCATATCTCCGATGTTCTTTTCTTCATCAAAGGAGAAGTCACCTATTATATCTCCTGCAAGGCAGGTACAGCTTCCAAGTCTGTAGTTATATTTCTTTTCGCCTGCTTCTCCTGAGGTAAAAAGAGGTGGTCTGTAAGGCATTTCAATCACATCAGGCATGTGGCAGGCAGCACTGATATCAAGAATCAGATTGGTAGTGTCGCCTGAGGTGGTCTTATCAAGGATAGTTGTTACTGAATAGCCTGCATTTAAGGCAACAGCCTCACCCGGCTCAAGATAGACTTCCACATCGAACAGGGACTTAGCCTCATTTATACACTTAATCAGCAGTTCTCTGTTGTAGTCATCCCTTGTTATATGGTGACCGCCGCCAAAGTTAAGCCATTTCATATTTTTTAGATATTTTCCAAAATTCTTATACACAACCTCCAAAGTATTCCTTAAAGGCTCTGCCCCCTGTTCACAAAGGGTGTGAAAGTGAAGTCCGTCAACACCGCTAAGTAGTGAAGCATCTTCTTTAAGAGCATTTTCAAGGGTACTTAGAGTGATGCCAAGCCTGCTTCCACTGGCACAGGGATCGTAGATTTCATGGCCTTCTTGCGTGGAAAACTCAGGATTTATTCTAATTCCTATACTAACTCCTTTATCTATACAGTATTTTTTATACTTCTTTAGCTGATTTACAGAGTTAAATATGATATGGTCGCAGATTCTTGTTATTTCCTCCATATCCTCATCCTTATAAGCGGGAGAGAAGATATGGTTCTCCTTTTTCATTTCTTCAGCGCCAAGCCTTGCCTCAAAAAGCCCACTGGCTGTAGCGCCTACCAGATATTCTCCTATGAGGGGATAGAAATAAAAGCCCGAAAATGCCTTTTGTGCAAGTAAAATCTTAGCGCCTGTCTCGTCCATCATAGATTTTAGAATCTTACAGTTTTCCTCTATCTTGGCTTCGTCTATGACGTAGCAGGGAGTTTTAAGCCCCTCAAATGCCTTTTTTAATTCGGGATAATTATTTGAAATCAAGTTAAACTCCTTTATATTCAAAGACACAGAGAGGTTTAATTCTCTGTGTCTGATGTAACCCTCTTATGGTACAAGTACAGGATTTTCTTCAACCTGCCAAGGAAGTCCCCATTTATTAAGTGCCTCCATATATGGATCCGGATCAAATTCATCTGTGGTATATACTCCGGGCTTTCTCCAAAGTCCGTTTAATACAAGCATTGAGCCTATCATAGCAGGAACGCCTGTAGTATAGCTTACAGCCTGACTTCCAACCTCTTTGTAGCAGGCTTCGTGGTCACAGATGTTGTAGATGTATATGCTTTTTTCCTTGCCGTCCTTCAATCCTGTGAAGATACAGCCGATATTGGTCTTTCCCTTTGTACGAGGACCAAGGGAAGCTGGATCAGGAAGGAGAGCCTTAAGGAACTGGATAGGCACTATCTCTTTGCCTTCATAGTTGATAGGGGTTGTAGAGAGCATACCTACATTTTCAAGGCAGTTCATATGTGTGAGATAGCTCTGCCCAAATGTCATAAAGAAGCGGATACGCTTAACCTCAGGCATATTTCTGCCAAGAGCCTCAAGCTCCTCGTGGTGAAGAAGGTACATATCTTTCTGCCCAACCTCTTTGAAGTTATACTCGCGCTTGATGCTCATTGCAGGGATTTCTACCCATTTACCATTTTCAAGGTAGCTGCCAGGTGCAGATACTTCACGAAGGTTAATCTCAGGGTTGAAGTTGGTAGCAAATGGATAGCCATGGTCTCCACCGTTGCAGTCAAGGATATCTATGGTATCTATCCTGTCAAAATAATGCTTCTTCGCATAAGCAGCAAATACGCTGGTTACACCCGGATCAAAGCCTGTTCCAAGAAGTGCTGTAAGTCCTGCTTTTTCGTATTTCTCAGCATAAGCCCACTGATAAGAGTAATCAAAAAGTGCTGAAAAGCCTTTTTCTTTGCAGCGCATTTCATAAGCAGCCTTCCACTCAGGCTCTTCTGTATCCTCAGGCTCATAGTTTGCTGTATCGATATAATGTACATTTGCAAGAAGGCAGGCATCCATAATAGCAAGATCCTGATAAGGAAGTGCCACATTAAGCACTGCATCAGGCTTGTAGCTCTTAATAAGCTCTACTGTCTTAGCTACGTCCATAGCATCTATCTCTGCAGTAGTAATAACAGTCTTTGTCTTACCCTCAAGCCGAGCCTTAATAGCATCGCATTTGGACTTTGTTTTACTTGCTATGCAAATCTCTGTGAAAACTTCGCTGTTCTGACAGCATTTGTGGATTGCAACCTGTGCAACTCCACCGCAACCGATAATAAGTAATCTTGACATTATTTTTCTCCTTTATTTTCTTCTTCTTCCAATATATCTTCAACATATTTAGGTAACATAAATGCGCCTACATGGAGGTTGCTTGTATAATACCAGGTTTTGATATTTCTCTTTTTCCACTCTTCAGGCTTGAAGTCTGTGATAGGGTGGTACTTTTTGCTGGCAAAGCCAAACATCCAGTAGCCTGAAGGACAGGTAGGGATATGTGCCTGATATACACGGCTTATAGGAAAGCTGGTATACACCTTTCTATGCATTGCCCTGAAGGCTTCTTCATCTTCATCAAAGAAGGGGCTTCCATGCTGGTAAACCATAATTCCATCGTCTTTAAGAGCCTTGTAACAGCTGCCATAGAACTCTTTGGTAAATAGTCCCTCTGTATGACCAAACGGATCTGTAGAGTCATTTATAATGAGGTCATATTCAGCCCTCCTGCCCCTAAGGAAGCGAAGTCCGTCCTGATGGGTTATATGAACCCTCTCATCATCAAACCCCTTTACTGCATCGGGGAAAAACTCCCTACAAACCTCGACCATTTGCTCGTCAGGCTCTACAACTTCTATTCGCTCGATCTCGGGATATGCAGTCAGCTCTCTGGCTACACCTCCGTCACCTCCGCCTATTATAAGCACCCTCTTTACATTTGGGTGTACTGACATAGGTACGTGGGCAACCATTTCGTTGTATACAAATTCGTCTGCTTCTGAGAAGATTATATCTCCGTCAAGCATCAGGAACCTACCAAATTCGTGTGACTGAAATACCTCTATTTTCTGGAATTCGCTTTCAGCGCTGTACAATTGCTTTTCCACGCCTATGTCCATACTAACATTTTCTGTGAATTCTTCAAAAACGTGGATGTTTGTATAATCGGACATCTTTCCTCCTTTCATAGGTTAAGTAAAATTAATACCAAAGGTAACAAAATGGAATAAGCAGATGAATAAAAATTATCCATAGCCCATAAAGCCCTCCCATCAATGCTCCGGCAGTCATCGGTAAAAATGCCGCTAAATTTGCAATGATAGCTATAGCCTTATAAATTTTTGATTTAGTAAATAGGCAAACCAGAATACAGCCATAAAAGCCACACCACAGCCACCCGTATGGATGACCAAGGTAAATATTGTTTAAAGACATCAAAGTTACAACAGGTAAAATGACACTTAGAATTATTCCAACATACTTTAGTGTAATCTTCATATTACTACCTCCAAATTCTAAGTTGTAGGGCTGTTGTGTTTGTTTTTTGACTGAGTTACGCCTTCGCTGATAAATGTCCAGACTCGCTCCGGTTTTTCTGCAAGGTGCTATTTTTAAGTTTTTACATGATTACGAAAAACCTAACGCGCTCGCTTTTTGGCAGTGACTCACACTTAGCAAATTGCGAAGCAATGAAGCTAAGTGTGTAAGTCCTGCCTATATAATAGCAGTCCACGATTGACGAGTGCTTGCACGAAGTCAGAGTGGAGACGGCGAACTATGCGGCATTATCAGCTCCGGCTGTTTGATTGATAAGTCGTCACAAACAAACACAAAAGCCACATGGGGGCAGGTTGGAGTGGCTGTCTTTAATTTGGTATTCTGGTTATTATTTGCATAAATTTAAGGTATCAGCTCCGTTTTTGCGTTGCTCAGAGGCGCATTGCGAAGCAGCTAAGCCTATGAGCAATGCAAAAAGGTAGGAGCGTCACTAAGATTACAAACAATCACATCAACCCTACAAATTAAAATTTGTCATTAGGATTGCAATATTTACTTTGCTATTTTATCAGCACTTCCAACCTCTTAACCTCAGGATCGGCTGTACCCTGCAAGCTGCATCCTTTTTCTTTTGCATACAGGATGTGGTCAACAATATCCTTTGTAATGAGCTCTCCCGGAGCAAGTATAGGAATGCCCGGTGGATATGCCATAACTGACTCGCCAGCTACCCTGCCGTATGCTTCCTTTATAGGCACAGACTCCTTTTCGGCGTAAAATGAATACTGCGGACTTGAAACTACCTTTGGAATAACTGCATCCACAAAGGCAAGACCGCTTTTCTCTCTGGCATACAGCCTCTTGATATCCTCAAGAGCACCAACAAGCCTTTCTATATCCTGAAGCCTGTCGCCTATTGAGATATAAGCCATAATATTTCCTATATCGCCGAATTCTATCTGTATATCATATTCATCACGGAGTAAATCGTAAATCTCAATTCCTGTAAGCCCAATGTCTTTGGTGTACACACAAAGCTTGGTTACATCAAAGTCATAGACATTCTTTCCGTCTATGAGTTCTTTTCCGTAGGCGTAGTAACCTCCTATGCTGTTTATCTCATTTCTTGCGTACTCCGCCATAGTTATAACCTTTGCAAAGCTCTCCATGCCTCTAAGTGCAAGGTTTCTCCTTGAAAGGTCAAGACTTGAAAGTAGAAGATAGTTAGCTGAGGTCGTCTGGGTAAGTCCTATTATCTGTCTCACATGACCTACATTCATATTTTCGCCTGTAAGTAAGATGGAACTCTGTGTGAGGCTTCCACCTGATTTGTGCATAGAAATAGCCGACATGTCAGCACCTGCACGCATTCCAGCGATAGGGAGATTGGAGCCGAAATAAAGCTGGGTTCCGTGTGCCTCATCAACAAGGACTTTGAGCCCTTTTTCATGGGCATAGTCGGTAATGCTCTTAAGGTCGGAACAGATACCGTAGTAGGTTGGATTGTTTACAAGTACAGCTACCGCGTCAGGATTACTGTCTATGGTCTCTTTGACCGCATCTATCTCCATACCGAGAGCCACACCTATCACAGGATGAATCTCAGGCTTTACATAGACAGGGATGGCACCACAGAGAATGAGTGCATTGATTACACTCTTATGCACATTTCTTGGGAGAATAATCTTGTCGCCTGCCTTGCAGACAGAAAGCACCATGGCCTGTACTGAAGCAGTGGTTCCGCCTACCATAAGAAAGGCATGAGCGGCGCCAAAAGCCTCAGCCATAAGGTCTTCAGCCTCTGAAATGACGGAAACAGGGTTAGAGAGGTTGTCAAGGGGCTTCATACTGTTTACATCAAGGGAAACACATTGTGCGCCAAGAAGTCTTACAAGCTCAGGGTTTCCGCGGCCTCTTTTATGTCCCGGTACGTCAAAAGGCACAACTCTTTTTTTCTTAAATGTTTCAAGAGCCTCACAAATCGGAGCTCTCTGCTGTCTGCTAATGTCCATCTCATTTTCCTCATATCTATATAATAAAAAGTGTGTGCTCGCACACACTTCGCGCGCGAGCGGTGCCGTAAGGCAAATTCCCCTGCCGCGAGCTGTGCATCCCTCGGAGAGATTTTTATTTGACAGTTAATTTCGGAGAAATTTCCTGTCAAATAAAAAAGCAGCTCAATCATCTTGAGCTGCACGTAGTTTCCTTTAAAATAGAATAAGTGCGTTAACTTCATTCAGAGTAGTCCAGCAAATATCAGGTTGCTGCTCTTATTGACGTTTCACAAGATGATAATGATTGTAGAGTAATCAACTTATAAAATCCGGGCTTCAAACCCTATCAATAATGTGGAATAACCACTACGGCAAGTGACCGCCTGTCCGTAAGGCAAAAACAAAAAACTTGGTCTGATATTTGCATGATGAATCACGCAACTATGTAGAATAATCATAACATCAAAGGGACTTAGTGTCAAGAGTTACGCCAAATTTATGTGCTAGAGAATCCATAAAAAGCTTAGCAAAAATTTGTAAAAAATTTGAGGTAATAAGTCTAAAAAACATAGAAAGTTTGAAAAACTTAAAAAGCTCAAAAATCTTCTTGACAATGGAGTAAGATGGGTCTAACATAGACCTATAAAAATAAATAGCATTCTTCAGGGCAGGGTGTAATTCCCGACCGGCGGTAAAGTCCGCGAGCATTTGCAGAATCGGTGAGCTTAGGCAATTCCGATACCGACAGTAAAGTCTGGATGAAAGAAGAAATAATAGGATATTAACTTATCCTATGTTTTTGCAACGTAATCAGCCCTGGCCAATCGGTCAGGGCTTTTTTCCTTAAAGAATGCGGAAAAGAGGAAGAGTGAAAAATAACTTATATTTTTGGGCGCACTTATATAAGGGGTCGCAAGATCCCTAAAATTGGTAACTATATAAATAAATGTTAGTTATCGTTGCGTTTTACTAACTTTGAGCTATCATAACCAAGGCTTTCAAGATAAGCAAAGACATTGTTTTCATTTAGAATCACACGCTCTATTTGATTTTTCGGAGACATAAGTTCTTCATAATCAATAGGATTAAACGGTTTTTCTTCTGAAACCATGTGATAAATGCATACTATCATCATTCGTGCTATGGCAATGATTGCTTTCTTATGACCACGGCGTTTTTTAACTCGACCATATTTGATTGCAAAATAGGTCTGCTTTTTGCTCTTGATTGCTGCAAGCGCACATTGTACCATCATAGGCTTTAAGTAATCTCCTGCTTTAGAAATCCGCACAGACTTCTTTTTACCGGCTGACTCATTGTTAGTAGGTGAAAGCCCACACCATGAGCACAGATGCTTTGCGTCATCAAAGATGCTCATATCTACGCCTGTTTCGGCAAGAACGATTGTTGAACTTAGTTCGGTCATCCCAGGCATTGTAGAAACAAGTTCAACGAACTTGTAGTAAGGCTTCATCCTTACATAAAGCTCAACTTCAGATTGAGTAATCATGCCATCAAGATACTCCAGATGGCTGCGGGCAAGTTCAAGCTTTTTAGCCTGATCAGATTCTATGTTGTACCCCCTGATTGCCTCAATGATTTCATCGGATTTAGCTTTTGCCCCTTTTTTAATGAGTCTGCGGACAGCTTTTTCATCAATGGAATCAGAAGTATGTGTAAGAAGATACGACATGATTTCTGTGGCTGTTTTGCCAAAAGGATCAGACAGTACACTGGCAATGCCGACATTGGAAACAGTCATGCAGTTTTGTATGCGGTTTTTCTCAGAAGATTTCATACATACCAGTTTGAAACGGTATCTTGCGATTTCACGCAGCTGTCTGAAGTCTTTAGGGGGAATGAACGAGCATCTGACAAGGTCGAATTTGTAGAGGTCAGCAATCCATTTGGAGTCTTTTTTATCAGTTTTCTTTCCCTTGATGGCTTTGACATATTTAGGATGGGTAAGGCAGACTTCTATGTCATTCTCGAGATAATTAAAAATAGGAATCCAATATTTCCCAGTGGATTCCATACATACATGATAACAATTATTCTCGATTAACCAGCTGTGAAATTTTCTAATATCTGAGTTGAAAGTAGAAAATGATTTTTGCTTGTACTCAGAGATTCCATCAGCATTTGTGATTACGATGGTTGCAACGATAACATTTTTGTGGACATCAAGCCCACAGCAGATGGAGTATTTTAACTTCATCATAAGTATCACCACCTTTATAAAAAAAGGATAGCAACATTGACTGTCATCCTGCGACTGAATAAACATGGTTTACTACCAATGATAAGAGTCCGGGCTCAATGTCCCACTTGTTTGTGCTTGTAAGGATGACGGCACATATAAATATACGGGGTCGAAAATAAATTCGCCACTCCTCCTCCCGTGCTCTGTAGTATATTGCTATCCTATATAGATATTATAAGACAAAGCGAGGAGAGGCACAACATTTTTTCATAACTTGTTTGTGCCTTGAGCGAAGCGAAAGGAATGGTAAAAAATATGGTTCTATTAGGTGGTTTGAAAGATGCAGCGGTTGAAAATTGGGGTATGGTAGTCATCTCACTTTTAGTGGTGGCGGCACTCATTGTATTGGCGTTCGTCACAGAAAGGGTACTTAAGAAAGAAAGAGAAGACGCATCGTTCAAAGTAAGGAATCTTGCAATAGTAGCAATGTTCTCAGCTATCTCAGCAGTGCTTATGTTGTTTGAGTTTCCTATTCCCTTCATTGCGCCGAGCTTTTACAGGATTGACCTCAGCGAGGTGCCCGTGATTATTGGTGCCTTTGCGATGGGACCTGTGGCAGGCATTGTTATAGAGTTTGTAAAGATATTACTTAATTTATTTATAAATGGCACATCATCCGCCTTTGTGGGAGAATTCGGCAATTTCGTAGTTGGTTCAGCCTTTGTTATTCCTGCGTCCATTATGTACTTAGCAAAGAAAACCAAGAAAAGGGCTATAATGGGGCTTGTAGCAGGAGTAATTACTACTACTGTAATAGGCTGTCTTGTAAATGCCTTTGTACTTCTTCCTTTTTATGGAGCTGCCTTTGGGGGCATAGACAAGATTATAGCAGCCGGAACAGCTGTAAACCCTGCGGTTAACAGCGTATTTGTCTTTTGTCTCATCATAGTTGCACCATTCAATATTATTAAATTCAGCATTGTATCTGTAATAACTGTGCTTATTTACCATAAGATTAGTTATTTGCTCAAGATGGGGAAATAAAGAGATATTCACGGAATTTAAACTTGACTTTTATGTTGTGATATCTTATCATATTCTTGAAGATAGAAATCCAACTAGTGCAAACGAACCCCCAGAGCGGCTACTCTGGGGGTTCTTCCAAATTTTAGGCGGTTAGGCTTCGTCGGAGAAAATTATATTTCCCACGGTCTTGAATTCTATACGAAATTGTGGTAGAATGTTGAAAGATATGTTTTGAAAGGAAGAGATGGTTATGTCTACATTAAGAATTGTTGTTACAGTTATTTATTGCATTATATGCATTGCACTTGCGGCTATAGTACTTTTACAGGAAGGAAAGCAGCAGGGACTTGGAAGCATTGGCGGTATGGCTGATACCTACTGGGGCAAAAATAAAAGCCGTTCAATGGAAGGTAATCTTAACAAGGCTACCACAGTTGTTGCCCTCGGCTTTATAGTGCTTTCATTTGTGCTTAATATGAAGTGGTAATTAAGTAGAACAAGAAAATTTTAACTGTTGCATAGTATGTTGTTTCAGGTCTTATCCTGCCTACACACTTTGTAGCAGTTTTTCTTTTTTATAGACAAGGGGTGATAGAGGTGGCTAAAGAATATACTAAGAAGATGAGGGAGAGAAGAGAGTTTCTTCTGCAGTTTTTTGAAAGAAAGGACTATGTTCCTATGAAGTTTAAGGATATTGCGTCCTTGTTTCAGGTGCCTAAGGCTGAAAGAGGGGATTTGCAGCTTATACTAAATGACATAATAAAAGAAGGAAAGCTTGTAGAAAATGGAGAGGGACGCTACACAAAGCCTGATGCCGACCTCGTCACAGGAACATTTATGTCTACAGCTAAGGGCTATGCCTTTCTTAGGACTGCTGAGGATGAGGAAGATGTGTTCATTCCTGCCTCAGAGGTTGGCAATGCCTTTGATGGGGATGCTGTTACCGTTAAGCTTTTAGCCAAAAGCAGGGGAAAGAGCAGAGAAGGTAAGGTCGTTAAGGTAATAGAAAGAGCATTTACTACAATTGTAGGCACTTTTGAAAAGAGCAGGAACTTTGGCTTTGTAGTGCCTGACAACACTAAGATTACTTGTGATATTTACATACCTAAGAATGCCTGCAAAGATGTGCCTAAGGGTGTAAAGGTGGTTGTAGAACTTACAAGCTATGGCGACGCTAAGTTTAGTCCTGAGGGTAAGATAATAGAGATTCTTGGCTTTGAAAATGATAAGGGTGTTGACATCCTCTCTATCGCCAAGGCTTACGGCATAGAGGATGAATTCCCGAAGGAAGTGTGTAAAGAAGTAAAAAAGGTGCCTGCGAAGGTCATTAGGACTTCGATTAAGAACAGACTTGACCTTAGAGAAATGAAGATAGTTACCATAGATGGAGAGGATGCCAAAGACCTTGATGATGCTGTGTCTGTGACTAAGGAAGTTGAGGCGGACGGTGAGGTTATCTATCATTTGGGAGTGCACATTGCTGATGTTACCAACTATGTGAAGGAGGGTTCAGCCCTTGATAAGGAAGCCATTAAGCGTGGTACAAGTGCCTACCTTGTAAATAAGGTTATACCCATGCTTCCAAAGGAGCTTTCAAACGGCATCTGTTCCCTAAATGAAAATGTGGACAGACTCACCCTTTCCTGTCTTATGGATATAAATGAGAAGGGAGAAGTGGTTTCCCACGAGATAGCGGAAACAGTGATTAGGACTGCACATAGGATGAATTATTCTGATGTAAATGTACTCATCACTGGTGATGGCGAGAGATTTAATGAGTTAAAAGAAAAGTATGAAGATGTGTACGAAATGCTTGTAAATGCAGAAGAGCTTGCACTAATCCTTAGAAAACACAGGCATGAGAGAGGCTCGATTGACTTTGATTTCCCTGAGGCTAAGATTATAGTTGATGATAAAGGAAGAGTTACTGATATTAAAGCATACGATAGGAATGAGGCTACCAGGCTGATTGAAGATTTTATGCTTATTGCCAATGAAACTGTGGCGGAAGACAGCTTCTGGCAGGAACTTCCTTTTGTGTATAGGACTCATGAAAATCCTGATGAAGAAAAAATTAGGGAATTAAGTATATTTATTAATAATTTTGGGTATAATATAGGGAAGGGTGGAAAGAAAAAGTCTAAGACGGAAATACATCCTAAGGATATTCAGAAGCTTTTAAGCAAGATAGAGGGTACTCCTGAAGAGATGCTTATAAATCGGATGACGCTAAGAAGTCTAAAGAGGGCTAAGTACACGACCTCCTGTGATGGTCATTTTGGACTTGCTGCTAAGTATTATTGCCATTTTACCTCCCCTATAAGGAGATACCCTGATTTACAGATACACAGGATAATAAAAGAGAATCTAAACGGCAGGCTTACAGACAAGAGGGTATCGCATTATAAGGCTATTCTTTACGATATAGCGCTTCGCTCGAGTATGATGGAGCGAAGGGCTGATGAGGCAGAAAGAGAAGCGGATAAAATGAAGGCAGCGGAATTTATGTCTCATAAAATAGGCGAAGAATTCAATGGTGTAATCTCGGGGGTTACAAGCTGGGGTATATATGTTGAGCTTCCAAATACAGTTGAGGGTATGGTTAAAATCAGCAGTATAAGAGGGGATTACTATGAATTTAACGCTGAAAGAATGGAAATAGTAGGGGAACATACCAAGAAAAAATTTAGTCTGGGACAGCAGGTTAGAGTAAAAGTAGTTGAGGCAAGTAAGCAGATGAGAACCATAGATTTTAGGATAGTAGAAGGAGAGAAGGATGTCTAAGGACAATTATAAAGTAGTGGCACAGAACAAGAAGGCGAGTTTTGATTATTTCATAGAAGAGAGATATGAGACTGGGATTACCCTTGCAGGTACTGAAGTTAAGTCAGTTAGAATGGGCAAGGTCAGCATCAAGGAGTCCTATGTGCAGATAGATAAAAACGGCGAGGTTATCATTATAGGCATGCACATAAGTCCTTATGAGAAGGGAAATATTTTCAACAAGGATCCCCTTAGAACCAGGAAGCTCCTTATGCACAGGGCTGAGATAAATAAGCTTGTGGGCAAGGTAAAGACTGCAGGCTACACCCTGGTACCGATTAAGGTGTACCTCAAGGGCAGTCTTGTCAAGGTTGAAATAGGCCTTGCAAGAGGTAAGAAAAACTATGACAAGCGTCAGGATATACAGAAAAAAGACCAGAGAAGAGAAGCAGAGAGAGATTATAAGGTGAAAAACCTGTACTAAAGGGTGGTTGTCAACGAAATAGAAGGTGGAGTGATTGGTATGGATAGAAAAATTTTACAGGAGCTGGCAAATGGGATAGTTGAAATAATTAAAAATGATTATTTGTCAGAGAAAGGTTAATATATGAATTTTTATAAGGATAAGGTTAATAAAAAGTATCTTGAAATCTCAATGTATGTGATTTTTACCTGCATAGTTATCTTTCTATTAAGTAGGGTTACTGACCAGCTTCCTACCCTTGCAAAGACTGCGGGTCAGGTTGTATCTTGGGTGGGAGCGATACTTAAGCCTGTAATCATAGGCTTTGTTATAGCTTATCTCCTGTTTCCTATGCTTGAGAAAATAGAAAGCCTGCTTAAAAAGATAAAACCTCTTAAAAAGAAGAAGAGCGTTAGAGGACTCGCAGTGGCGCTTCAGGGGGTTATTATTCTGGTTGGCTTATTTTTATTAGTTTCACTCCTTGTTTCGATAATTACCAAGCAGGCTAGGGCAGCTAATTCAGAGGATATAATTGAAGGTATAAAGACCTATGCAAACTCTATAAATTCGTTGTATTGGGAGCTTATGGACAGGCTTGACAAGCTAAATATTAATTCTGCTGAGATAAAATCAAGTGTAGATACCTTTATGAACAACATAGGTACCTACCTGCTTAATCTGTCAAGTCAGGTGGGAAATATAGCAAGTAACTTGAAAGACGGGGTTGCTACAGCGTTTTTCGCTCTTATATTTAGCATTTACTTCCTGCTTGATATGCCTAAGCTTAAGACATACTGGGGCAGGGTGCTTACCATCATTCTGCCAAAGCGGGTAAAATCTACGTTAGACACCATGATTAGTGATGCTGACAGAGTATTTTCGGGCTACATAAGAGGTCAGGCCTTTGATGCCTTCATGGTAGGAGTAGTTGTAAGTATCGTGTTTTCAATAGTCGGAATACAGTATGCCATTGTTATTGGGCTTCTTATCGGACTTGGCAATCTCATCCCTTATATGGGACCTATAGTTGGCTATACCTCGATAGCAATTGTGGGGATAGCCACAGGTGATTATAAAAGTATGATAATAGCGGCGATTGCACTGCTTATTATACAGGCAATAGATGGTAATCTCATCTATCCTAAGCTTCTAAGCTCAAGCGTAAATATTCATCCTATGATAGTCATCATCTCTCTTACGGTAGGAGCAAGCGTAGGCGGACTTGTGGGAATGATAGTTGCCGTACCGTCAGGAGCACTGGCAAAAGTGTGGTTTGAAAGGCTTATCAACTTAAAGGAGAAGAGAAATGAAGCCAAAGAAATAAAAGAGGAAAAAGAAGCTAAAGAAAACAATGTAAGTGAAGAGAATGACGTAAAAGAAGAGAATAACGACAACAAAGAGAATAACAAAAATAGAGGATAAAATAAATAAAGAAAATAAAGGTGAATAATGGAAAAGTTTGAGAAAATCTTTAATATGAGCTTTGAACAGGCAATGTTATATTTATCAAAACCTGTCATCATTCTCATATTAAGTAAAATAGTAGTAACCATAGTACTTAGAATCCTGGATAGAATATTTGCAAAGTCAAAGCTTGACATGGGGATGAAGGGATTCTTTAGGCAGATTGTCAGGGTATTGATTTATGTAATAGGAATTATTATGGCTGCACAGTCACTTGGGATAAATACATCATCCATTGTAACTCTCCTAGGTGTTGTCTCCCTTGCTTTTTCACTTTCCTTACAAAATATCCTTACCAACGTATTCTCAGGAATAATGCTCCTTATCACAAAGCCATTCGCTATAGGTGACTTTATTGAGGTGTCAGGAGTGATGGGGACAGTCGCAAGCATCACTCTTATGCGTACCAAGCTATGTACTCCTGACAATAAGGTAGAGCTCATACCCAACTCAGATGTAGCTTCACAGAGGATATCAAACTACTCAGGTGAAAGCAAAAGAAGGGTAGATATAGAGATATCCGCAGATTATAAGGCTGAAACTAAACAGGTAATAGATGCAATAAAAAGTGTGGTTGATAAAGACGAGCGTATAGCCAAAGATGGAGTATATGCTCCTACAATAAGACTGTTAAGATTCAATGCAAGTGATATTACATATACAGTCAAGGTTTGGTGCGAGAATCTTGTTTACTGGGATGTTTACTTTGATTTGATGGAGAATGTAAGAGAGTCATTTAATGTAAATGGGATTGAGTTCAGTTATCCTCAAAGAGTGGTTCATATTGAGAAGTAGTATTTTTCTTGTATAAAGAGAGTGTTTTATATAAAAGGAGACTCAAGTGGCAATAAAAGATAAAAATTATATAAATAATTTGATTATGGAATTAATTTCTTTGTCGAGTGAAACAGAATGGGTAGAATTTAAACACAATAATGCTGAACCACAGATGATAGGAGAGTATATTTCTGCTCTTAGTAATTCTGCAACTTTATTAGGAAGACCTAAAGCATATATATTATGGGGAATAGATAATGAAACTCACAAAATAGTTGGAACCTCATTTGATTATAGAAATTGTAAAAAAGGCTCCGAAGAGCTTGAAGCCTGGTTATCTCGTGTGCTTAACCCTCGAATAAATTTTAAATTTTATGAATCTGAAATAGGTAATATGAAGTTAACTCTTATGGAAATACCGGCAGCAGAAAAACAACCTATAAAATTTGGTGGGGAAGAGTATATTCGAATTGGTAGTAATAAGAAAAAACTAAGTGAATATCCTAATAAGGAAAGGGAATTATGGAGGGCATTTGATACAACACCTTATGAGCTTAGGAATGTAAAAGAGAATGTATCGATTGATGATATATTTATATTATTGGATTCTGTGGGGTATTATGAAAAGATGGGATTTGCATTACCCGAAAGTAAAAATAAAATAATAGATGATTTTATCAATGAAAGATTTATTAGTAAAAATGACGCAGGTGGTTATGATATTACCAACTTGGGGGTGCTGCTTGTTGCTAAAAATCTGAGTAGCTTCGAAAAACTATCGCATAAAGCTGTAAGGGTGATCTGGTATAAGAGTAATAATAGACTTGATACAATTAGAGAGAAAGTATTTAATAGTGGATATGCAGTAGGATATAATGAGATTGTAGACTACATATTGACAATTATTCCTCAGGAAGAAGTCATAGAAGGTTCTATAAGAAAAACAAAGTTAGGATATCCTGAAATAGCAATTCGTGAGTTGCTTGCAAATGTTATGATTCATCAAGCCATTGAGCAAAAGGGTACAAGCCCTATGGTAGAATTGTTTAAGGATAGAATAGAGTTTTCAAATGCAGGTTCACCATTAGTTTCAATAGAACGTATAGTAGATACAGTTCCGATTTCAAGAAATGAAAATTTGGCTGGCTTTATGCATAAGTGTGGTATTTGTGAAGAAAGAGGAAGTGGATATGATAAGGTAATATATGCTACAAGTAGTAGCTCTATGTTGGCTCCCAAAATTGAAAATCAAAGTGATAAATTTACAAAAGTAACTTTGTATTCGCAAGTACCTTTTGATTTAATAAACAAAGAAGACAGGATTCGAACTTGCTATATGCAGACGTGTTTTTTATATGTAAATGGTGAAGCTATTAATAATAATGCAGTAAGAGAGTTATTTGATATCTGCGAAAAAGACAAATATAAAGCTTCAAGGATTATTAAAGATACATTAGAGGCTAAACTTATAAAAGCTGTAGATGAAAATACAGCACCGAGATATATGAAGTATATCCCATTTTGGGCATAATTTAAGTTGCAGTAAGTTGCAAATTTGATAAGAAGTATATGGATGGAGAATTAAGAACCCATTGATTTAGGGGCTTTTAAGAAATACAAATTTTAAATTTAAGTTGCAGTAAGTTGCAAAGTGGCAGTATAGAATAAATTATCTGTTGTGAATTGAAAAAGGTGAATTGAAAAATTTAGCTTTACCTATAGACAAACTAGGTAAAATTGTGTACAATATAATCTCATAAAATATTTAGTCATTTATAAATGTTAAAACAAATATAACTGGCTATCACCATTACGGAGGAAAAATGAAAAGAAAATTATTTGGACTAATATTAGCTACATCTTTGGTAGTATCAGCTTGTCAGGGAAATGGCGGGAGCTCTTCTGCTACAAAGAGCGGCTCAGCTTCCACATCAGGAAGTGCTTCTGCGACTGAAAGTAAGACATCATCAGCTAACAGCGGCTCATCATCAACAAAAAGCACGACCTCATCAGCCAATAGCTCATCATCAGCTGCTTCTTCTGCAAAAGAAGGAAGCACTGCTTCGGCAGGCACAGAGGCAGGCAAGGAGAAATTCCCTTCATTTGAAACAACGGATACCAAGGGAAACAAGGTAACAGAGAAAATCTTTGCTGACAAAGACATAACCATGGTAAATGTATGGGGAACCTTCTGCGGGCCTTGTATCAACGAAATGCCTGAGCTTCAGAAGATATATGAAAGCCTTCCTAAAAATGCCAATCTAATCGGTATTGTAGCAGATGTTCCTGAGGGAATGAAGGACGGAGTTGACAATGCAAATTACATCGAAAAGCAGACTGGTGTAAAGTATACAAACCTTACACTCAGTGATTCACTTAGCAGTTTTGCGAAGAGATTCTATGCAGTTCCATCCACAATCTTCGTAGACAAGAACGGAAACATCATTGGTGAACTTGTAATGGGTGCTGATATCGATGCTTATGTGAGAAACCTCCAGAATGTGCTTACAGATTGGAAATATGAGTCGTAAAATGTAGCTTAGATACAGAGCGAGAAGCGTATGGCAGCTGCATCACTGATATCAGGAAAATGGATACCGGTGATTTATACAGTATAAACGAGATACAGGAAGCCCTTGTCTGCCTTGACAAAATCTATTAATGACAGTAAACTTCTGTATATGGCATAGATTTTGGAGGGATTATGGCAAAGGAATATAATTCCAAGGGTAAAAATGAAGTTATAATGTATCTGAAGGCTCATAATGATCATAGACTCACAGTTGCAGAGATTCTTGATGGACTAAAGGAAGAGGGTATCAGTATCAACCGCTCTACCATATATAGGAACCTTGATAAGCTAGTGGAAAGCGGCGATATACTGGTTTTCAAGGGAAAGGATAGTGAGTCCGCGTTTTACCAGTATTCGGGAGAGCACAAGGAATGCAATGCCCATCTTCACTTGCAGTGTAATTCCTGCGGGAAGATATTTCATCTTGAGCATGGCTTTGTGGATGACTTTATGGATAAGCTTCGTAAAGATCTAAAGGTGGAGCTTGATGTCTCAAAGACCATGCTGGTAGGAACCTGTGAGAAATGTTTGGGAAAATAAATTGATATGTAAATAAGGCATAGCCTTTTGCGTGGCCAAAGTTGGACTTAGTATCTGATGTTTGGAAAGCGGCGCAGGGCTATGCCTTTTTGTTAGGTATATTTCTCGTGATTTATGGTTTTAAAACTTAATGAACTATGTTATAATTAAAAGATATAACGGGCAAGATGATTATAAACTTGATAAAAGATGATGAACTTAAATAAATGGAATATACACGAGAGGGAGTAACCTATGACTTTACAGCAGTTAAGATATGTGATAGAAGTAGCCAAGACAGGCTCTATGAATGTAGCTGCAAAACAGCTCTTTGTAAGCCAGCCGAGTCTGTCAATGGCTATTAGGGAGCTTGAGAATGATGTGCATATCTCTATATTTGAAAGAACCACCAAGGGAGTGGTAATCACAGCCGAGGGCGAAGAGTTCCTAGGCTATGCCAGACAGATTATCAATCAGGTGGAACTCTTAGAGGACAAATACATAGAGGCAGGACAGATAAAGAAGAAATTCGGAGTATCCGCCCAGCATTATTCATTTGCCGTAAAAGCCTTTGTAGAAATGGTAAAGGGCTTTGATATGGATAAGTATGAGTTCGCCATAAGAGAGGCAAGAACCCACGATGTCATCCACGATGTGGTTACAGGAAAGAGTGAAATAGGTATACTTTATACCAATGATTTTAATGAAAAGGTGTTAAACAAGATATTTAAGGATAATCAGCTTGAGTTCGTTCATCTTTTCACCTGTGAGGGTTACGCCTATCTTTGGAAGAATCATCCACTGGCAGGGAAGAAGGTCATAGATCTTGAGGAACTTCAGGACTATCCTTGCCTTTCGTTTGAGCAGGGAGATAACAATTCGTTTTATTTTGCGGAGGAAATACTTAGTACCTACGATTTTAAGAAGACTATTAAGTCAAATGACAGGGCTACCAATTTGAACCTTATGGTGGGGCTAAATGCCTTTACTCTATGTTCGGGCATCATCTGCGAGGAGCTAAATGGCAGTGATTATATTGCGGTTAAGCTTGCCAAGGAGGTGACTATGGATATTGGGTATATCAAGAGGGCTCATATGAATATGAGTGAGATAGGGGAGCTTTATATTGATGAGATTAAGAAGTATGTGGGCTAATTCATTAGAAAAAATAGTTTAACAGGAGAGCTTTTTGTGAAGAAAGTAGAAACAGGAATTGATGGGCTTTTTGTGATAGAACCTCAGGTTTTTGGAGATCATAGGGGCTGGTTCATGGAGAGCTGGTCAAAGAGGAAATTTGAGGAAATTGGGATTGACTGCGAGTTTGTACAGGACAATCATTCATTTTCAGAGAAAAAGGGCACTCTTAGAGGACTGCATTTCCAAAAGGGAGAATATGCCCAGGCTAAGCTTGTAAGGGTGCTAAGAGGCAGGGTTTATGATGTGGCAGTTGACCTTAGAAAGAATTCTCCTACCTTTCTTAAGTGGTTTGGGGTAGAGCTTAGTGAAGAAAATAAAAAAGAGTTTTTTATTCCAAGGGGCTTTGCACATGGATTTTTAACTCTTACTGACAATGTGGAATTTGCCTACAAGGCAGATAATTATTATAACAAAGAGTCTGAGGCAGCCATCATCTACAATGATGAAAGGATTGCTGTGGACTGGAGGCTTGAAGGCCTTGGAATAGATGAGGTTATTGTATCTGATAAGGATGAAATTGCGCCAAGACTTGAGGAAGTGGATGAAAGCTGTTTTTACATTTTATAGAAAATCCTACCGATTTTTCTATAAAACATAGATGCTTTGAGTAAGAAATTTGAACGGTTATATCTAGATATATACTACCAAAGTAGAAAGAAAGGTGAAAAATGAAAGTAATAGTAACAGGTGGGGCAGGCTTTATAGGAAGTAATTTTTTATATTATGTTCTTAAAAAACATCCTGAAAATGAGTATATTTGCCTTGATAAGCTAACCTATGCGGGCAATCTTTCAAACCTTGAAGAAGCGCTTAAGAATCCAAGGCTTAGGTTTATAAAGGGAGACATTGCTGACAGGGACTTTATTTATAAGTTGTTTGAAGAAGAAAAGCCTGATCAGGTGGTAAACTTCGCCGCAGAAAGCCATGTAGACCGCTCAGTGCTCTTTCCTGATGAGTTCTTAAGAACCAATATTACAGGGGTGGGAGTCCTCCTTGATGCCTGCAGAAAGTACGGAATTAAGCGTTTTCATCAGGTATCAACAGATGAGGTTTACGGGGACTTGCCTCTTGATAGAGAGGATTTATTCTTTACTGAAGATACCCCTCTTAATCCCTCAAGTCCTTATTCATCTTCAAAGGCATCTGCAGACCTGATAGCCCTTGCCTATCACAGAACCTACGGTCTCCCTGTGACCATATCAAGATGCTCAAATAACTACGGTGCCTATCAGTTCCCTGAGAAGCTTATTCCTCTTATGATATACAATGCTAAGCACGATAAGGAACTGCCTGTATATGGCGAGGGCATCAATGTTAGAGATTGGCTTTATGTAGAAGACCATTGTATAGCCATTGATATGATACTTGAAAAGGGCAAGGCTGGCGAAGTCTACAATGTAGGCGGGCACAACGAGAAGAAGAATATAGAGGTGGTTAAGGCCATCCTTAAGGCTACCGGCAAGCCTGAAAGCCTCATTAAATACGTTACAGACAGACCTGGGCATGATTTAAGATACGCCATTGATCCAAAGAAGATAGGAAAGGAACTTGGCTGGAAGCCGCTTACTCCATTTGAAAAGGGTATTGAATACACCATAAAATGGTATTTAGACAATGAAAAATGGATGGAAGACGTGATGAGTGGGGACTATGAAAAATACTACACAGAGGTGTATAACAACCGCGAAGAAAAATTTGGCAGGTAAAAGATGAGAATACTTGTAACCGGTGCAAAAGGACAGCTGGGTATAGCTGTTATGAGGGAATTGTTAGGAAAAAAACAGAGATTTGACTTTAGGCTTATGCTTACGGTATCTAATGATGTCTCCTGGAATTCCCTGTACAACCTAATGAAAGAAGACGGTCTTTTAGATGAAAGAGCGGAGATTACAACTCTTGATATAAGAGATTATTATGCGGTTAAGGCAGCTCTTATTAGTTTCGTGCCGGATGTTGTTATCAACTGCTCTGCATACACCGCTGTGGATGACTGCGAGGATTACGAAGATGAGGCAAGGCTTGTCAATGAAGAAGGAGTGAAAAACCTCGCCCTTGTGGCAAAGGAAATAGATGCTGCCTTGGTACACATTTCAACGGACTATGTATTTGACGGCTGTGGCACAAGGCCTTATACAGAGGAAGATAGGCTAAACCCGGTGAGTGCCTACGGAAGAACTAAGGCTCTTGGCGAGAAAGCAGTGTGCGAAAACCTTGAGAAGTATTTTATTATAAGAACTGCCTGGCTCTTCGGAGAGGGAAAGAACTTTGTAAAGACTATGATTTCGCTATCAGAAAAAAATAAAACTCTTCGTGTGGTTTCTGACCAGATTGGTTCTCCTACCTCTGCAGCGGAGCTTGCAAGATTTATAGTCTACCTTATTCAGACTGATAAATACGGAATCTGGCATGGAGTTTGTGACGGAAGTACAAGCTGGTATGAGTTTGCCAAGGAGATAATGAGACTCATAGGAAGAGAAGAGGTGGAGGTAGTGCCTATAACTACGGGTGAATATCCTACAAAGGCCAAACGTCCGCATTTCTCGGTTCTTTCCAATGAAAAGCTTCATAATGAAACGGATTTTAAGATTAAATCATGGGAAGAGGCACTTAAAGAATATATTTCAAATATATCCTAGAAAGAATAAAAACACCTTGACTCTATAATTGCAATATTCTTAAGATTTGTTTACAAAGGGCATTAAATGACCTATTAAGGTTGATTTTAACGAGGATTATATGGTATAAAATATAGTCATAATATTACTATGAAAGAGAGGACTTAAATTGAACAACGAGAACGAAAATATTGAAAAGGTAGAGCAGCTTGAGGAGGCTGCCAAGAAACTGGAGAATGTAACCGCAAGACTTGAAGGTTTGGCTGAGAAAATGGAAGGGATTGAAAATGAGGCTAAAAAAGAAGAGGGCCTTTTAAATAAGATACTTGCAAAGAAGACCTTTGGCATACTAGGTTGGGGATTTTTTGCCTTTGTCATAGTATCGTTAATCGCCCAGGAAATCGGAGTAGCCTTGATTAGGATGCTACACACAGGCGATGGACCGATACCTGCAATTATGACTTATATTGTATCATTTTTCCCGCTGTACTTTATTGCCTTTCCGGTGCTTTTAATCGTTATCAAAAAGCTGCCTAATGACAATAGGGAGAAGGAGAGCTTAGGTTTTCCAACTCTGTTAAAGTGCTTCTGTATGTGTATCACCATCATGTATCTTGGAAATATCTTAGGAACGGGACTTTCTGAGGTAATCGGAGGCTTTTTTGGCAAGACTTCAACCAACAATCTTGCTAATCTAATTACAAATGCTGACCTTACAGGCACAATTATCTTTGTTGTTATTGTTGGCCCTATAATGGAGGAAATAGTATTTAGAAAGATACTTATCGACAAGACTGTGAAGTACGGTGAAAGAAATGCAATGATGCTTTCTGCGCTTATGTTTGGACTTTTTCACATGAACCTTTTCCAGTTCTTCTATGCCTTTGGTATAGGTCTAATCTTTGCTTATATTTACATAAAGAGCAGAAAGATTGGATATTCAATAGCTTTTCACATGATTATAAACTTCATGGGTTCGGTTGTTGCAGTGCTTGTGTCTAAGAACTTCACCGAGGACGTGGTAAGTAAGCTTCAGAGTGGCAATCCTGAACTTATTTCTCAGGCCTTAACCCCTGGGATTATAATGTCTACCGTATATTCATTTGCTATTATTATCACTTTCTTTGTAGGACTTGTTTTACTCATTATTGGAAGAAAGAACATGCGGCTTGATGTAAACGGTGCACCATTTACAAGGAGAGAAGAAAAAGGCCTTGTCTACGGAAACTTCGGTATGGCATTTTTTATAGCTGCCTGCATCGTAATGATGGGACTTTCAACGCTTGCGCAGCTAAGTTAGGAGAATATGAAAGAAGAAAAGATAGTTTATGTAATAGGACATAAGAATCCCGATACTGATTCAATTTGTTCTGCCATATCTTATGCGGAGCTTAAGAATCTGACATCAGGCGGAATTAAATATATTCCAAAGAGAGCAGGTCAGATAAATGAGGAGACTGAATATGTCTTAAAAAGGCTTGGGATAGAACCGCCCGGCTACATGCCTGATGCGGGTACTCAGGTAAAGGATATGGAGATCCACGAGACTCCTTTTGCTGACTCAAGCCTTACCATCAATGAGGCCTGGGAGCTTATGAAAGAGGCTAAGGCGGCTTCCTTACCTATTACTGACAGCGAGGGACGGCTTGAAGGCATAATAGCTATAGGTGATATTGCGAAGTATTTTATGGGAAATGCAGATGAAACCATACTTTCAAAGGCTAGAACCCAGTATAAGAGAATGGCGGATACTCTGAATGGGAAGCTGGCTCTTGGCAATGAACACGGCTACTTCATAAAGGGCAGGGTTATCATTGGTACTGATGATCCCAAACTCCTAGCATCCAATATGGCAGCAGATGATTTGGTTGTGCTGGGCAATAGAAAGGATACCCAGCTTGCCGCAATCAAGGCGGACGCCAGCTGTATAGTGATTAGCGGAGGGCATACCGCTGATGAAGAAGTCATAGCAGCGGCTAAGAAGAAGAGCTGTGTAATCATAGAAAGCCCTATGGATACTTATACCATAGCTACTTTTATAAGCCATAGCATACCTGTAAGGTATCTTATGAAATGTGAGAGGATAGTAACCTTTCAGTCGCATGATTTTACAGATGCAATCAAGGAAACCATGGGTAAGTACCGCTATCGTGACTTCCCTGTAATAGATGCAGACGGACGCTGCCTTGGTACAATTTCCAGAAGAAACCTCATCAATGTAAGGAAAAAGCAGCTCATCCTTGTTGACCACAATGAGCGGACTCAGACTGTTGACAACATAGAAGAAGCAGAAATCCTTGAGATAATTGACCATCATAGAATAGGCTCCCTTGAGACTATGGGACCGGTTATGTTTAGGAATCAGCCTGTAGGGTGTACCGCAACTATTATATATCAAATGTACAATGAAAGAGGAGTAGAGATACCTAAGAAGATAGCAGGACTTCTTCTTGCTGCAATTCTCTCTGATACCCTTATGTTTCGCTCACCTACCTGCACCAAGTTTGACCAGGAGGCTGTGACTGTACTTGCGGGAATTGCAGGCATAATCATAGAGGACTTTGCTAATGACATGTTTATGGCGGGCAGCAATCTTTCCGAAAAGGCTCCTGAGGAGATATTCTATCAGGATTTTAAGAAATTTATGGCAGGTGAAACATCCTTTGGAGTTGGGCAGATTAACTCTATGGACTCCAAGTCTCTTGCAAATGCTGAAGAGAAAATAAGACCTATTTTACAGAGTGAATGTGGTAAAAACGGTATGTCGATGGTATTCTTTATGCTTACCAACATAGTTGAGGAATCCACAAAACTCCTCTGCTTTGGAGACGGAAGTGAGAGAATTATAGAAAAGGCCTTTGATGTGAAAGTCTATAAGGATGCCGCTACCCTAAAGGGGGTAGTTTCCAGAAAAAAGCAGCTAATACCTGCTATCATGGGCGTATTCAATGCTTAGCATTATACTTTTTTCTTGAAATATGATAATGTAATGGTATAATTCTCAGTAAGAAATTTGCTTGCAGGCAAGCCCCAATAGAATTTTTATGCTTTTGACACGCAAAAAATATGAGCGGATTACGAATATTTTTGCAAGGATTGCTAAAGCTGTGCTGTAGCAATCCTGTGTCAATGGGTTTCAAATACTTTTGACACCCACATCATTTAATAAATATTTAAGGTATCTTTCCTATCGGGTAAAGAATAATTGTAAATACGGAGGTATAAAGATGGCTTACGAAAAAGAAATAAGTGACTACATTGAGAGTCATAAGGAAGAGATGTTAAACGACCTTATGGATCTTATAAGGATTAACAGTGAAAAAGGCGAAGAAAAGCCTGGTATGCCTTACGGTGAAGGCCCATATAAGGCTCTTGAGGCCGCAAGTAAGCTTCTCACAGGCTATGGCTTTAAGGTAAACAATTATGACAACAGAGTAATTACAGCTGACTCTTATGATTTACCTACCAGACTTGATATCTTAGCTCACCTTGATGTAGTACCTGCGGGAGATGACTGGACAGTTACAGAGCCTTATAACCCTGTTATTAAGGACGGACTCCTCTACGGCAGGGGAAGCTGTGATGACAAGGGACCTGCAGTTGCAGCCCTTTATGCAATAAGAGCAGTCAAAGAGTTAAATATACCACTTAAACACAATGTCCGCCTCATCCTTGGTTCAGACGAGGAATGTGGCAGCAGCGATGTAGAGTACTATTACACTAAAGAAAAGGCTGCGCCTATGACAATTACTCCTGATGCGTCCTGGCCTCTTATCAATATAGAAAAGGGCGGCATCAGCAATGAGTTTACAGCTGAATACGAAAAGACCGACAAGACTCCAAGCCTTGTGTCCTTAAAGGGAGGTATCAAGATAAATGTGGTCCCAGGCAAGGCTACAGCAGTAGTAAAGGGGCTTAAAGAGGCAGATGTTAAGGAGATAACCAAGAAATTTGAGGAGGAGACAGGGCTTAGATTTGAATTAAACGAAGAGGGAGACCTGCTTAATATCAAGGCTATCGGCGTGAATGCACACGCATCCCTCCCACATATGGGCAAGAATGCCATCCAGGGACTTGTCACCCTCTTATCTAAGTTCCCTCTTGCTGATGCCCCTGTAAATAACTATGTGAAAGCACTTAACAACATCTTTCCTTATGGCGACTACCATGGTAGAACAATGGGAGTTGACCTTAAGGATGATGTCTCAGGAGAGACCACAGTTAGCTTTGACATCCTTGAAATCACTGAAACACATTTCAAGGGTGCTTACGACTGTCGTGCAAGCATAGCCGCTAACGATGAGAATACGGGCAAGGTAATGGAGCGAAAGATTCGCGAACAGGGATTTACCATACCTGAAAAGCCTATGTTTGAGCCTCATGTAGTAGACGGCAATTCGGAGCTTGTAAAGACCCTGCTCAAATGCTATGAAAAGGGCTTTGGAGTAACAAATGCTAAGCCTATAGCCATAGGTGGAGGGACCTATGTACACCATGTTGAAAATGGAGTAGCTTTTGGCTGTGAAGATCCTGAAATTGACAACCATATGCATGGTGCAGACGAGTTCATGGTGGTTGACATGATAGTTAAGAGTGCGAAAGTATTTGCGGATGCAATAGTGGAGTTATGCAAGTAAATGAAAATTATTAAAAAGATTTATAGGATATACAAAAAATATAACCCTGACGAATCCTTGTTAGGGTACTTAAAAAGGCATATTGGGCAGGTTATACTTGCCCTTATGCTTTCTCTGTTTGTTGTGGGTATTTTCTGCTTTGATGCAGCCCTGACACAGTTTAACAAAAATGGCAAGGACTTTGAGAAGCTGTTTTATACAGATGATTTTGATAATTTAATATGGGGAATGATTCTAATTTTAATCCCTGTATTTTTATGTATATACTCTATCTTCCGCTTTGCGGGTGCGCCAAAAGAGAAAAAGCTTATTAAAAGAGGAGAGAATTCTATCCTCACCCAGATAATTATACTCATTTCTCTGGGCGTGGCAGGCGGAATCTTAAGATATGAGAGTAAAGATATTTACGGTCTTGTAAATAAATTCATAATATACAATGATGGTATAGCTTATCTTAAATTCATAGGTGTAATACTTTTGGTTACCTTAGGTGCAATCTGGGAAAAGCTCATATTATGGCTGAGGTCAGGAGGCGCTTACAGGCATCCTTGGTTTATCAAATGCTTTATGGCGGGGCTTACAGGGCTTATGGGCTTTTATCTGGTTGAAATGCAGATGGGAACCCCTCCGAATGTCATCGTAAAAATGATGTTCTTTAACATGATGTACTGGATTATCCTCTATACCTTTTTATATGCGGTATTTAGAGGGATTAAGATACCTGCCTTTATCTGCATCGTCCTTGCATACCTGGTGGGAGTTGCCAACTACACTGTACTTCAGTTTAGGGGCAACTACATTATGTTCGGAGACCTTACGGTTATCGGAACTGCGATGGAAGTAGCAGGAAGGTATAAGCTTCACCCTGATACTCCGTTCTTTGTAGCTGTGAGCATATTTGTGGTCTTTCTCATCATACTGATACTGATACCAAGGCTTAGGAAGAATAAAATAAATCCTGTTAGAAGGATAATTACCACACTGATAGCAATTGGATGCCTGTCTGTAGCCTGTATCTGGTCTTTTCAGGATGGACTGCTTTACAACTATATCTTCGGCCTTTCCTGGAACTATAATGAAAATGTAAATGATGAGGGTTATCTTGCATATTTTTTCAGCAATATGCACGCAACAAGCGGTGTCAAAGTTGAGGGCTACAGTCCTAAGGTGGCTAGGGAAGCTGTAAAAGAGGTGCTTGATTCACCTGATAATATAATGAAAGATTATAAGGACGGTGTACGCTATCCTACCATCTTAGTCATTCAAAATGAAACCTTTGCAGACCTTTCGGTTCTTGCAGACATTAAGACAGATAAGCCTGTTATGCCTTATATAAAGAGTCTTAAGAAGAATACAATTAAAGGCTATGTAAATATGAGCGTAACGGGAGGGCCTACAGCCAATACTGAATTTGAATTCCTTACAAGGAGCTCGATGGCATATATGCCGACAGGCTCAGTACCTTATACCCAGTATCTTAAGCAGAATGTACCATCGGTGGTAGAGGTGCTTAAGAATCAGAAAAATCCTTACAAGACAACTGCTTTCCATCCTTACTATTCATCAGGATATAACAGGAAGAGTGTGTATCAGTATATAGGCTTTGAAGATGCTGTATTTTACGAGGAATTTAATGATAAGGAGCTGCTTAGGGGGCTAATTACCGATAAGAATGACTACAAAGACCTCATAGAAATGTACGAAAAAAATAAAAAAGCTAACAAGGATCAACCACAATTTTTCTTTAATGTAACTATGCAGAACCATGGTGGCTTTTCAAATAACAAGGTGCATTTTGATGAGCCTGTCAAGATAACCAACTTCAAGGCGGTTCAGGCACTTGATAACTATGTTTCGCTTATGAGGACAAGTGATACTGCACTTAAGGATTTGATTGGGTATTTTAAGAAGGTGGATGAGCCTGTTATCATACTTTTTTACGGCGATCACCAGCCGTCGTTTTCGGATGATGCGACAGAGCAGTTAAATGAGCATAGCCTTTATAAAAACGATAACGACAAGAGACTGTCAAAGTTCGTAGTTCCTTACTTTATCTGGGCTAATTATGACATTCCTGAGTATGACGGCATGCTTGACGGAGGACTTACAGGTGAATATAACACTGTTTCAGTTAACTATCTGGCATCAATCCTGTTAAAGTATTCAGGGGTTGAGCTTTCTGATTATGATAAATACCTGCTAAACCTCCATCAGTATATACCTGCGATGTCAGCTCTTGGCTACTGGGACGGCAATGGCAAAAGACTCTTCTCCACTCACCTTACTAAGCCGCAGGCCTCTGAATTTGGCGTGTCTACAAGGCATAAGCAAAAGAAGGTGGACGAGAAGAAGGCTGAGAAGCTAAAAAGAGGCTATGAAAATGTGCAGTACAACCTAATCTTTGATGCCAAAGACAAGCTCTGGGATGTATTTTTGCCGCAAACAGACAGGTAGAATAATTTGAAAAAATCCTATTTCTATGGTAAAATCAACTGATAAATGTGACTAAAACAGGAGATTCTGATGGGTGAAGGTGATAAGAATAAACTTAATGCTGCTTTTAACAAAATTGAAACTAAAAACCATCTTTATATTATAGCTTATACATTGTTATTCTTGATTGTTTTTAGTTTTATGTTTATAACTTTCATTTTAGAAGGGCGGAGTTTTGTATGGGAGTCAGATGGCTATACCCAACATTTAAAAACCCTTATGTACATTAGAAAATACTATACTGAAGCTATTGCATCAGGCAGCTTTCCAAGCTATGATTTTAATTTGGGCTTTGGTGGGAATATTTTTACAACTCTAACTTATTATGGCTTTTTTGATCCCATAAACCAGCTATCCATACTTGTACCTTTCAAGTACACAGATTATTTATATAGCTTTTTAGTTGCATTAAGAGTCTATCTTTCGGGACTTTGCTTTATTTTTATGTGCCGTTATTTCGGTAAAAGAAGGTTATATTCTATAATCGGTGCTTTGGTATATATTAGTACATCTTATGTGTTTTTTTGGGGAATTAAGCACCCTTTTTTCTTAAATCCCATGATTTATCTTCCTGTTTTAGTGGTTGGACTTGACCTTATACTGCGTAAAAAGAAACCTTATATATTTATATTTGGCATTTCTTTATCTGCGTTAAGTGGTTTCTATTTCCTTTATATGATGACTATAATGCTGTTTTTATATGCGAATGTAAGGTTTATGGAACTATATAAATGCTCTGAACAAAAAATAAAAGAGTATGTATGGAGCTTTTTAAGGGTATTTGCAATGTACATATTGGGAATTTCCCTTGTAGCTATAGTATTATTGCCGCATATCATGGCCTTTTTAGATAGTAATCGAGCGGGAAATATAGAAGATTATTATGGCTTTTTTGATTTAAAATACTTAAAATTTATGCTGTCACTTTTTTATGCAAAAGCTCAAAATTTTGGCCTTACTATATCACCACCGGTATTTTTTACTTTAATTATTGCATTTTTTAAGTATCAAAAAAGTAGAAAACCCCTTCTGTTTTTGACGGGTTTGTCTATAATTTGTCTTGGGATGCCATTTGCAGGCAGGATAATGAATGGTTTTTCTTATGCTACAAACCGCTGGATGTTTGGTACAGGGCTGCTTCTTTCATATTTGTTTGTAGATACAATGGAAGAATTGATGGAAAGAAAGCATAAGGCTTTTATTATCAAAATTCTTGGCATTTTAAATGTTCTATGCTTTGTTTTTTATATTATAGGTGGCGATAAATATCAATTGATTGGTTTAATCCTAGTAGATATTGCGTTTTTCCTGGTATATTTTTTGAATGATTATATTGAGAAAAAACTCTCATTCATCAGTAAAATGGGAAGTTTAATGATTGTTGTTCTGCTGATACCTGCAAATGCCTGTGTTGTTGGAATTATGACTTATTATGACACAGGTTTTATTGAAAAGTATAGAAAGTATGATAATTTCTCAAGATATGAAAATAGTCAGGAAGTATTTTTTAAAAACTCAGAGTATGTTTCTAAGGAAGAGTATTTTAGAACAGATGGAAGCAGCTTTACACAGAATCTTGGGATGATAGCGGGATTTCCGAACAGCTACCTATATTTTAGCATTATCAATCCGCATATAGGAGAATTATTTGATGAACTAGAGATTGCTGACCATAGGAACAAAATCTTTTTTGCGGGTATGGATGGCAGAGCTGTTGCAAGTAATTTGGTTTCTAACAAGTACTTTCTTGCTAAAGAGAAATACAAAGGAGAGGTTCCTTATGGTTATACCTTAAAAGCGCCAAATGGACAGTATAAGATATATGAGAATAAGTATTTTCTACCATTTGGCTATACCTATGACAAGTACACAACTTATGATGAAATTAAGGATGCTTTTTCTTTGGATAAAGAGGCAAATATGCTTGATATGGTTTATCTGGAGGAGAAAATTCCTGATATAGAGCAAGGCGTACCTAAAAAATATTACAGCGAAATTCCTTATAAGGTGGAAGTTGGAAACAGAGTTAGGTATAAACCTAATAAATATATAGATTTTTCTTATGATAATAAAAGTGAAGATGGGAAAGAGAATAAAAAGTTAAATTCATCCGGCAAATACTTAAAGGTTTTGTTTGATGATGATAAGAAGAAAGAAACTTACCTTTATTTGGAATCGCTCTTTTTGAATGAGCGTTTTTCTACTTCTAAAATTGGCATTCGTTCATATGAATTAAATAAAAAGGATATTGTAAGAAGTAAGAGACATACATCTTATTTCGGGAGAAACAATTTTTTATTTAACTTAGGGAATGCAGGTAAGAAGAAAAAATGGGGGAAATTATATTTTCAGAAAAAAATAAAATATCCACTTGCAGATATGAGAGTTTTCTCAGTTTCGATGGAGGGAATTCCAGCTAAAATAAACAAGTTAAAGGAAAACCACCTACAAAATGTAAGGTTTGGAATAGATGAAATTTCCGGAGAGATTAGCTTGGATAAGCCTAAAATATTGACTATGAGCATTCCATATGAAAAGGGTTGGAAAGCCTATGTAAATGGAAAGGAAGTGCCAATACTTAGGGGAAACTATATGTTTAGCTGCCTCTCTCTTGGAAGAGGAGACTTTAACATTGAGCTGAAATATCGTACACCAGGGCTTACAATCTCAATTATGCTTTCAGTAGCATCATTTATTATCCTTGGAGTGATGCTTGTATTAGATTGGAGGAAAAGGAAGAATGTTGGTATCAGTAGTAGTGCCTTGTTATAACGAAGAGGCTGTAATCAGACTTTATTATGAGGAAATGAACAAAGTTACGGAATTACTAACAGACTATGACTTTGAACTTATTTTTGTAAATGATGGATCAAAGGATGGTACCCTTGGTATTTTGAAAGAATTTGCCTCTAAAGACAATAGAGTCAAGTTTATATCATTCTCAAGAAACTTTGGTAAAGAATCCGCTATGTACGCAGGACTTAAAAATTCAAATGGTGATTATGTTGTACTAATGGATGCAGATTTACAGGATCCTCCTAAAACCTTGATAGATATGTTAAGGATTGCGACAGAAGAAGGGTATGATTCGGTCGCAACGAGAAGAATTACGAGAAAAGGTGAGCCGCCTATACGTTCTTTTTTTGCAAAGAAATTTTACAAAATAATGAATAAAATATCAAAAACAGATATTGTGGACGGAGCAAGAGATTATAGGTTAATGAGTAGAAACTTTGTAGATTCTCTACTTAGAATGAGTGAATATAGCAGATTTTCGAAAGGACTTTTCGGCTGGGTAGGCTTTAAGACCAAGTGGATAGCTTATGAAAATGTGGAAAGAGCCGCGGGGGAGACTAAGTGGAGCTTTTGGAAACTTCTTCTTTACAGCATAGAAGGAATAGTTGCCTTTTCAACCCTTCCCCTCAGCATTTCGGTGTTTTTTGGGATTATATTTGCCTTCTTTTCTTTTATCGGATTGGTCTTTGTTGTGATAAGGGCTGCTATTTTTGGGGATCCTGTAGCGGGTTGGCCTTCCATGATGTCTATTATCCTGCTAGTAGGAGGAGTTCAGTTGATTTGTATAGGCATCCTCGGAATTTACCTTTCAAAGGTTTATTTAGAAGTAAAGAAAAGACCTATTTTTATTTGTTCAGACAGCAATATAAAGGATATCAAGCTATGAAAAAAATATTATCTTTGTTTGATGGGAGTATGATAAGGTTCATCATTGTCGGAGTTATCAATACTGTGATAGGAACAGCAATAATGTTTGGATTGTATAATTTGCTGGGAGTAGATTATTGGATATCAACAGCTAGCAATTATATTTTGGTTAGTATTTTAAGTTATTACCTAAATAAATATTTTACTTTTAAGAATAAAGAGAAATCACTTTTACAGGTAGTTAAGTTTGCTATAAATATTGCTATCTGTTATGCCCTTGCTTATGGAATAGCTAAGCCTGTTGTGGTCTTAATTCTTTCAGGGCAGGGTGAAAAATTCCAGACTAATATAGCAATGCTTACAGGGATGGTATTTTTTACAGGCTTTAATTACTTAGGACAGAGGTTCTTTGCTTTTAAAAGTGAAAAAAAGACTGAGTGATTTTAGCGATTTTTGTCTAATACATTGCAAAAATATTCATAAATGGTTATAATATGGAGAGAAAAAACTATGGAGTTACGGACAAAATCTGTCGCCAGAGAAAGATAAGCCGTTACTTAAGGAGGTTAGTATGAATACAAAGGAAATTAAAAATATTGGTGAGATTTACATAGCAGATGAGGTGGTTTCTGCGATTGCAGGGCTTGCAGCTCTTGAAGTAGACGGAGTAAAGGCTGTTGCAGGCAAGCCTTCAGAGAATTTTAAGTCCAAAAATGCATATAAGAAGGTAAAAGTTCAGGTAGTTGGAGCCTTTGTTTATGTAGATATGTCAGTTGATATTAAATACGGCTACAGCATACCAAAAGTTACCAGACAGATACAGGAAAAGGTAATTACAGCACTTTCGAATATGATAGGCTTAACCTGTAAAGAAGTTAATGTAAAGGTTGTGGTTGCACCGGATGCAGTATAACCTGCATTTGTAAGTGACCACTCTTACTCAGCCGATTATTAAGAATCTCCTTTAAGCGTGTTTTCTTGAAGGAGATTCTTGTGCATTGAAATAATGAAAGGTTTTATATGACAAGAAGAGAATTTAGAGAACACACAGCCAAACTTACCTTTGTCTTTGAGTTTTATCCGGAAGACGAATGGAAAGAACAGTTTGAGGCTTATGCTGACTATGCGGAAATAAAAGAAGAAGAAAGAGAGAGTCTGTGGAAGAGGGTTTTAGCCGTAGAGGAGAAAAAAGCTGAGATAGACAGTTTTATAGACGGAGCCAGCAAAAAATGGAGAATAAACAGACTTTCAAAGACTGACCTTATGCTGCTTCGTGTGGCTGTATATGAGATAAAGTTTGACTCAGAAATCCCTGACAAGGTATCGGTAAATGAGGCGGTTGAATTGGCTAAAATCTATGGTGGTGACGAATCTCCTGCATTTATAAACGGAGTGCTTGCTAAATTTATGACGGAGGATAAGTCCGGGGAAGAAAAATAATATGGCTGAAAGAAGAGTATTTTCGGTACTGGAAATCACCAGATATATTAAAAGCAAGCTTGAGGGAGATTTTGCCCTTAGAAATGTCAGGATAAGCGGTGAGGTCTCTGATTGCAAAGAAGACAAAAAGGGACATATATATTTCACCATTAAAGACGATGCAGCCATTATGAGCTGTGCCATGTGGTCTTCAAAGAGAAGTGTGGGACTTAATTTTAAGCTTGAAACAGGACAGCACATTGTAGTCACAGGCAATATAGGAGTCTATGAAAGATGGGGAGATTACAGGCTTTATGCCGATAAAATAGAAAAAGATGGAGTAGGAAGGCTCTTTGAAGAGCTTGAAAAACTAAAACTTAAACTAAGAGCAGAGGGACTCTTTGATGAATCACATAAGAAGCCTATTCCTAAGTATCCTAAGAAAATAGGCATAATAACCTCAAGAACAGGTGCTGTCATTGAGGATATAAAGAGAACGGCAAGGGAAGCCAATGCCTATGTTCAGCTCATACTCTATCCCGCAATAGTTCAGGGAGCAGATGCTGCAGCTACCCTTATAAAGGGAATTAAACGCTTTGAAGAAGAAGGCGTAGATACCATTATCATAGGCAGGGGAGGTGGCTCCATTGAAGACCTATGGTGCTTCAATGATGAAAAACTGGCAAGAACTATCTACAACTGTAGAATACCTGTGATATCGGCGGTGGGACACCAGACTGACAGGACGCTGGTTGATGAGGTATCCGACCTAAGCGTGGCTACTCCTACGGCAGCGGCCATGAACGCAGTACCGAGCCTTACACTGGCATTTGCTGAACTTGATGCCTTTAAGGACAGTATAACAAATAAGCTGCAGCTAAGAATAGACAGGATGAAGTCTTCTATTGACAAGTTTGAATATGCCATAAGAAGACAGAGCCCTCAGATGAAGATAAAAGAGGTGGGCAGACAGATAGAGAATTATTCGCTAAATTATAACCGCCTACTAAGTGCTAAGCTTGATAATTATGATAGATTGATAATAGGCAGCAAACAGCAGCTTGACCGTCTTATGAGGGCATCTTATGAGGCATTAAATAAGAAGTTTATTACAATTACTACAGAGATAGAAGGAAAATCTCCTATGAAGAGGCTTATGGGAGGATATTCTTATGTTGAGAATGAAGCAGGAGAGAATATCCGAAGCATAAAGAGCGTAAAGCAGGGAGAGAGGCTTAATCTTGTGCTAGCAGACGGCTCTGTAAAGGCTAAGGTAGAGGAGATAAATAAGAAAAATGGCTGAGAAAAAGAATAAAACTATTGAAGAAAATATGACAAGGCTTAGCGAGATAAATAACCTCATGAGCGATTCCTCTATAAAGCTTGAAGAATCATTTAAGCTTTATAAAGAGGGAGTGGAATTGGTTGAAAAGTGCAAGAAGCAGCTTGCAGATGTAGAGAAACAGATAGTTATCTTAGAAGAGCAGGGAAGTGTCAATGAATAGCGGATTTAGAGATAGGCTTAATACAAGAATCGCAGAGGTTGAGAAGGTTATAGAAGAATATTCCCCCAAGCTTAAACTTCAGGATAAACTTATTGAAGAAGCTATGAATTACAGCCTCCTTGCGGGAGGTAAAAGGCTTAGACCTCTTTTAATGCTTGAGACCTACAGGCTTTTTAACGGAAGTAAGGAAGAACTGGTACGCCCCTTTGCGGCAGCTCTTGAGATGATACATACTTACTCTTTGATTCATGATGACCTGCCTGCTATGGACAATGACAATATGAGAAGAGGGAAGCCTACCAATCATAAGGTTTACGGAGAGGCAGTAGCCATACTTGCGGGGGACGGGCTGTTGAATCTGGCGGCTGAAACCGCTTGCAAAGCCTTTGACCATTGTGAAAACCTTGAGGAATATAAAAGAGTGGGAGAGGCTCTGTCTTCTATGTTTTCTTACTCTGGCGCAGATGGTATGATAGGAGGACAGATTCTTGATATGCTTTCAGAAGAGGGCAAGAAAGAAAAGAATGAGGACTTCTTCCAAGCCATGTATGACCTCAAAACAGGAGGACTTATAAAGGCAGCCTTTGTGATAGGAGCCATCCTCGCAGGAGGAAGTGAGGAAGAGATAGCTTCCATGGAGAGAACCGGAACTTCACTTGGTCTTGTATTCCAGCTTCAGGATGACCTCTTAGATATAAAGGGAGATGAGGCAAAGCTTGGCAAGCCTCTTCACAGCGACGAAAGAAACAACAAGTTCACATATCTAAAGCTCTTAGGTGAAGCTAGGGCTTTGGAGATAATGGAAGCTAATAATAAAAGTATTTACAAAAACTTAGAAAACATCTGTCACAAAAACTGTAGTTATGACGGCTTTATACTTGAATTTTTGGAGTATTTAAAAAGCAGAGAGAGTTAGACAAATGGGGGTAGAGTTATGCCTTTACTTGACAATATAAATGAGCCTAACGATATAAAAAATATACCTGAGGATAAACTTTATGAACTTGGCAGGGAAATAAGGAGATACCTTATTAAGACCGTCTCCACAAATGGAGGGCATCTTGCCTCAAACCTCGGTATAGTGGAGCTTACCATGGCTTTGCACCGCTATCTTGATTTTCCAAAAGACAAATTAATCTGGGATGTGGGGCATCAGTCATATGTCCACAAGATTCTTACAGGAAGAAAAGAGGGGCTTAACAGGCTTAGGAAGATTGACGGACTTTCAGGCTTTCCCAAAAGAAACGAGAGTGACTGCGATGCCTTTGGAGCAGGACACGCTTCAACCTCTATCTCTGCGGCCCTGGGCTTTGCGGCCTCAAGAGACCTTTTAGGCAGGGATGAAAAGGTGGTTGCAGTTATTGGTGACGGCGCCATGACAGGCGGTATGGCACTTGAGGCGCTTAACAATGCAGGCACACTTAAGTCCAATCTTATAATTATACTTAATGACAATGAATGCTCCATATCAAAGAATGTGGGTGGAGTAGCCAGATACCTTGATGGAATAAGGACAAACAGAAAATACCTCAAGCTAAAAAGCGGTGTAAAAGAGACCTTAACGGGTTCAAACATTGGCAACAGGCTCTTTGAGAAGCTTAAGGTCTCAAAGGATGTAATTAAGCGTATGTTCGTGCCGGGGATGTTTTTTGAAGACATGGGACTTACCTACCTTGGACCTGTAAACGGGCACAATATGAAGGAACTTGAGGCTGCCCTTGAAAATGCAGGGAGAGTCGAGGGTGCCGTCATTGTACATGTCATCACCAGAAAGGGCTTAGGCTATAAAAAGGCTGAAGAACATCCTGCTAAGTTCCACGGAGTGGATCCCTTTGACATAAAGACAGGAGAGAGCCTCAGTGTAAAGACAGGAAGGAGTTATACATCCATATTTTCAGACACTGTCCTAGAGCTTGCTGCAAAGGATGATAAGCTTGTTACGATAACAGCCGCAATGCCTTTTGGTACAGGACTTTACAACTTTAAGCAGGTGTACCCTAACAGATTTTTTGATGTAGGCATAGCAGAGGAACATGCCGTTACCTTTGCAGCAGGAATGGCGGCTTCCGGGCTAAAGCCTGTGGTGGCTATCTACTCCACATTTTTACAAAGAGCCTATGACCAGATTATACATGATGTCTGTCTTCAGGAACTGCCTGTAGTATTTGCAGTTGATAGGGCAGGGCTTGTAGGCAGTGACGGAGAAACCCATCAGGGCATCTTTGACACAAGCTATCTCTCTTCAATCCCGAATCTTACCGTTCTAAGTCCAAAAGACGGGAGAGAACTAAAGGAGATGTTAATCTATGCTTATAGCCTTAATAAACCTGTGGCTGTCCGTTTCCCGAGAGGGATGGCAGATGAGTTTACAGACATAGAATTTAAGACTATAAAAGCCTATGAAAATGTGGTCATTGAAAAGGGTAAGAATGTTGCTATCTTTGCTACAGGAAAGACAGTTAAGCTAGCCCTGGATATAAGCAAAATCCTTAAAGAAAATAAGATTCTTCCTACGGTGGTAAATGTCCGCTTCCTTGACAGGGCTGACGGCAGCCTCCTTAAAGAACTTAAAGACGACCATTGGGTTGTAGCTGTGGTTGAGGAAAGTGTAAGAACAGGGAGCTATACTGAGAGGCTTATGGCAGAGTCGGCGGGGCTTGGACTAGCCTATCATTTCATACCCGTAACCTTGCCGGATAGCTTCATAGAACAGGGAAGTGTAGATGAGTTATGGGATAGATATGGACTTAATGCCGAGGTTATCGCAGAAAAAATAAAAGAAGAGGCTCTTACTAAGTTAGATGATGAGCTATTTAGAAGGTAGTTGATAATGAAAGAAAGACTGGATGTACTTCTTACCGAAAGAGGATTCTTTGAGTCCAGAGAAAAGGCAAAGGCCGTCATTATGGCGGGAGAGGTCTTTGTTAACGGTCAGAGAGAAGATAAGGCTGGGAGTAAGTTTGACAGGGAAGTAGAGATAGAAGTAAAGGGTAAGACCTTAAAATACGTGAGCAGGGGAGGCTTAAAGCTTGAAAAGGCTATAGAGGTGTATAAGCCCGTACTTGAGGGCAAGGTGTGTATAGACATCGGCTCATCTACAGGAGGCTTTACTGACTGTATGCTCCAAAACGGTGCCACAAAGGTGTATGCAATCGATGTTGGCACCAACCAGCTTGCCTGGAAACTAAGAGAAGACCCTAGGGTAGTCTCTATGGAAAAGACTAATATACGCTATGTCACGGAGGATGATTTACCGGATAAAGCTGACTTTGCCTCTGTGGACGTGTCTTTTATCTCTCTTACCAAGGTTCTTCCTGCTGCCGTTAACCTCCTTAAACCAGGGGCAAAAATGGTCTGCCTTATAAAGCCTCAGTTTGAAGCAGGAAGAGAAAAAGTTGGCAAGAAGGGCGTAGTAAGAGACTTCAGGGTGCACGAAGAAGTAATCGAGAAGGTAATTAGATTTGCAGGGGAGCTTAATTTCATCATCAAGGGGCTTACATTTTCCCCTGTTAAGGGGCCTGAGGGGAATATTGAATATCTTTTATGCATAGAAAAAAGGGGAGAAATGCAGGAAGATGGCTGTGTATCAGATATTTTGAATGAAGTAAAGAAAGTAGTTGAAGAAGCTGAAAATACCCTGAATAAGGGGGAGGAATAATGATAAAGATAGGAATTATAGTTAATCATTCAACAAGGGCAGCCGAGGTTGACATAGATAAGGTATGCGCCTATATTGAGGAAAAGGGAGGAAGTTTTCATAGGCTGAAGGTAAAGAGCGGAAGTGCTGAGCTTATGGAGAACTTTACTGATATAACTGACCTTCCTAAGGATGCAGACTGTGTTATGGTTCTTGGCGGGGACGGAACCATCATTCAGGCCGCCAGAGAGCTTGCGGAGACGGGGGTACCTATACTGGGAGTAAACCTTGGTACGGTGGGCTTTCTTGCTGAAGTGGAACTTTCGCATATTTACAAGGCTATCGATGCGGTAATAACAGGTAAGTATAAGCTTGAAAAGAGATTTATGCTAAAGGGAAGAGTGATTAAAGACGGTAAGGAAGTCTATGAAGCCAATGCACTTAATGATATAGTGGTGGCAAGGGGCAATCTCGTACGAGCCATATCCACATCTGTTTATATAGATGGCAATCAGGTGAGCTCACTTCACGGAGACGGCATCATAGTAACTACTCCTACAGGCTCTACAGGTTATAATCTTTCCGCAGGGGGGACTATCATACTTCCTGATGCAGAGGTCTTTGGCATCCATCCTATCTGCCCACACAGCTTAAACTCCAGAGGGGTGATTACTTCTTCTGCATCAAAGATTGACATAGATGTTGAATGGAATAAGAGGAGTGAGCCTGATGAGGCCATAGTGAGCTTTGATGGCAACAAGGGGATAAGGCTTATGCCTGGTGACAAGGTTCAGGTAATGAAGTCAGAACTTACGGTGCCATTCCTTAGGATAAATGATTTCAATTTTTTTGAAAGCTACAGAAAGAAGTTCTTAAGCTAAATTAAGTTTAGTATTATTATCTTAAATGAGTGAGGGAGTTATGAAAACAAAGAGGCATAATGCAATAATTGATTTTGTCAAAACCAGAGAGATAGGTACACAGGAGGAGTTGTTGGATTTGCTTAAGAAAAGCGGATTTGATGTGACTCAGGCAACTATCTCAAGGGATATCAGAGAGTTGAATTTAACCAAGGTAAATGCAGGGAACAGGCAGAAATATGCAGTCATCCAAAATGACGAAGGTGTAAGTGAAAAATATGTAAGAGTACTAAGGGATGGCTTTGTATCAATGTTTTCCTCAGGCAATCTCATAGTGCTTAGGACTGTAGTCGGTATGGCTATGGCGGTGGCTACTGCTATAGACGCACTTGAAATAAATGAGATTATAGGCTGTATAGCAGGAGATGATACCATTTTCATAGCAGTTTCTGAGAACAGTTCTACCACAGATGTAATAAATGAGTTAAAGAAACTTACCAGATAAAGCTGATTTTGTAAGTGAGAATTTGTGTTATCAACCTTCGTAAAGTTAACCACATAGAAAAGAGGTAAAATTATGGAAACAGTTAAGAATTTAATCATCGGTTTTGGTAAAGCAGGAAAGACACTTGCGGGCTTCTTGGGAAGCAAGGGAGAAAGCGTGATTTTAGTTGAAAAAGATAAGAAAATGTATGGAGGTACCTGCATAAATGTAGGCTGTATACCATCTAAGTTTTTATCCAATAAGGCTACGCTTAGAAAGGTGTCATCTCTTGATAACGAGACCTACTACAAGCAGGCTGTAGAGGCTAAGAAAGATCTTATATCAAAGCTTAATAAGGCGAACTACGATAAGGTAGCGGGAGTTCCCAATGTAAAGGTAATTGATGGAACTGCATCCTTTGTTAATGCTAATACCGTGGAAGTAAAATCATCAGAGGGAAACTTGGAGATTCAGGCTGAGAGAATATTTATAAATACAGGACTGGTACCTGTAGTGCCTAAGATAGAGGGACTTAACTTATCTGAACGCATCCATACCAGTGAAACCATTATGGACTTAGAAGTCTTCCCGGAAAGCCTTGCAATCATAGGAAGCGGCTATATTGGACTTGAATTTACCAGCACCTACTCGCTCTTTGGAAGCAAGGTTACAGTATTTGGTGATAATCCAAAGTTTCTTCCAAGGGATGATGAAGATATCGCAGGCCTTGTGATGGATGAGCTTAAGGCTCAGGGTGCTGCATTTTTACTCGGCACCAAGGTAACTAGATTTGAAGAAGTCTCGGACGGAGTAAATGTTTACTTTGAAAATGCAGAGGGTAAGGAGGAAGTGAAAAAGTTCTCCGCTGTCCTTGTGGCTACAGGAAGGAGACCTGATACCCAAGAATTATCCCTTGATAAAGCAGGAGTAAAGGTAGGCGAGAGGGGAGAAATCCCTGTAAATGACAGGCTTGAAACCAATGTGCCAAACATTTACGCTCTGGGTGATGTACACGGAGGACTGCAGTTTACCTACCTCTCACTTGATGACTTTAGAATCATAAAGAGTGTGCTATTTAACGATGGAAAGTACAACCTGAAAGAAAGAAAACATATTCCTTTCAATGTATTTGTGGTGCCATCCCTTGCTAAGGTAGGTATGAATGAGATGGAAGCTAAGGCAGCAGGAGCATCCTATAAGCTTGCCAAACTCCCTGTAATGGCGATTCCTAAGGCAAAGATTTTAGGCAATCAGACAGGACTTTTCAAGGTACTCATAGATGAAAAGACAGGAAAGATACTTGGAGCAAATCTTTTTGGAGTAGAGGCACATGAGATTATCAACTTGTTTACCTTGGCTATGAACGAGGGAATAAGCTATGAGAGTCTAAGGGATCAGATTTACACACATCCTACTATGGCAGAGTCTTTTAACGATTTGCTTAATCTGTAATAACTTTACAGAGAAAGCCATTAGTGATAGAATAAAATGCATGTTTTTAATATGGGATGTCCTCTGTGAGCCTGTTTGCAAAGGATTAGATGCCCGAATAATATATGAAATGAGGATAATAAGATGTCAGGACATTCAAAATTTGCCAATATCAAACACAAAAAAGAAAAGAACGATGCAGCAAAGGGTAAGATATTTACCATTATTGGAAGAGAAATTGCAGTAGCTGTAAAGGAGGGAGGCGCAGATCCTGCCAACAATTCAAGGCTTCGTGATGTAATTGCCAAAGCCAAGGCTAACAACATGCCAAATGACACAATTGACAGAGGCATTAAGAAGGCAGCAGGAGATGCAAATTCAGTAAACTATGAGCGTGCTGTGTATGAGGGATACGGTCCAAGCGGGACAGCCATTATAGTTGAAACTCTTACAGACAACAAGAACCGTACAGCAGCCAATGTAAGAAATGCCTTTACAAAAGGTGGCGGCAATGTAGGAACTCCGGGCTGTGTGTCTTATATGTTTGATGAAAAGGGACAGATTCTTATAGATAAAGAGGAATATGATGCTGACCCTGATGAATTTATGATGACAGTAATAGATGCAGGGGCTGAGGACTTCATTGACAATGATGACAGCTTTGAAATATTAACTGCACCTGAAGCATTTTCAGAGGTCAGAGAAAAGCTTGAAAAGCTAGGTGTACCAATGGCTGAGGCAGAAATAAAGATGATTCCTCAGAATTATGTTACACTTTCTGATGAAGAAGATATTAAGAAAATCAACAAAATCTTCGATTTATTAGATGTAGAAGATGATGTGCAGAATGTATTTCACAACTGGGATGAATAAGTATACAACCATATCGTTTGCGCAAGTAAGTGATATGGTTTTTTAAAAGTGACACATAACTGCCAAAGGATTGGGATAGCATTGAAATATTGTTTAGTGCTAATTAGAGGAGGAAATCCATGAAGGATAATCGCGTGAAACTATTTAAAAAATCAAAAGGTAAGACAGCCTTGTTCTTAGCCCTGCTTATGGTGCTAAACCTCGCACCACTGCCTGAAAATGCAGGTGAGGGCTTAATTCCGGGATTTGTTAAAACTTTGTCAAATATTCAGAGAATAGCAGGCAATAGTATAAACAGCGTACTTGCAGCTGATGACAGGGATTACTTGCTTAAAGAGGGTGACTTTGAAGTAAATCTTGCAAACGGTGGCTCAAGGGAGCCTTATACACTTATTCAGGATACTAACACCTTGGTGCTTACAAGTATATTAAAGACACCGCCGAAGACCTCACAGGCTGTGAGCGGTGCTAAGATAATTCTTAATGATACCTCTGAAAATGTGGTTAAGGCTGAGGTAACTACTGCGGCAAATGGAGACAGCACAGGTATCAAGTTTACTAAAAGAGGAGCAGGAAGTAAGCAGATATCAGGTAGTGTTCAGATTGCAGGAACTAACTACAACTTCAGCTTCTTTGTCAAGGTAGACCTTGAGATAGACAAGACCAATACTACTACAGATGCAAATAAGCCAAAATACGAGACTGTATTCTCTACAGATAAAGGACCCGGTACCCTTGTAATACCTGTGGTAAATGACAGTTATCAGATAAAGTTAAAAGGCTATAAGACCTCTACTGCCGATGGCTATCTTGATTACAGAGGCTCAATACTCAATTGGTCAGTATCTGTAAATGGAAAGAATAACGACAATTCTGTGCTTGAAATAGACCAGAGTAACGGTGTAGTAAAAGCGGTTGGCGCAGGCGTTGCAGAGGTGGCTGTAGCAGCAGGAGAAGATCCTACAGGTAAGGTTAAGGAAACTTCTACAAGAGTTATAGTTCCTTTTAAGCTTTCGCTTGAAAATGCGACAGGAGGAGTGTATACAAACTTTAATCCAATTGGCAGTAACGATGTAATTACCTTAGAAGGTGGCAAGAAGGCCATTTACACCAATGTAATGGATCCAAACGACATAGAGTGGGAAGTAAAGAAAGACGGAAAAGTTGTAAAGGACATCCTCTCATTTACCAATACGAGAACAAAGACTAATGATTCTGCTGCCAACTTCCTGATAGAGGGCAAGAGAGCGGGTACTTACGAGGTAACGGCAAGGCTTAAGAATGTTAAAAATGACTATAAAAACCTTAACTATGCAAAGGTTTCATTTAAGGTAGTTGTGCCTCTTATGACCTCCAATGCAACTGTATATATGAATGTGGGAGATACCTATGATATATACAACAATTCAAATATCGGAAGTATAAAGGAATTTACCTTTGTAGCAGATGGAAGTGGTGCGGTAAAGGTAAACAACTCCACATCTGTCATTACAGCCCTTAAGACAGGAAGAGGTACTGTTACAGTAAGCAACGGAAGCAGCAGCTTTGTGGTAACTGTTGTAGTAATTGATACCATTGCACTTAGTGCAAGCAACCTCACTATTCCTGTGGGTGGCTCTGTCGACCTAAATGCAGTGGCGACAGATGTGTCTACATCCGATTCTTGGCAGTGGACATCTGAAAATACAAGCATTGCTACAGTGGCAGGTGATGGAGTGAGCGCAGTAGTAAAGGGTGTGGCAGCAGGCGAGACTACAGTTACAGTCGAACACACAGTTGGAGGAATAACCAAGAGAGTCTCCTGTAAGATAATCGTAACTGCAGCTGTGACCAAGATTACTCTTACACCTGAAGAGACAGTTTTGGAAGTAGATAAAATAGCTTCAATCAGGGCGGATATTACACCTAAGACTTCAGCAGGAACTTATTTGTACTGGAGAAGCTCTAACCCTGAGATAGTAAAGATAGATGATGAAAATAATCATTCTGCTGTAGCTTCCGTAACCGGTGTATCTCCGGGTATAGCCATCATTATGGCACTTAATAAGGACAATGTGGTACTTGGTTCTGCAAAAGTTGTTGTCAATACAGCAGTTACAGGTATCATACTTTCACAGAGCGTAGCAGAAAAGCCGCTCAGTGATAAGACTTTCCAGCTGTCAGCTACAGTCACTCCAAAGGAGGCTACAAGTGCGAAGATCAATTGGAAGTCAAGCAATGAAAAGGTAGCAACGGTAGATGCCACAGGTCTTGTTACCTTTAAGTCAGCAGGACATGTAAGCATTATAGCTTCATCAGATACTAACCCACAGGTTATGTCAACCTGTGATTTGACCATAATCAAATCAGTAGAGGGAATCAAGCTTGAGAAAAATGAGATTTCTCTTGCAGTAGGAGAGACATATAAGGTATCTTCAACACTTACTCCAAGTGATGCATCTAACCAGAACCTTGAATATAAGTCAATGGATCCCAAGATTGCAGATGTAAGCAAGACAGGACTTATTACTGCGAAGCAGGCGGGTGTGGCTTATGTTATAGTTTCTACTCCGGATGGAAAGGTAAGTGTTACCCTGACTGTCAAGGTGACACAGCAGGCTACCGGAATGAAGCTCTCAGCGGCTTCGCTTATCCTTGATGTGGGTGAGAGCTATACACTTGAAGCTACATTTAATCCAAAGACAACTACAGAGACCAAGGTGCTTTGGTCTGTGGCAGATAAGTCTGTAGCAAAGGTAGATGCCAAGGGTAAGGTAACTGCGGTATCAGCAGGAGACACAATAATTACAGCAAAGAGTAGCAACGGACTCACTGCAGTATGTACGGTTAAGGTCAATCAGCCTGTTGGCAGCATTGAGCTTAATTATACAGAATATGACCTTGCTGTGGGAGATGAGCTTGAACTTGAAGTGACCTTTGACTCTGAGGATGTTACCAATCAAAAAGTAAAGTGGAAATCATCCAAGTCATCAGTAGCAAGTGTAGATAAAAACGGTGTTGTTAAAGGTAAGAAGGGCGGAGTTGCCATCATTACCGTAACAGCTGATGAGAACGGTATGCAGGCTAACTGCGTGGTTACTGTACAAGAGCCTGTATCTCAGATTACACTTAATAAAACAGCCTATAATCTGGGCTATCACAAGAGCTTTTTGCTTAAGGCAAAGCTAAAGACCAATTCTGCTACGAATAAAAAGTTAAAATGGACAAGCAGTAAGAGCAGCGTGGTATCTGTCAATAAGTCAGGTATGATATATGGTAAAAAGCCGGGATATGCTACAATTAAAGTAAAGGCTACTGATGGAAGTGGTGCTGAAGCCAGCGCAAGAATAAGGGTAGTAAGAGAAGTAGGCTCCATAAGCGCCAATCCGTCCTTCCTTTCTATGATAGTAGGAAGAAGAAAGACTATCAAAGTTAAAATAACACCTAAGAATGCTACCTACAAGACAGCTAAGTACATATCTGACAATACTGACGTTGCCATGGTGGACTCCAAGGGAAGGGTGACAGCTCTTGCCGCAGGAAAGGCGAAGATAACTGTTGCCGCAAAGGATAACAGCAAGAAGAAACAGGTGGTAGTGGTACAGGTAAGAGAGTATGTGCCTGCTACAGGGCTTACTTTGTCCAATACAACACTCACAATGGGTGTGGGCGACAAGCAGAGTACAGTTTATTCAATCAGCCCAAGTGGAACAGATGATAAGGTTAAGTGGGCTACAAACAATAAGGCTGTAGCGAAGGTGAATAAAAAGGGCCTCATAACCGCAGTTGCACCTGGAACAGCTATAATCACTGCATCAACAACAAGTGGAAGAACAGCTCAGGTTTCTGTGACTGTTGTAGGTCTTAACTTCTACAGACTTGACCTTGAACAGTACGACACCTATTCATTATCGGTGCTTGGAGATGTAAAGAATGTATCTTGGGATTCAGAGAATCCTGATATAGCAACAGTAGCAGGCGGTGTTGTTACTGCCAAAAAAGCCGGAACAACCTACATACTTGCGAGGGTGAACGGTGCAGTACTTCGTTGTAGATTAGTAGTAAAGAACATAAAATAAGGGGGATATATGCTGGAGGGACTTCATGTTAAAAATCTGGTAATCATAGATGAGGCTGAAGTCTCTTTTGGTGGGGGACTAAACATCCTTACAGGAGAGACAGGTGCGGGAAAATCAGTAGTAATAGGCTCTATCAACCTGGCGCTGGGTGCCAAAGCAGGTAAGAATCTGGTTAGGGCAGGCAAGGAGTCAGGCTTTGTAGAGCTCATATTTTCCGTAAATAATGATGTTGGGGATAAGCTAAGGAGGCTTGATATCATACCGGAAGACGGACTGGTGGTAATCACCAGGAAGTTTACGGGGGAGAGAAGTGTAAGCAAAATCAATGGGGAGACAGTTACCCTCTCGAAGGTAAAAGAGGCAGCAGCCCTCCTCCTTGATATCCATGGGCAGACAGAAAATCAGACCTTGCAGCTTTCTAAGAATCATCTAGAACTGCTTGACAAATATCTCAAAGATGAAGTTAAGCCTTATAAAAAAAGGCTGAAAGATCTTGTAACTGAGTATAGAAATAAGGAAAATGAGCTTCTTGAATATAGTGCTGATGAAGCTTCCATATCAAGGGAACTTGATTTTCTTAAATACGAATGCAAAGAGATAGAGTCAGCGAAGTTAGCAAAAGATGAGGAAGAGGAGCTTGACAAAAAGGTTCGTAAGTACTCTTCTTCAAGCAAGATAGTAAGTCTTATAGAAGAGGCAAGGAAGAACCTTTCAGATAATGGTGGGGCTGATGACAGCATTGGAAGTATAGTAAGGGCTATGTCAAGGCTGTCTGATGTGGATGAGACTTCTGTAGAATTGTTGAATCAGATATCAGAAATAGAAAGCCTCTTAAATGACTTTGAGCGCTCACTCTCTGATTATGCTGATGACAATGTATTTGATGAAGCAGATTTTATGCAGTCTGAGGCAAGACTTGACAAGATAAGAGGGATATATGCTAAGCATGGAGACTCTTATGAGACTACAATTGACTTCCTTGATGCTTCTCTTGCGCAGATAGAAAAGCTTGAGCATGCCTCAGAGTATAAAGAAAAACTTTCTATGGAAGTAGAAAAGCTAAAGAAGGTGATTCTATCTGAGTGTTATGAGCTTACAAAGGTGCGAAAGAGGGGTGCGCTTAAGCTTTCAAAGCTTGTGAAGCAGTCCCTTATAGACCTCAACTTCCTTCAGGTAGAGTTCGATGTGGAATTTGCAGGGTCCAAAGATTTTACTTCCAAGGGAAATGACGAGATTATATTTAAGATATCTACTAATCCGGGTGAGCCTATGAGGTCGATATCTGAAGTTGCCTCTGGCGGTGAGCTTTCAAGAATAATGCTTGCTCTCAAGTCGGTTATGGCGGATACAGATGAGATACCTACTATGATTTTTGATGAGGTGGATACAGGTATAAGTGGCAGAACGGCTCAGATGGTAGCTGAGAAGATGGCTCTTCTTTCAGCCAAGAGGCAGATTATAGCCATTACCCATCTTGCACAGATAGCGGCTATGGCAGATAATCATTATCTCATTGAGAAAAAAGCTGATGATAATCATACCGCTACAGATATCAGGAGGCTTGATGAGGCTGAAGAGGTTAGTGAACTTGCAAGGATATTAGGTGGAGTTGCAGTTACAGAAAATGTGATAAATTCTGCGAGAGAAATGAAAAAACTTGCAACTGATACTAAAATAGGGCTTAAGCAGGGGTAAGAGAACTTTGTTAGTTTTGGCTAATATTGTTGAAATTCGGGAACAAACTTTGTATAATTATTATAAGGTTTGTTCTTTTTTATTTAAGGAGGAGTTTAAGTATGGAAAAGAGAGTGGCACTTTTAAGCATTATTGTGGATGAGAGGGATTCTGTTGAGAAGCTGAATGCTCTTTTACACGAGTATGGTGAGTTCATTATCGGAAGAATGGGTATACCTTACAAGAGGCGTGAGATTAATATTATCAGCATTGCCATGGATGCACCTCAGGATACTACATCAGAATTAGCGGGGAAGATAGGAAAGCTTGAGGGGGTTAATGTTAAGACTTCTTTTTCAGGCGTGATTTCTAATGATGAATGATGCTAGAGAGTTAATAGAGAGGTTAGGGGAGAAACATAGTTTAAGCGTTTCAGAATATGAGACACTTGTAGAAAACTTTAATGAAGAAAACGCTGAAATACTCAGGAAATATGCGGATAAGGAGCGAAGAGCTCATTATGGCAACAAGATTTTTATAAGAGGTTTGATAGAGGTAAGTAATATTTGTAAGAATGACTGTTACTACTGCGGTATAAGAAGGAGCAACAGAGAGGTTGACAGATACAGGCTTACAGCGGATGAAATCCTTGAATGTGTGGATGCAGGCTATGGACTTGGCTTTCGTACCATTGTCATGCAGGGTGGAGAGGATGCGGCCTTTAGCGATGAATTTCTGGTAGAGGTAATCACTGAGGTTAAGAGAAGATATCCTGAAGTCGCTCTCACACTATCCTTGGGAGAGAGAAGCAGAGAAAGCTACCTGAAGTTAAAGGCAGCAGGGGCTGACAGATATCTGCTTCGTCACGAAACTGCAGATTCTTTACATTATTCAAAGCTTCATCCGCCTGAACTTACCTTATCTCACAGAATGGACTGCATTAAAAGTCTTAGGGAAGCAGGCTTTTATGTGGGCTGTGGCTTCATGGTAGGCTCACCGTATCAGACTGCAAAAACTATCGCAAAAGACTTAAAGTTCATAGAGGAGTTAAGACCTGAAATGTGTGGAATTGGGCCATTTATTTCGCAAAAGGATACTCCTTTTAAGGATATGCAAAACGGAAGTGCAGATTTTACCTGTTATCTGCTATCCATAATAAGACTGATACACCCTCCTGTTCTCTTGCCTTCGACCACAGCTCTCGGAACTATTGATAGCTATGGAAGAGAAAAAGGGATACTTGCCGGGGCAAATGTCATTATGCCTAATCTTTCTCCGTCAGAAGTTAGAGGGAAATATGCCCTCTATGACAAGAAGCTATGTACAGGAAGTGAGGCTGCAGAGGGGCTTAGAGAGTTGAAAAAGAGAATGTCTGCTATCGGCTTTGAAATAGTAAACGAGAGAGGCGACATTAGTACATCTAAAAGGGAAGATTAACTGACCTTAAGAAAGGGGAATTATATGTACAAATATGATGTAAAATCGCTTAAAGCTGAAGAATTTATCAATAACGAAGAAATACTTGAAACTCTTGCTTATGCAGAGGAAAACAAAAACAATCTGGAACTTATTCGAACAATCTTAGAGAAGGCTAAGCCCGTAAAGAAAGATAAGGGCTATGTCTGTAATGGTCTCTCCCACAGGGAGGCATCTGTACTTCTTGCCTGTGATATCCCTGAAATAAATGAAGAAATCAATAAAATTGCAGAGGAAATCAAACTTGCTTTCTATGGCAATAGAATAGTTATGTTTGCACCTTTATATTTATCAAACTATTGTATAAATGGCTGTGTGTACTGTCCTTATCATGCCAAGAATAAAACAATAGCAAGAAAGAAGCTGACTAAAGAAGAGGTTAAAGAACAGGTAATTGCCCTTCAGGATATGGGACATAAGAGACTTGCGATAGAAGCGGGAGAAGATCCATTTAATAACCCTATCGAATATATTCTTGACTGCATCAAGACCATTTACAGTGTGAATCACAAGAACGGTGCAATAAGAAGGGTTAATGTAAATATTGCCGCTACAACTGTAGAAAACTACAAAAAGCTTGCAGATGCAGGCATAGGAACCTACATACTGTTTCAGGAAACCTACAACAAGAAAAGCTACGAGGAGCTACATCCAACAGGACCAAAGCATGACTACTGCTATCATACAGAGGCTATGGACAGGGCTATGGAGGGTGGTATTGATGATGTAGGACTTGGAGTGCTCTTTGGGCTTGAGGGATATAAGTATGAGTTTGCAGGCCTTCTTATGCATGCTGAGCATCTTGAGGCGGTTCACGGGGTTG
>NZ_DBHIEC010000013.1:0-88978 GCF_057250765.1 Catonella sp.
TTTTTGTGGCCATAACCATACCTCCTTATTTTTGTAACTTGTATCTGAAGTTTAGTATCTATATGATTATGAACATAATTATAAACATATAGAGGTATTTTGTCAAGATAGACTTTCTTTCCATCATTATGATTGTTATTTGAAAAAGTAAAGTCCACATTGGTATGGATTTTACTTATTCCAAATACCATGATTAACTCACTGGACTTTCCTAATTATAAAGATTGTATTTATACCTACGGACTTTACTGATTACCTGTTTAAAATATATATGGTGTGAGAACTCATTAGGTTAGGGTTATATATTATCAACCAAAGGGGTTTTTAACTATGAGCAAATACTTACATCTTTCTTTAGACATGCGTTCCGACATAGAGGTTATGCTGGCTAAAAATTTAGTTTCAATATGATTGCACAAGCGTTAGGAGGGAGGGGAGGTAGTTACTTATTTCAGATTCTGGAATGTATCCTCGGCTCCTGTTTGCTATGCGGTAAAAAAGAGAAATCTATGCTTGTAAGGTTGATTATAGTATTTTTTTATTACAAAGTACATATTTACACAAAAATATTATTTAAATTTAGAAAAAGTAAGTTCCAGTCTGAGCTTGAATATAAATATTGAAGCTCAGATGCGGAACTTACTTTTTCAATTCACCAAAATTAGTGATATGTAAAACAATACAAATGTTATTTCTTTAAGCACTACCAATTTACACTCTTAGATATGTCTCCGTTTTTACTACAGGTTATCGTATTACGGCAATAAATATCCTGAATAACAAGTCCATTCCCTTCATATTCTAAACCAAAATGAAAATTCCCTGAACACTTAGCTTGGTAAGATGTTCCTGACGCTTCATGACCTCCGCTCCAATTTGACACTTGCCAAATACTTAAACATCCATTTGTCAATATTACTTACAAATCTCTAAGTTTCATCTTCTCCACTTCCTTATTTTTTATATTCCTTTTTCTATACACATGGTAAATTATATAAAGAACCAGTGTAAAAATATTGGTCAAAATAAAAGTTGCAACTGCTACTAAATTTACATTCTCTCCAATTTTTGCAACATTCAATGTATAAATAACTGATACAATAAATGCTATTACAGGTAAAACAAGTCCTATTTTCCCTTGTGACTTTTTGCATATTATAACCTGTAATGCAAATGGCATAACTAAAACTACAACCCAAAAAGTCATCACAATTAAACTATCTTTCATCTCTATCACCTCCCAAAGTGCTTTTATATTTCTCAATCAGAACCTTAGCAATGTTGAAATCTATTTTATCATCAATAGCTAAAGTTTTAATAAAATTTATATATGGCTCATCTTTTTCACTTTCATTTAATTTAATTTTTTGGATAACTCTATCAAGCCTCAATCTAACTGTTGGATACGAAACATCATACATCTTTCCCAGCTCCTTAAGTGAGCCAGACATTATCACAAAATTTTTAATAAAATCTATTTCGTCGTTCTCCAAATTTTCAATCCATCCTAAAACATCGCTCTTCAATTCAGTTTTTAATTATCCTTTCTTTTATTGTCTAGATATATTATAATATTAAATTTTATTAAAGTCAAGTTTAATTTTCTTAAAGTTATAAATAAAATTATTCTTGATTAAATTAAGACATGTTATGTAAAAACATACATTGTTATTTTAAAAAGTAAAGTCCGCACTAGTATGGATTTTACTTATTCCAAATACCCTGATTAACTCACTGGACTTTACTAATTCTAAAGATGTATTTATACCTATGGACTTTACTGATTACCTAACTAAAACATATATGGCGTGAAAACTCATTAGGGTAGGGTTATATATTATAAACCAAAGGAGTTTTTAACTATGAGCAAATACTTACATCTTTCTTTAGGCATGCGTTAATTCTTATTCTAGAGCGAAGTTTGGAAACAAGAGCACTTACAATAATTTTGCGTTTCAATGTAGCAAAATAATATTAAAGAGCCTAGGTATACAAAAAAATTTCCCTAGTTGAAATTACCCAAAACCCTAAGCTCCTAAAGAGATAAACCGGTATTTCAGGTTACAAGATGAGTTCTCATACCACAATAAGGGAGGGGCGGAAGTTACTTATTCCGGATTCTGGAATGTATCCTTGGCTCCTGTTTGCTATACGGTAAAAAAGAGAAGTCTATACTTGTAAGGTTGATTATAGTTTTTTTACAAAGTACATATTTACTCAAAAATATTATTTAAATTTATAAAAAGTAAGTTACAGTCTCAGCTGGAATATAAATATTGAAGCAGAGATGCGAAACTAACTTTTTCAATTCACCCATCTTATAAGTTTTATATATAACTGCTTATCAAAATTGGCTGGATTATATAAGTGATTTTACTATAATCTCTACGAGGCTTTTTGAGTACCTTGCCAATATGCATTTTTTATGCTACACTAAGCCCTTGAGAAACACAGATGGTCGCGCCTGCCTTATGGCAGGTGAGGAAAGTCCGGGCTTCACAGGGCAGGGTGCCAGATAACGTCTGGTGGAGGTGACTCCAAGGATAGTGCAACAGAAAATAACCGTCTGACTTTGTCAGATAAGGGTGAAAAGGCGTGTGTAAGAGACCACCGCTCCTTCGGTAACGAAGGAGGCTGTGTAAACCCCATCCGAAGAAAGACCAAATATAAAGCTATACGGCTGCCCGTCGTGCTTTTAGGTGGGTCGATAGAGATTGTCGGTGACGGCAATTCGAGATAGATGATCATCAGATACATAACCCGGCTTATAGTGTTTCTCACTTAATAATAAAATAATCTAAAATATGCAAAAAAGAAGTACCCTTTCTAAGATAGATTAACGGCTTTTAGGATAAGTTCGTATAATCCCTTAGTCAGGTGCTTCTTTTTTCCTGCAAATCATATTTAGTTTTTAATGCTTAGCAATACCTCTGAATTGATGCCTTACACAGGAAAACAATTTCCTCCTATGAACTCCTTAACAAGCGAATTCTTTGGAACATTGTCAGATGGCATAGTAAGGAAATAATCCAAAAACTTAAGCAGTCTGTTTGCCTCAGAATAATAAGGCGAGTCTGTAGGTATGCCAAAAAGTAAAGGTTCTGCATACTGCTTTAACACAGCGAGCTCGTAAACAAGTGAAGAATCAAACATCTCATCTGCGCCCTCCTGGAATGGGAAGATGTTCTTTTCCTCTCCCCTCCTCACAGAAGCCCATCTTGCAAGGGTATCCTCTGCACTGCTTCCTCTTGTTCTTGCATCTCTTACCATTCTTCTAAGCAATCTCAAATCAGTAGTATGGATTCTGTTGTGGTCATCAATGTTTAGCTGAGTAAGTGCACTTATGTATATCTTAAACTTACTTTCCTTCGGAAGTGATGCGGAAAACTTATCGTTTAAGCCATGAATCCCCTCAATCACAAGGATATCCTCATCTCCCAGCTTAAGAGTCTTTCCCTTATACTCCCTCTTACCCGTCTTGAAATTAAAAGAAGGCATCTTCACTTCTTTTCCTGCAAGAAGGTCTGTCATATCCTTATTAAACTGCTCTACATCTATAGCCTCGAGGCATTCAAAGTCATATTCTCCGTTCTCATCCTTTGGAGTATGCTCCCTATCCTTAAAGTAATCATCCGCAGCGATAGGATGAGGCTTAAGTCCCTGAACCATAAGCTCTATGGACAATCTATGTGAAAATGTAGTTTTGCCTGATGAAGAAGGTCCTGCTATCATAACAATCTTCTTCTGCTGTTTTGCTATATTCTCAGCAATCTTACCTATCTTGCCCTCCTGCAATGCCTCGTTTACAAGCATTACATCATTTATCCTTCCCTCAGAGATGGTATCATTAAGATTGCCTACATTTGCTATCCCAAGGCGTTTACCCCAGGAATTTGCCTCTTTCATAGTCTTGTAAAGCAGCTCACGAGGCTTCCAGGATGGGCGCTTTACTTCAAGCCCTTCTCCTGCATTAGGCAGTGCTATAACAATGCCACCGTCATATGTCTTTAAGTCAAATGACTTCAAAGCACCTGTAGTAGACGGCATATAGCCATAAAAATAATCATGATAATTGCCAAGTCTGTATATATTGGTGGTTGAGCCTCTTCTGTATCTAAACAAATGTTCTTTGTCAGATAAATCGTTGTTAAGGAACTTGTCTATAGCCTCACTTGTAGATACGGTGCGCTTTTCAAACATGATATCCTCACTTACAAGCTCATCCATCCTCTCCCTTACTTTGAGGACAAACTCATCATCTACCTTTACATTGCCTATTATCTCACAAAATATACCGTTACCTAAAGAATATTCACAGTTCACGCCTGTAACTTCACTTTTATCATATACGTCATGAACAGATTTTATGAAAAGGAATAGCATTCCCCTCTCATAGGTTCTCGCACCATCGCTTGAATTTATATCATAGAAGGTAATCTCTGCATCTTCTGACACCTTTTTCCACAGTTCCTTTAGCTTACCGTTTACCTTGGCAAGTAATTTCCCATTATCATCTCCATATACGTCCTTTGCAATATCAGAAAGCTTAACCGCATTTTCGTACTCTAATGACTTTCCGTCAACTTTAATTACCATCTTCTGTCTCCTTTTATCCATTAATCCTAATTAGTGCCTCTTTTACCATATTTAATTCATTTTCAATTATGGCTATTCTGTCATTATTAGTGGCACTTTGTGATGTAAGAAAGCTCTTATTTTGCAGAAGCCTCTCATAATGATTCTTCCTCTTTTTAAGAAATTCCAGTAGTACAGGATGCTTTTTCTTTATAAGAATAGGGCCAAACTCGTTCTCAGCCATAGCTCCTATATCATCACAGACTTCCATTCTTTCCTTACTTTTTACTGCCTTCATAATCTGATAGTATTTTCCACCTTCACTTAGCATATCTTCATCAATTATTTCAAAACCGATATCCTTAAGATAAGCCCTTACCACTCTTAGGTCTGACTGTGGCTCTAGAATAAGGGTATCGGCCCTTCTAACGACATCTATACTCTCTGAAAGTATCTCTTTAACTAACCTGCCTCCCATGCCCGATATAAGAATGGTATCAACTTCTCCTGCCTCATAGCCGCAAAGTCCCGCACAAAGCCTAGTCTCTATCCTTTCCTCAAAGCCTTCAAGTTTAATGTTGTCTTTCGCTATATTAAGCGGTCCTTCTCTAAGATCAGAGGCAATTATTCTTTCAGCTTTACCATTTTCAAGAAGATTTATCGAAATATATGCATGGTCACAGCCCACATCTGCAAGTACCTTTGAATTGTCAACCAAGTTAGCTATAGCAAGCATTCTTTTCGGTATTCTTTTTCTTTTCTTCATTATTCCAAATAATCCTTTAATTTTCTGCTTCTGCTAGGCTGTCTAAGCTTTCTTAGTGCCTTTGACTCTATCTGCCTTATTCTCTCCCTGGTCACATTAAATTCTTTTCCTACCTCTTCAAGAGTCCTCGTACGCCCATCCTCAAGCCCGAACCTAAGTTTTATGACTCTTGCCTCTCTATCTGTAAGGCTTCCCAGTACCTCTTCAAGCTGTTCCTTAAGTATGGCATGTGTAGCCATTTCTACCGGAGCCATGTTGCTGTCATCAGGAATAAAGTCACCTATATGGCTGTCCTCCTCTTCCCCTATAGGTGTCTCAAAGGATACAGGCTCTTGGGCAATCTTCATGATATCCCTTACCTTTTCAGGCTCCATAGCGAGTTCTTTAGCTATTTCTTCCGGCTGCGGCTCCCTGCCCAAAGTCTGTGTAAGCTGCCTCTGTGTCCTTATCAGCTTATTGATGGTTTCAACCATATGTACAGGTATTCTTATAGTTCTTGCCTGATCTGCTATGGCCCTTGTAATAGACTGTTTTATCCACCAGGTTGCATAGGTGCTGAACTTATAGCCCTTTGTATAGTCAAACTTTTCAACTGCCTTTATAAGTCCCATATTTCCTTCCTGAATCAGGTCCAGAAACTGCATCCCTCTTCCGAGATATCGCTTCGCTATACTAACTACAAGCCTTAGGTTGGCTTCAGTTAACTTCTGCCTTGCCTCTTCATCACCCTCAGACATTTTTTTGGCAAGTTCTATCTCATCCTCCATTGACAAAAGCGGAACCTTGCCTATTTCCTTTAGATACATCCTTACAGGGTCTTCAGTACTTATTCCATCGGGGACAGTAAGGTCAAGAGACTCAGATTTTTCATCACTATCTATATCGTCACTATTCTCGTCAGTCAACAGAGGATCATCCTCTTCATCACTTAGTTCATCTAAAATAAGCACATTAATACCATGTTTTTCAAGGTATTTATAGCATTTATCAAGCTCTTCACTACTTATATCATAGCCTTCAAAAAAATGCTTTACATCATCCTCTTCCAGTATCCCCTTCTTTTTCTTAGCGTCCTTTACAAGCTCATTCAACTTACTTTTCAGCACCTTTTCATCCATAAGTTTACCCTCCCGAGGTCATAAAAAAGATATTAAATGCCTAATCTAAAAGTCCAGTTTCCCCAGCTCTCTTTGCTTCTTAGTAATCTCCATAAAGCTCTTCATGTCTTTACTGTCGATTGATTTAAGTTCTTCTTCAAGTCCGGCTCTTTTAACCTTAATCACTATTTCCTTAAATGCCTTATCTCTCTCAGCTTCATCAGGCTCAGCCTCAAAGTTCTCCTCAAATACCGCAGTGACCAAAGACTGATCTTCACCTGACTCATACCTGCTTATTATCTCGGCTGCGTTAGGCTTCTTACCTTCTTCAAGCTGAGAAAATATTCTCTCCGCCAGGTCTTTGTATAAAGGGGTAGCGAAATCCCCGGCAGATATTATATTTTTAATGCGGCTATATAGTTCAGGCTTGTCAGAGATGAGGCTAAGTAACAGTCTATTCGTCTTTAACAGGCCCTCATCCGCTGTCTTAGCCCTGTCTGCCTTCTTTATCCTCTCACCTGCATCTTTATATATTTCCCGTATCTCTTTTGCTCCACCTATTTTATTGACCAGGCTTTTGAGGGCATCCTTTGATACAAAATATCTATCAGCAACAGCTGCTATATAGTTCTCTCTTTCAAGCTCTTCTTCAAACTCGGTAAGTCTGTCAGCAACCTTGTTTAAGAATTCCGTCTTCCCTTCAGGCTCTGTCAGGTCATAGGACTTCTCAAGGTTTGAAAGCTCAAAATTAAAGCTGTTTTCAGCATTTTTGATTCTCTCCTCGTACTCCCCTCTTCCCACTGCCTTTATAAGCTCATCAGGATCCTTATAGGGAGTCAGCTTTAGTATTTTAGTTCTTATTCCTGCGGATTTCAAGATAGGAATCGCCCTGATTGCAGCCTTCACCCCTGCTCCATCGCTGTCGTAGGTAATAATTACATCCTTAACATATCTCGCTATAAGCCTTGCCTGCTCCTCTGTAAGTGCAGTGCCAAGAGAGGCAACAGCATTGGTAAAGCCCGCCTGGTGGAGCGCAATCACATCCATATATCCCTCACAGAGTAAGATATATCCTTCTCTGCTATGCTTAGCAAAGTTTAAGCCATAAAGATTCCTTCTCTTATTAAATATGTCTGTCTCTCTGGAGTTAAGGTACTTGGGCTCTCCATCACCCATCACTCTTCCTCCGAAGGCAATAACCTTATTGTTTAAATCCATAATAGGGAAGATAACCCTATTCCAGAACATATCAAATATCCCCCTGCCCTCTTTGAAGGATACAAGTTCTGCCTTTATCATTAATTCGTCACTATAGCCCTTTGACTTTAGATAGTTGTATAATGCATTTGGCGATTTTACTGAGTAGCCAAGACCAAAGTCATTGATAGTCTTATCTGTAAGCCCTCTGTTTTTAAGGTATTCCATAGGGTGGCTTCCATATTCTCCCCTCAGTTGGAAGTAATAAAACTTTGCTGCCTCCTTGTATATCTCAAACAATCTAGTCCTTAGATCTGCCCTCTTCCTCGCTTCTGGATTATCCTCTTCTTCAGGAAGCTTAATCCCTGCTCTGTCAGCCAAATGCCTTATTGCCTCGGGAAACGTCAAATTCTCATACTTCATTACAAAGCTGTATGCATTGCCTCCAACACCACAGCCAAAGCAGTGAAAGGTCTGCCTTCCTGTATTCACCGAAAAAGAAGGCGTCTTTTCATTATGAAACGGACACAAGCCTACGTAGTTGGAGCCTCTTTTAGTAAGTCTGACATAGGGAGAAATGACATCCACTATATCATTTTTTTCTCTAACCTCATCTACAATCTCTTCTGAATAAAACATGTATCTCCTTAGTATTTTCCCCAGCGGACAGGAACAAATATTTCTTTAATCGTCTTTATGGCATAGTCATCTGACATCCCCGCTATGTAGTCGCAAACCACCTTTTCAAGCGGTTCTCCCCTCTCCTCTACCAGCCTTTTATACTCTATAGGCAGTATTTCATAGTTTTCAAGATAATACTTATATAAATACTCAACAAGCCTCTGCGCCTGAACCTCCTCACTCTTTGCGGCAGGATTACAATAGACTTCCTTCATAAGGAAAGACCTAAGGCCTCTCATGGCCGCCTCAACAGTCTCAGACATCTTTACTTCATTTTTTCCCATACTGGTAAATATTACATCCTTTACCATGGTGTCTATTCTCTTTGCCACATCATGTCCAACCACAGCAGTAAACTCGCTTGGGAGGTCATTTTCAGTCAGTATGCCTCCCCTAAGTGCATCATCTATATCGTGGTTTACATAGGCTATTTTGTCAGAAAGCCTTACAATCTTGCCTTCAAGGGTTGAAGGCTTGCAGGCACTTCTGTGGTTTTTGATTCCATCTCTAACTTCTTTTGTGAGATTTAGCCCCTGTCCGTGCTTCTCAAGCAGTTCAACCACCCTCACGCTCTGCTCATTATGATGGAAGCCATAAGGTGAAATCTTGTTTAGAGCCCTCTCTCCTGCGTGGCCAAAAGGAGTATGACCTAAGTCATGTCCCAGGGCTATGGCTTCAGTTAGGTCTTCATTTAGCATAAGGGCTCTGGCTATGGTTCTTGCAATCTGTGAAACCTCCAAAGTATGGGTAAGCCTTGTCCTATAGTGGTCTCCTTCAGGATCAAGAAAGACCTGAGTCTTATGCTTCAACCTTCTAAATGCCTTGCAGTGCAGTATCCTATCTCTGTCCCTCTGATAAGTAGTCCTTATCTCGTCAGGCTCTTCCTCCACATCTCTGCCAAGTGATGAATCTGAAAAAGATGCATATTCACATAGCATCTTTCTTTCAAGCTCTTCCCTGAGTTCTCTAATACACTTTTTATCTTCCATATATCCCTCCTGTTGCAAAGCCCATACTATTAATATTCAAATAAACTATGACATTTCCTTTTTTTAGCCTTTCATTCCAATAATGTATTATAATGATACAGCTGTCAAATATTAGTTTTAAAAATTCTACTTATATCTTAACATATTGATGCAAACTTACGATATACTAAATAGTATATATGATACAAGTGTCAAAATTATAAAAATTCGATGCAAGCTTGCTTGCAAGAGAATTTATTATCTTTTGACACGCAAAAAATATGAGTAAGTAGCCATTTTTTGCAAAAAAAATGAGCGGATTACGAATATTTTTGCAAGGATTGCGGAAAGCGCAGCTGTAGCAATCCTGTATCAATGGGTGTCAAATACTTTTGACACCCACATCTATATATATGAAAACCCCTGGGAGAAAAAAATGGTACATAATTATTGGTTTGAAATAGCTGCCTTTATTTTGGAGCTTACCATTGGTTATATGCTATTGTTTAGACATACAATAACGTTGCCATATAACGGTATATTCAGAAAGCTGTATGTGTGTTGTTTGATCACTACGCTTTCTGCCTTAATACAGGCTTTACTTGAAGACTACATCTACTATAGTGATAAAAGTATTGCGGATTACACTCTAATCCTCAATGTTTTATCTATGATATTTTTCTATACACATATTTTGTGCTGTACCTTATCAGCATTTTATGAATGTTCAGTGCTTAACATCAAGGTAAATGAGACATTAATCAAACTATTGCTAAATGTACCGGCGGTAATTGCAATAGTAACCATAAGCCTGAATCCATTTTTAAGTACTGTATTTTATATTGATCCTGTTTTAGGCTATCAGAGAAGAGCATTTCTTATTCTTCTCTACTTAGTTGCACTTTACTACCTCATTTTTACATTAGCAATAATAATTGCCTATGGGCAAAATATAAGGCGTGACAAAAGAATAGCTTTTATCCTGCTGCCATTCATTCCGTTTTTTGGTACTGTCATTCAGTACTTTTACAGACATTCCGGAGTAGAAAACTTCTTTATGGCATTATTAGTCCTTGTCATGTATACTACAGTTGAAAGTCCTGCGGATTATATTGACTATGTAACAGGGCTTCAGAACCAAAATGCGCTTTTTACGAACTTCAGTGTGGCTATGTCAATGAAGAAGCCGGTTTCAATCGTTACTATCGCTATAGAAAAGATTGATGCCTGGGATAAGGAATTTGGTACTGAGCACACTAACTTGCTTATACTCGAGCTTTCATCCTACCTTATACACCTGTCTAAGAATGCCAGCGTCTACTCCCTTGGACGTGGCAAATTTGCCCTTTGCATTTCTTTAGAAAATTTTTGGGTAAATATGCGAATGGCGGAATTACTTGCCTATAGCATTTTGGATCGCTTCGAATCTTCTTTTGACATAACTGTTGCTAACAAGGTTATTCTTTCCAAGAGGATATGTCTATATAACTGTCCTGAGGATATAGACAGTGTGAATTTACTACAAAAAGCCATGCTCTCAGAAGCAACTGCAGTTCTTCCCAAGGGCAAGGATTATCTGACTATTGAAGACATTGACACCACTGCAAACGATAGGGAAAGGCTTATAGCAGCAAATATTCAAAGTATCTATGAAAATGGCACTATTTACCTGTCATTTTTGCCTGAATTTAATGCTTCACTTAAGATATTTGACTCTGTGAAAACAGAGCTTACAATGTATATACCTGAAATAGGTTACGTCAGTTCGCGCAGCCTTATTTCTGTTGCAGAAAAATACGGTTTGATTATTGGATTCTATGACTATATTTTGGAATCGCTGTTTAAGATGATTAGGGATAACCGCCTTATGGCATACGGAGTAAAATCAGTTGAAATTGTCATGCCTGTTTCCTTTTTGCTTAAGAAGAATAAGGTAGCAAAGCTTGTTAACCTAGCGTCTCAATATGATATTCCTCCTAAGCTTATATGTTTTGAGCTTGCTAAAAACTCTATGATTAAATTTGACGGCGTAATTGTAGATAACATGAAGGCTATGACAAGAGCAGGCTTTAGGTTCATACTTGAAAACTATGGCAATGGTTATACTAACGCTTCTGCTTTGACAGACATGCCTATATATGCTGTAACAATAGATAAATTCCTTACAGGAACCGCGATTAATTCAGAATTGGCTCATAAGATTCTTAGTTGTACAATAACTTACTTAAAAAAATTTGACTTACAGGTTAAGGCTGAGCATATTGAGACTAAGGCTTCAATGGAATATGCTCTAATGCTTGGTTTTGATTACTTACAGGGTTATTATTTTTCAAAACCGCTTAAAATAGCAGAACTAACTGAATTTTTAATAAAAGGAGGAGTACGGTAATGGCATATAGCATCTGGTTTGACGTTTGCTCTATAGTGATATTACTATTCCTTTATTTATCATATAAAATAAAAAATTCCATATCAGTGTATCAAGATGACAACTTGATGTATACTATATTTAGTGTAACTTCCTTTGTGGCAGTTGATTTCTTTGCCATTTTACTTGATGGCAAGGTAGAACCGTTACTCATATACTGTCTGCATTCTCTAAAATATATTATGATGTACAGTTCTTTTTGCCTTATGCTATTATACACTTCTATAGCTGTCAATCAGCATTTCCATGGAAGCAACATATCAAAGCTTTTTATAACACCTCTTGTTGTTGTTGCCTTGTTAATGATTATTAACTATAGTGACAGTTTTATATTTTATATTACAGAAGATGGAAGATTTGAACTTGGCAGATTTTATCCCCTCTTATACATCATTGATGCTTACTATATTGTCATATCTACTCATCTTCTACTACGCGGAAAAAAGGCACTATCACAAAACTACAAGATTATAATTCCTGCAATTATTGTTATCCTAATAACAGGTACACTGCTTGAATACTTTTTCCCTTATGCTTCTTTTATACAGTTTACATTTACCATCTTCATCACTTTGGTATTTATGGGTACACAGAATCCTGATGAGTATTATTATGAGGATTCCCAAATGATGAATAAAAATGCTTTTATAACAATGTGCGGTTCCAGATTTACTTCTGAAACCAAAACTTTGTGCATAGCGGTAACCATACATAAAATAGATTTGATTACCAGCACTTTAGAAATAAGTAAGGTAATTAATGCAGAAGGGCTATTCTTAAAAAATATAAAACAATTTTCAAAGAAGCTGCTAACTTTCAAGCTCGCAAACGGTCAATACATAATTGTGCTTGATGAAAGCAATGAAGCAAAAGCAAGACTTATATATGAGGAAACGTGCCATATAATGGAAAAGTTTGCCAACGCAACACTCTTTAGCTTTCCGATTTACTCCACCTGTTGCTTATTTAGCTCACCTAAAGATGTCTCTAGCCTCAGGATGGTGAATACACTTTTTGATGCACTAAAGCTCTATGATAATAAGGATGATATCCTAACCATTGAACCTGAGGAATTACAATTAAAAAGTGATACGGAGATTGAACGCATTGAAAAACTGGTGAAAAATGCTTTGAACGAAAACAGACTGGAAGTTTATTTTCAGCCAATTTATAATGTCAAAGAAAAAAAATACACCTCAGCTGAGGCACTTATCAGAATGAAGGATGATGAGGGCAATGACATATCCCCGGGGGTTTTTATACCTATAGCCGAAAAAAGCTCTGTCATCATTGATATAGGCGCTTTTGTTATAGAAGAAGTATGTAAACTACTCTCTACAGAGAATCTTGGTGCTTATGGACTTGAATATGTAGAGGTAAATATTTCAATGGTGGAATGCCTCCAAAGTAACCTCGCTTCCAATATTTTATCAGTCCTTAAAAAGTATAACATTGCTTCAAGCCAGATAAACTTAGAAATAACTGAAACCTCTGCCAGTGAATTTACCGATATCGTGGATACCAATATTAAAACATTATCAAGTAAAAATATTAGCTTTTCACTTGATGATTTTGGTACCGGATACTCCTCTCTTTCAAGAATACTGTCTTTACCGCTTAAGTTAATTAAGATAGACAAATCCCTGGTACAGGCGCCATTTATAAGCCGTGACAAAAAATCTATGATTCTACTTGATAACTTTATAAAAACAGCTTTTGTCGCTGGCTTTGACATTGTTGCAGAAGGTGTAGAAACAAACGAAATGGCTAAGCATGTGATTGCTCTTGGATGTACATATATCCAAGGCTTCTATTTTTCTAAGCCGTTAAGTAAAACTGATTTTGTTGATGTAATCAAGCTCAATAAACCTGTAGAAATATGATAAGTATGACCCCTGTCATTAGCAGGGGTTATATATATTTTAAAGTTCTTTTATGGCTTTATGTGTTGACTAATAATATTAGTTGTACTATCATTATCTAGTATTTATAAGGAGGGTAAATAGATGGGTGGTTTTTTTGCAGCAGCGCTTAAGAATGACTGTGTATTCGATTTATTTTTTGGAACAGATTATCATTCACACTTAGGAACCCGTAGGGCAGGTATGACAGTTCTTGGAGAACACGGTTTTGATAGAGCAATTCATAATATTGAGAATTCTCCTTTTAGAAGTAAATTTGATCGTGATGTCCAGGAAATGAAGGGAAATTACGGCATAGGCTGTATATCTGACTATGAGCCCCAGCCTCTGATAGTAAGGTCTCACCACGGTACTTATTCACTTGTTACAGTGGGTAAAATCAATAATACCGAAGAGTTAGTAGACGAGATTATAAAAGAAGGAGGAATACACTTTCTCGAAATGAGTGGTGGTGTAGTTAATCAGACTGAGCTTGTAGCCTCCTTAATCAATCAAAAAGGCAATCTCATTGACGGTATTCAGTACGTGTGGGAGAAAATAAAAGGCTCCATGACTATGCTCATCCTCACTCCTCTTGGCATATACTGTGCCAGAGACTTATATGGAAGGACTCCAGTTGCAATAGGAAGAAAGGATGAGGGATTTTGTGCTTCATTTGAAAGCTTCGCCTACCTTAATCTGGGCTATGAGCACTACAAAGAGCTTGGTCCAGGTGAAATAGATGTAATCACACCTGAAGGTGTAAAAGTTCTCGTTGATCCAAAAAGTACAAAGAAAGTCTGCTCATTCTTGTGGGTATACTTTGGCTATCCATCTTCCAGTTATGAAGGTGTTTCTGTAGAAGCCATGCGAAATAAGTGCGGCAGCCTTATGGCTAAGAGAGATGACTTCCCAAAAGATAAACTAGACATCGTTGCAGGTGTTCCTGACTCCGGAACCGCTCATGCTGTGGGCTATGCAAACGAGTCAGCCATACCTTTCTCAAGACCTTTTATAAAGTACACTCCTACCTGGCCACGTTCATTTATGCCTACCATACAATCAAAGCGTGACTTAATCGCTAAGATGAAGCTCATCCCGGTGCACGAACTAATAGATGGCAACAGGATTCTTCTCATAGATGATTCGATAGTTAGAGGTACTCAGCTTAGAGAAACCACTGAATTCTTATATAAAAGCGGCGCTAAGGAGGTACACGTAAGACCTGCCTGTCCTCCTATAATGTACGGTTGCAAATTCATAAACTTTTCACGCTCAACCTCAGAAATGGACCTCATTACAAGACGTGTAATAAGAAGTGAGGAAGGAGAAAATGTAAGCAGCGAAGTACTTGAAGAGTATACCAATCCTGACTCTGAAAAGTATAAACGCATGGTGGATGAAATCCGTAAGCAGCTTGGTTTTACCACCCTTAGCTTTAACAGGCTTGACGATATGGTAGAAGCAATAGGCATAGGCAAGGAAAATCTCTGTACCTACTGTTTTGACGGTAAGGAATAATATAGGGGCTGTTGCATAAGATATATCTCTTATACAACAGCCCTATTTTTATTTGACAGGAAATTTCTACGAAATTACCTGTCAAATAAAAATCTCTCCGAGGGATCGCACTGCGGCGGATATGTAGATGTCGCAGCTGCGACCCGCCGCAGGCGGTGAATCCTGCGAAGCAGGATTCTTTCTTGTCTTAATATGCATGTATGCCCATAATCAAAGTACCTCAAAGCTTAATCTTCTACACCAAATTCCTTTTTAATATCAGATTCAATAAGATTCCTGCCTATGACAATGAATATGTCCTGTCCCTTAGCTATATCACTTATTTCAACGTTATTTTTCGTCATATTTATAAATAGGTATTTGCCGTTTTCTTCTATAAAGCCTTTTATTCTTATGATAGCACCGAATTTATCAGGATTTTTAAATAGATGCTCTGCTTTTTCTTCAAGCTCCTTCCTATTTAGCTTTCGGTTCATAATGAAGACCGATTTGAACTCTTCCATTTCATAAAATTCCTTCTCATAATCAGAGACAACATAATCTGCCTCAGAAACCCGCTCAAAGTCACAGTTGTCAAACTTTCCTTCTGAAGGTATAACAACATTCTCATCCAGTCTTCTGTCACATTTTATCCTTTCAAGCAGGCTGTTTAGATAAGAAAGCGTACCCTCTTTGCTCCCAAACTTAAAGTTCTCCTGCTTGCTAAAGATGACTGCACCGGTGCAGGCAAGCTGAGTGGCAAGGAGATATTCAGAAGCCTCAGATATGTCCGCTGCAAAGCTTGCATCCACTATGGTTATTACACTGCCTATCTCATACCATTTATCAAGAGGCTCTTCATAAAGCAGATCAAAGAACTCTTCAGGCTCAAATATCCCTGATGGCTCTACTATAATCCTGTCATATCCGCTCATCGCCATAGCTATAAGCTTAGTCCTAAATCTCCTCTTATGTGTCTCTTGGTCTCCTCCACCTATTATCATCTCCAGCTCACAGTTATCTCCCATGATATCGCCAAGTAACATCAGGTCAATGTTGATAGCACCGTAATCATTTTCAAGTATTCCTATTCTAAGCCCTTTATCTAGGAAATACTTTGCGTATTTTTTTATAAATGTTGTCTTCCCCGAGCCCAAAAATCCTGTCACCAAATCTATTTTAATCATAAATCCCTCCGTAAGTATTATTAACCATATGTTCAATTATCCACTTAACGGTAAACACCACCTTTTGCCGTCTTCTAAATCTTCTTACATTAATAAGCTATCACTTAAAAAATATTTGTCAAGAAAAAAAATCATGTTGTTTTAACAACATACTTATTGCCTACACATCACTATAATTAAGACATCATATGAAATATATGTAACTACAATAAATCTAAAAAATATTTGGAGGTAAAAATGGAGAATAAAATGTTTTGTTATCAGTGTCAGGAAACCGCAGGCGGTAAGGGCTGCTCAGTAAGCGGTGTCTGTGGCAAGACTCCTGAAGTAGCTAACATTCAGGATCTTCTTGTTTATGTAACTAAGGGATTGTCAGCAGTTACTACTGCACTTAGAAAAGAGGGAACACCTGTAAGCTCTGAGGTGAACCACCTCATTACACTTAACCTTTTCATTACCATTACAAATGCAAACTTTGATAAGGATGCTATTGAAGCAAGGATTATCGAGACTCTTAATGTGAAAGAGGAACTCTTAAAGAGTGTTAAGAATACTGTCTGTCTTCCTCCTGCTGCTATCTGGAACGGAGATGAGGCTTCCTTCCCTGAAAAGGCTAAGACTGTAGGTGTACTTTCTACTGAGAATGAGGACATTCGCTCTCTTCGTGAGCTCATTGTATACGGTCTTAAGGGACTTTCTGCTTATTCTAAGCACGCAAATGCCCTCCTTAAGGATGACGAAGAAGTAGATATTTTCTTACAGCGCGCACTTGCTGCAACACTTGATGACAGCCTTACAGTAGATGATCTCGTTGCCCTCACTCTTGAGACAGGTAAGTACGGTGTGTCTGGTATGGCTCTTCTTGATACTGCCAACACAACTGCTTATGGCGACCCTGAAATAACCAAGGTAAATATCGGAGTGGGTAAGAATCCTGGCATACTTGTATCAGGCCACGACCTCAGAGATATAGAAATGCTCCTTGAGCAGACACAGGGCACAGGAGTAGATGTGTATACCCACTCTGAAATGTTACCTGCCCACTACTATCCTAAGCTTAAGAAATATACTAACCTTGTAGGTAACTACGGTAATGCTTGGTGGAAGCAGAAGGAGGAGTTTGAGTCATTTAACGGACCTATCCTTATGACAACTAACTGTATAGTTCCTCCAAAGGACAGCTATAAAGACAGACTTTACACCACAGGTGCAGCAGGCTTCCCAGGCTGCAAGCACATTCCGGGTTCATACGGCGAAACAAAGGACTTCTCAGAAATCATAGAGCAGGCTAAGAAATGCCCTCCTCCAACAGAGATTGAGACTGGAGAGATTGTAGGCGGTTTTGCACACAGTCAGGTATTCTCACTTGCAGGTGAGGTAATCTCAGCTGTTAAGTCAGGTGCTATCACACGTTTTGTAGTAATGGCAGGCTGTGATGGTAGGGCAAAGAGCCGTAACTACTATACCGACTTTGCTAAGGCTCTTCCAAAGAGTGCAGTTATCCTTACAGCAGGCTGTGCTAAGTATAAGTACAACAAGTTAGACCTTGGCGATATAGGTGGTATTCCAAGAGTACTTGATGCCGGACAGTGTAACGATTCTTATTCACTTGCTGTTATAGCACTTAAGCTTAAGGAAATATTTGGAGTAGAAAGCATCAATGACCTTCCTATCACATACAACATTGCTTGGTATGAGCAGAAGGCAGTAATTGTACTCCTTGCCCTCCTCTACCTTGGAGTGAAGGATATCCACTTAGGACCTACTCTCCCTGCCTTCCTTAGCCCAAATGTGGCAAAAGTTCTTGTAGAGAACTTCGGCATAGCAGGAATCGGTACAGTTGAGGATGATATAGAGCTTTTCTTTGGAAAGTCTTCAAATGGCGGTGATAAGATAACAGCTGATATGCTTATGGGAGATATCTTACAGGCTTATCCTGAGGCAGCTGAGGTCCTTATGGATGCCGGTATGCACTGCATAGGCTGCCCATCTTCTCTGATGGAATCTCTTGAAGATGCCTGCCTTGTACATGGTCTCGACGCATCAGAGCTCTTAGAGAAATTAAATGAAATTGCAAATGCTTAAATAGAAGTTTTAGAAAAAACAGGGAGATTAGTTTCCTCCCTGTTTTTATTTATTACAATATATTAGTCCATATCTGAAGCTTGCGTGCTTACATCACTATATTCCGTATCCATTACTGCCTCTATCCTATATTCCGGATAGTGCTTCTGTATCTTATTTACAACATTTTCAAACACCTGTTTTCTGTCTTTTGCATCAAAGCTGACCACCAAATCAAAACGAACTGATTCTTCTTCCCTATTAAAATAAAAACCATGCATTTGCAGAATATAAGGATTCATCGAAACAAGTTCTTCAATTGTATCTTTTATATGTATAGCACGCTTATCACTTGAATTCAATGAGTATATGCCTATAGCTGTTAGAACTACATTGTGCCTAGCATATACCTCAAGGGCAATCTTTCTGGTCAAACGGTCAATATCATCAGCTGTAAATACATCCGGAATTTCTATATGGAGTGAGCCCTGATAAACATCAGGCCCATAGTCATGTAAAACTAAATCATAGGTACCTGTTACCTCAGGAAATTCCATTACTGTTTCAGTTATTCTCGAAGCAAGTGCAGAGTCAGGTGCCTCTCCAAGTATATGAGAAAGAGTTTCTTTCAACATATCGATACCGGCTTTTATGATGAAAATAGATATAATTACACCCAAATAAGCTTCTACAGAAATCTTAAAATTTAAATATAAAACTGCCGCTACAAGAGTCGACGCAGAAATAGCAGCATCCATACTTGCATCTGTACCCGAGTTGATGAGAGATTCCGATTTCACTAAAACTCCAACCGTTTTAACATAGCGTCCTAAGATTATTTTCACTACAACAGCCACAGCGACTATTATAAGCGAAACTGTAGAGTATTCAGGTACATCAGGGCTAATTATCTTCTTTACAGATTCGACTGCAGAGGTCACACCCGCATATAGGATAATGACAGCAATTACCATCGCACTTAAATACTCAACCCTGCCATGTCCAAAGGGATGTGCCTTGTCAGGCTCCTTCTTTGACAACTTTGCACCTATTATAGTAACCACAGAGCTTGCCACATCAGAAGCATTGTTCACTGCGTCAAGTACTATGGCTATGGAATTAGTCATCAGCCCTATAACTGCCTTAAATACTGCAAGAAGTACATTTGCAACGATACCTACTATACTTGTCTGGATTATTTTCTTGTCTCTGAATTCGGAGTTATTTCTTACCTCACTTAAGCTAAGTGTATCTGTGTTATTAACACCAACTCTATTTTCCTCCATCTTTTCCTCCATACAATTTGAACGCAAATTTTATTACAGATTTTTACTATACATTGAATCATTTTACTCCAGCATCCACTTCCACATAGGTATTACCTTAACTTTTATCTCATCATATTCAAGCTCTGCCTCTTCGCTGTTGGTAATTACAATACATTTTGCATCAGGAATGAAGTTTTTAAGCTTTACAAAGGCTCCAAGTTCCCTTGCCTTCGTATCCGGATTGTCAAGCAAACTGTAGCTTACCTGTATAGCCAGCCCCCTGTTCGGAACATAAAAATCAATTTCTGCATTATTCTCAAAATAAAATACATTATCTACACTATATCTTCTAATCAGCTCAATTGCAACAAGATTTTCAAGAGCTGCAGTATTACTATCCATAATCAAGAGTCCAAGCAATCCTGTATCCATAAAATAATATTTTGACATGGTTTCTTTATCAACTAACTTTGCTGAATAATTCTGTATTTTAAATAAAAGATATGAGTCAAGCATAAATCCCATATAATTAATTACTGTCTGCTTGCCAATGGCTATACCTGTGCTTTTTGTTATATTTGTAAGCCTGTTATATGATATAGGATGCATTACAGATTCTGCTATTTTTTTTAATATCAAGCGTACTGCAAAGTCATTTGTGATTTTATTTCTTCTAATTATATCTCCAAGGTATATAGTCTGATAAATATTACTTAAATACTCTCTCTTGTTCCTTATCTCTACTAATTCAGGAAATGCACCATATTTCACATAATCATTATACAAACTGATTATTTCTGCTTTATCCGCTGTACTGATTATCCCCGAATAATCCTTTATCTTCTCTTTTGCAGTCAAATATTCCTTAAATGAATAAGGGAAAATCTGTACTATCATAAATCTTCCCCCAAGAGTTGATGCAATTTCACTACTAAGCATCTTACTGTTACTCCCGGTAATATTTACCCTATACTTCGTATCCGAAAGGCGACGTACAAACTTCTCCCAACCGTCTACATTTTGAATTTCATCCAAAAACAAGTACGGTTTGTTATTTGTACCTGATAATTCAATACTAACTTCTAAAATCATATTTAAATCATCAGTAGTTACTTCTAAAAGCCTCTCATCTTCAAAGTTAACATAAGCTATCTGATTTAACGAAACTCCGTCAACAATAAGCTTTTTTATCTGCTGATACAGCATATAAGACTTACCAGTACGTCTTATACCCACAAAACAATAATTTACATTATCTTCCAACTCATAATTCCTAAAAATAACAGAATTATTTAGGTACATTTCTTTTTGGTCAATTAGAATCTGTTTCATATTTTCTCTGTTCATAGATTCCTCCTGTCTTGTAAATAAGACAATTTTAATCCATTTTTGTCTTGTTTATAAGACAATTATACATAAATATTGTCTTACATGCAAGACAGTAATCCCACTTATTGTCTTGTTTATAAGACAATATCACTCTATTTTTGTCTTACTCACAAGACAATCTTAATTCTTATTTCCTTCCTTGCCTCCCTTCTTTTTATCTGATATGATGTTGTATAAAAGTATTTGGCACCTAGGAGGTATTTATGACAAAATACAGCTTTCCACCACTTATCAACTCATCTTCAAGAATACTGATTCTCGGCTCACTTCCTGGCGAAGAATCCATTAAACAAGCACAGTATTATGCACATCCACGCAATGCTTTCTGGAAGATTATGTTTACTGTTTTCAATGAAGCCTACAGCGAAGACTACTCTGCAAAATGTGAACTTCTCCTTAAAAATCATATAGCTCTTTGGGATATGGTGCATAGCGGTAACCGCGAAGGCTCTCTTGATTCTGATATTAAGAATGAAATCCCAAATGACATCGAGGGATTGTTAAATCAATATCAAGGCATATCAACCATTCTTTTAAATGGAAAAAAGGCAGAGGCGATGTATAATAGATATTTTAGCCAAATACCTATAAATACCATCACTCTGCCTTCTACAAGCCCTGCAAATGCAAGGCTGAATTTTGAAGAAAAACTTAATCTTTGGAAAGAAGCTATCAATCCCCCGAATCCAGCTTAAGCACACTCATAAATGCCTTCTGTGGTATCTCTACGTTACCCACCTCACGCATTCTCTTCTTTCCCTCCTTCTGTTTCTCTAGAAGCTTTCTCTTTCGTGAAATATCACCACCGTAACATTTTGCAAGCACGTCTTTACGCATAGCCCTTACAGTCTCTCTTGCAATTACCTTGCTTCCAATGGCTGCCTGAATAGGCACTTCAAAAAGCTGGCGTGGAATCTCATTTTTAAGCTTTTCACACATTTTCTTTGCTCTCTCGTAAGCACCGTCTTTAACTATAATGAAGGAAAGGGCATCTACTGACTCCTTATTGATGAGGATATCGAGTTTTACAAGCTCAGCCTTCTGATAGCCCTTAAACTCATAGTCAAATGACGCATAACCCCTTGAACGGGACTTAAGGGCATCAAAGAAATCATAAATAATTTCATTAAGCGGAAGGTCATACTTTAGCACCACCCTTGTCTCCTCAATATAGTCCATTCCATTGTTTACACCACGCCTTTCCTGACAAAGCTTCATAATGGAGCCTAAATACTCAGTTGTAACCATAATTTCAGCCTTAACAATAGGCTCCTCCATATAGTCTATCTCTGAAGGATCAGGAAGGTTTGACGGATTGGTAATGTCAATCACCGTACCATCAGTTTTATGTATCTTGTATACTACGCTAGGTGCAGTAGCCACTAGGTCTATGTCATAGTCACGCTCAAGTCTCTCCTGAACTACATCTAAATGTAATAATCCAAGGAAACCGCATCTGAAACCAAAGCCAAGAGCAATAGAGGTTTCAGGCTCGAACTGGAGGGCAGCATCATTTAGCTGAAGCTTTTCAAGTGCATCTCTAAGGTCTGCGTAATGTGCTCCATCCGCAGGATAAAGTCCACAGTAGACCATAGGAAGCACCTTCTTGTAGCCAGGAAGCGCGGTATCGCAAGGATTGTCCTTATCGGTAATGGTATCGCCCACATTGGTAAGCCTTAGGTCTTTGATACTTGCAGTAATATAGCCAACCATACCAGCTGTAAGCTCTTCACAAGGAATAAATTGTCCTGCTCCAAAGGTACCTACTTCTACAACTTCTTCTACTGCACTAGACTGGAACATCTTAATCTTTGTGCCCTTTTTTACAGTTCCTTCCATAAGCCTTGCAAATACGATAACTCCCTTATATGCATCATAAAGCGAGTTGAAAATAAGTGCCTTCAATGGATTCTCAGGCTTTCCTGACGGAGCAGGTATCTTCTCTACTATGGCTTCAAGCACATCCTCTATATTTAGGCCATTCTTGGCAGAAATAAGTGGTGCATCGTGGGCTTCAATGCCTACTATATCCTCTATTTCCTCTTTAACCCTGTCAGGATCAGCACTTGGAAGGTCAATCTTATTGATTACAGGCACAACCGTGAGGTCGTGCTCTAAGGCAAGGTATACATTGGCAAGTGTCTGAGCCTCCACTCCCTGAGAAGCATCTACTACAAGGATAGCACCCTCACAGGCAGCAAGGCTTCTTGATACCTCGTAGTTAAAGTCTACGTGTCCCGGAGTATCAATGAGGTTAAATATATACTCCTCGCCATTTTTTGCCTTGTACACTACTCTTACTGCCTGAGAACGGATGGTAATACCACGCTCCCTCTCAAGCTCCATATTGTCAAGAATCTGATCCTGCATCTCTCTCTTGGTAAGGGTGCCTGTTGCCTCTATTATCCTGTCCGCAAGGGTTGACTTGCCATGATCAATATGTGCAATAATGCAAAAATTTCTGATATTCTTAGTATTTATCTCCGACATTCTTCTCTCCGTATTTTAATATTTACTCTGACTTATACAGATTACAGTATTTTTTAAAATTTATCAAGTAAAATTCCTTTAAATCTGTTGACAATCCTTCCATTTTGTATTAAAGTAAATTAGTGTGTTTGCGTTAAGCGTCCGTGTCCGGATTAATGAAACACTTTTAATCAAACAATGATAATGGAGGTGTTAAATTGGCTAATATTAAATCTGCGAAGAAAAGAATCAAGGTTGCTGCAAAGAAGACTCTCAGAAATAAAATGATTACTTCTAGAGTTAAGACTCTTGTTAAGAAAGTCGTTTCTGCTGTTGCAGTTAGTGATAACGAGGCTGCTAAGGTTGCTCTCGCTCCTGCAGTTGCTGCCATTGATAAGGCTGCAAACAAAGGCGTATATCACAGAAAAACAGCTTCTAGAAAGATTTCACGTCTTACAAAGTCTGTAAACAAGCTTGCGTAATTAATTATATTGCATATAAAAACAGCTGCCATATCGTCATCAGTATGGCGGCTTTTTTCTTTTAAATGTTGACTTTACACCTTTGTATGTAATATTCTGTTTATATGCAGAGTAAAGACTAAAGGAGAAAGTTATGATAAGACTGAAATGCAGTTCCTGCGGTGGAGAGCTTGAACTGAAAGGCTCGGTGATGTTTGAATGTCCTTATTGCGGTTCAAAATCATTTATGTCCGATGCTGATTTTAGAGGCAACGAAGAATTCAGAAAGAAGCTTCTCGAGTACTTAAAGGCAGAGGCTTGTAACAAAGATTTTGACTATGCCGGCGATTCCTTATGGAAACAAACCGGTGAAGACTCTTTTGTTATGGCAAACGACAAAGAGCTTACCATACAGTATATGTTTAAGTACGATTATGACTCCTGTCTTTGCTACCTTTCAAAAGAAAATGTGGTATATGTTTTAGATAATGTGCGTGAGAAAGAAAGATTTTTATTTGGAGTCAATTCTCTTGTATTTCCGGAGGCAGACAGCAAGCTGCACCGCTGCTTTCCGCAGTTAAAGATGGAAATCTCCCTTAAAGACGGCAGGGAGGCTTTGGTATTCCTAAGACGTCCTAACTTCTTCTCTGTCGAGTATTTTGCACCGCTTGAGTCAAAGCATTTGGCTTGGGTAATATCCAGAATGGAGAATATATGCTGTGAGCTAGAGTATTCCGGTATTGAGCATGGCTGCATAGGTCTGAGTGCAGTCTGGATTAATCCCATCACTCATGAAGGGGCGCTGTTTGGCGATTGGAGAAAGGTTAGACCGATTAATGGTAATAAAGACCTGGTAGATGTCAGAAAGACGGCTATAAAAATAGTTAAAAATTCGAGAGAACCTATCGAGTTATATAAGTTTCTTAACTCAAACCCTGCAAAAGATGCTTTTGCTGATTTTAAGGCTTGGGATGATGTTATAGAAAAAGGCTTTGGCGGCCATAAATTTATAAAAATGTAAAGGAGAAGTCACTGTATGGGATATGGAAGTTATTCAGCTTCAGATTGGAGCAGATTAAAATCAAGCAGGAATCTTTCGGATACACAAAGCGTAGATGAAATATTTCAAAGGAGAGCCTGCAATCCTAAGTTCGATCCAAAGTTTATAGGAACCAGGGAGTGTTTTGATTCAGAGGAGCATCCAAATACAACTCCTATTGTAGTAGGTCTTGATGTTACCGCATCTATGGGCTATCTTGCTGTGGAGGTCGCAACAAAGGCACTTAATCAGCTTATTATGAAGCTGTACTCTACTGCTGCTGTTGAAGATCCCGCACTTATGTGTGCTGCGTATGGTGATTTTGGTGATTTTTCGCCTCTTCAGGTAACTCAGTTTGAATCAGATATAAGAATAGCTGAACAGCTGTTAGAGCTATATTTTGAGAGTCACGGATGTGGTGAGGTGGTTCCGACCTGTTTGTGGGAATTTCTGTCAAGACATACCAACATAGATGCCATCAATAAGAGATCAAAAAAAGGATTTTTGTTTACTATAGGTGACAATGCAAATATCAGAAAAGATCAGATTGAAGAAACCGTCAAGAGGGTAATAGGTGATGATGTTCCAGGGGCTACCCGGGAGAGTCTTTTGGAGGAAGTACAGAAGAAATTTCATGTTTTCCACATTATGATAGGCGGTGAAGGAAACAAGGATATATTGATTGGTAAAAAGATGGTGATCTCGGAAAATGAGATTGAAAATATACCTGAAATTATTATAAGTGCTATTCAGCTACAGCTAGGCAAGTCGTTAAAGGACGTACTGGCGCAGTGGGATCCTCTCAGTGTTCCTGTGATAAGTGCTGCAATCAGACAGTTGAGTATAGCTGATAGCGGGCAGTCGATTACCCTATGAGAACAATAGCTGTAGTAGGCAAGAATTACGGTGATGAAGGCAAAGGGCTTGTCACAGCAAGCCTTTGTTCTTCGTTTAAAAAGCCTTTAATCATAAAGCACAACGGTGGTGCACAGGCAGGACATACTGTAGAGGACGAGGAAAGGGGCACACGCTTCGTCCATCATCAGATAGGTTCTGGTGCTGAATACGGCGCTGATACCCTCTTTGCTGAGACTTATTATCCTGATTTGTATCAGATAAGGAAGGAAATCGAGGAGTTCAAATCCATTTTCAACGTGGCTCCAAGGATATACGGCGAGGAAGGTTGCTGTATAACGACAATAGACGATATCCTTATAAATATGGCCATTGAAACTAAGAGAGGTAAAAACAGACACGGCAGCTGTGGTATGGGAATCAATGAATGCAGCGAGAGGATTAGCGCAGGTTATAAGATAACTCTTAGGCAGATAGCAGATTCATCCTATGACGGGCTGCATGGTTTGCTTGTAAATATAAGAAAAGAATATACCCTAAAAAGAATAAAAGAATTGAAAATATCCGAACAAAATCCATATTATTCTATGATTTTTGATGACAATATTGTAGATAACTTTGCTGTAGAAATAAAAGACAACAGCAGGTTTATCGATCTTGTCAGTGCGGATAGTACCTGGCTAAAGCGTTATGATGGATTGATATTTGAATCTGGACAGGGTTTGCTTTTGGATAAGGATTATACTGCGAATGCTCCCCATCTCACATCCTCTAAAACCGGCATTACCTACCCCCTTAGATTCTTAAATAAGAGAAGTCTTAGCTTACAGGAAGCAATATATGTTACAAGAACCTATGTTACAAAACACGGCGCAGGACCGCTTCCATATGAATTTAGTACAAGTGATTGGGCTGATTTGGAGATGGATATGACAAATCTTCCTAATGAATGGCAGGGATATATCAGGTATGCAAGTCACGGAAGCACTTATGACTTTCTTCTTCCTGTTATCAACGATATTAAAGATATAAACATCAAGCCTTCTCTAGCTATTACTCATATGAATGAAACAGGTGGTAAAATACTATTTGAAAATGAGAGTCTTGACCTCAAGAACCTTAGGGAAATGTATGGTGATAAGTTACAAAATATATATATATCCAGAAGTCGTAGCGGGATTGAAAAATATTTTTAATTTACATCTAGACAATTTATATTGTATGTGATATAATTTTACAAAACCAAATGAAAATGTGAACTGAAGTTTTAATAATTCAGTTGACTTTTTACGGTTTAAGTATAATATTAAATTGAGCACACTTTTGCTCATATCAAACAAATACAAGGAGGGTTATGAAATGGAGAATTTAGGATTTTATGTCTGTAAGGATTGCGACTTTGAGGTACAGGTAATTAAGAAGGGTGACCACGAACATGAGCACAAGCTTTTCTCAGAGGAGCTCAAGTACTTAAAGCCAAACTCAAAGGAAGCTGCTCTTGAGAAGCACGTACCTGAGGTTACAGTAGATGGCGATACCATCCATGTAGCAGTAGGCAGCGTTCTTCACCCAATGACAGAAGAGCATAATATTGAGTGGGTATATCTTGAGACCGAAAAGGGCGGACAGTTAAAGCACTTTAAGGTAACTGACGAGCCTAAGGCTGTATTTAAGGTAGCTGACGATAAAGCTCTTAGAGTTTATGCATACTGCAACCTTCACGGACTTTGGGTTAAAGAGTTGTAATTAGATATTAGTAACATTAAGCCTGTAATAAGAAACTAATTGATATCATATCAATATATAACTTATTACAGGCTTTTAACTTTTTTATTAAACTCCCGAATTGATTTTATATACCATTTCGGTGTTTTAAAATTTACATTACTTAAAGTCCCATCACATATACCTGGCAAGGATTCCATTCATCCCAAAGCGTAGGAAATATTTCAAATTCCTTGAATCCGAGCGAAAGATAAAAACAGTTGGTATCATCATACTCCTTATATTTACCCATCTGAACCGTTTTTACCTGCATAAAGGAATATCCCTTCTGCTTTGCCAATTCTTTAACCTTTTCCACAAGCTTTCTGCCAATACCTTGTCTGTGATACTCTTTAAGTATTCCCATCACATAGAGTTCAACCGTATCCTTACCGGTTTCATCCAAATATACGAAACCTATAGGTTTGTTCTCATCGTATGCAGCAAAGAAAGGCCGATTTGAGCTTTCGGTTATATATTCCTCCCTTGAATCGGGAAGTCCGAACCACTCCGGTAGAGCCTCCAGTATCAGTCGTGTAATCCTCTGCTTTTCCAAAGGATCTTCTACTTCTGAAATCCTAACCTTATCTGCATTTTTCTTAAAATTATACACAAGATTTAAGCTATCCGGCACAGCTTCATCAATGTATCCTGTGTCCGCAAATCCTAACTTTTTATAAACGTGCAGAGCGGCAACATCATCCATTTTTACGCAAACTTCAACACAGTCATATTTACGCTCTTTTTCAAGCTCTGACAGAAGTATTTTTAACGCCTGTCTACCATAGCCTTTTCCCTGATACCTCCGGTCAATCATGAATTGCTGAAGCTCATAGCAGGCAGGCTCTTCATCCATATTCCTTACCATAACAAGCCCTATGGCTAATTCATCATCAGCTATTCCAATTACTCTTGCTCCGGATGAACGATAAACATATCCTCTGGCAATTATTCCTATGTTGTCTGCCAAAAAATGTTTTTGACTTTCTTTTACGGATAGTCCTGCAAAATCTATCCAGTTTTTCTCATTTAGTTCAACTAAACTTATCATTTTAATCCTCCGATTTTTATTGGAGGGTTAAATTTCGTGAACCCTCCATACACGATTTATCTTTTTCATAAAAATCACTCCTTTCATTCTTCTTTGTTACCTGAACCGAAAAACTGCGGGTATGTCAGCAGTTTATCCCAAGTCAGGTTTTTACTACTATTGATACAGGATTGCTCAGGTTTCACCTTTCGTAATCCTTATATCTTATAAAGTATGTAATATTTCATACAGCTTGTCAATATTTTTTATTCGCATCTTTTTCTTAACTATCGTAATCAAACTTCCCATCATTCTTCTCTTCAAGAGCTTTAATGACATGGAAGATGATTTCTCCTTAATGTCAACCTTTTACAGCTCCTGCGACCAAACCACTAATCATATATCGTTGGAAGAAGAAGAACAAGAAAATCATTGGCACGGTTCCTACAATTGATATCGTATTAATGAGTGACCAGTCATAAGAAAGTTCTCCCAGATATCGAAGCGCTACACCTGCTGACAAGGTTCTAAGCCCATCTGTTTGAATCAATGTTGTTGAGTGAAGATAGTCATCCCAAGTGATTAGGAATGAATAAATTCCCACAGCTAAAATTCCGGGTTTAACTAAAGGCATTACAACTTTGAACAGGGTTCCAAATCTACCTGCTCCATCAATCTGTGCCGATTCTTCAATAGCCTTAGGAACAGCATCAAAAAAACTTGACATCAGCATAATTGAAAATGGTAAGATAGAAGCCGTTAACGCCCAAATTAGCCCTGTCCTCGTATTAAGCAGGCTTACATCCTTCATTATTTTATAAAGAGATATTAAACGGCTTATAACCGGAAACATCTGTGCAGAAGTGAAAATGGCCAGTATAAACATGTTCCAGCGAAAATGAAATCTGGAAAGCGCATATCCACCAAATATTGCAATCATGCAGGATAAGGCTGCTGTCGCTCCTGCCACTATAAAATTGTTTCGATAGTAAATAAAAAACTCGTTATTCTTTTTATAAAGGTCTATATAGCTTTGGATAGTAAATTCTTTAGGCCAAAATGAAGGCGGAAACTGATAGGCCTCCATATTGTTCTTAAATGAAGTCATGAGTACCCATAATATTGGAAAAAGCAAAAACCCTAGAATTAATATCAAAACAATTATACGTAAAATCAGCCAAGTGTACTTCTTTGCTTTCATCTAGACCTGCCTTTCTGTACGCACTGCTTTATTAAACAGAAATACAACTATTATCATAAGAGCCATCCACATGGTAGTAACAGCCGCACCTGAGCCTAAGTTATTAGATACAAATGCTTCACGATAACTTAAAACACCCAAAGTGGTTGTTGCACCGTTAGGTCCTCCTCCCGTCATAGTCCATACAAGAGGAAATTGCTTAAAATTCTCAATTATCGACATTGTTAATGTGATTTTTATCACTGACATCATTGATGGAATAATGATTTTAGTCAGTTTCTGCCAGTAATTTGCGCCATCTATTGATGCTGCCTCTTGCATATCACTTGGCACATTACTAAGACCTGCCAGTAAAAGTAAAGCCCCAAGAGGTATCTGTTTCCATAGAGCAGCAATTATAACTCCAATTAGTGCAGTGTTTTGATCATTAAGAATCGCAAAATCCGTAATTCTTCCACTGGAAAACAGACTTACAAGATATTTTAACAAACCATACTGCGGTTGATATATCCACATCCATACAAGGCCTGAAATAACTGTAGGTACTACCCAGGGAATCATCATTACACTGCGGAAAAAGCGGCTTCCCCTGATCTTTTGATTTAATATTAATGCCAAAGTCATACTAATTACAAACTGTAATGTTACAACAGCAGCAACAAAAACAAGATTTACCCACACAGCTTGAAGAAGTTTTCCACTTTGAAAAATCTTAATGTAGTTTTGAAATGAGTTCCAAGTCCCAGCTGTACCCGATATAATATTTTTGATTTTAAAATCCAATAAACTTCTGTAAAAAGAGTCTAAAATTGGAATCACAATGAATAAAACCGTGGTAATCACTGCAGGCATAAGCAATGCAAGCGAAAATAATTTATCTCCGGTTTCCCTTTTTAAGCCCATTCCTTTTCTTTTTTCTACCTTTACCACACTCTCTCCTCTCTGACACTAAAACTTCTCACCAAGTTAATAATGACATTCATCTCATATAAAAGCCGTACCCTTTTCAGTGCGGAAGTAAGACGACCGCCGTCAAAAGGTACGGCTTAATGATTTTACGCCATTTTACCCCAAAATGATGTCCAATTATGCTATACTATTCCTAATCAATTGCTGCCTGTCTTAAATCTGTTACATCTTTAATATAACAATACTACTGATTTAATATTGTCTCCGCAGATTTCTTAAAATTCTCCAGTGCTGCTTCAACTTCTTCCCCACCAACAGTAATTGCCTGTGCAAGTCCACTAACTTCAAGCGCAAAGTCATTTAAGTTTGTTATCATTGGTAAAGGAGCTAAATTTGTATTCGCTGATTTAGCCTGCTCGAGCAAAGGATTAATCTCTGCTTCCATTGACTTACGTACAGCAAATGCAGGAGTTACATTTTTTAAATAGTCACTCAGTATTTCAGGTGAAATTATAAACTGCATGAAATTCTTGGCAGCCTCTAAACGCTCTGCTCCATTGTCAAAGGCAAAAAATGTATGTGCCTGTAATATAGACTGTCCGCTTCCATTTCCACCTTTAAGAGGAACAGCTACAGCAGTGAAATTAACCGCATCAGGATTGATAGATTTGATACCGTTAAATCCCCAAGAATTGTCATAATACATCGCTAACTGACCTAATGCAAAGAGGTTTCTTAAATCCTTAGCCTTTGCATTCTGTGGGTTATATCCCTTGTCATTTAAGTCTTTTAACATAGCTAACGATTCTTTTAACCCTGCATTTTCAAGACTTAACTTGCCATCCTTATCAAGATATTCTCCTCCAAAATTAGCGGTATAAGCTAATAAACTTATGCCTGAAACCGGTACCGATGCAGTTGTCTGTCCAAATGCATAAATTTTGTTTCCATCATCAGTTTTTAACTTACTAATCTTCTCTGCCATTTCGAGCATTTCCTCGTAAGTTGTTGGTGCCTTAGAAGAATCAAGTCCGGCTTTTTCAAATATATTCTTGTTATAGAATAAAACTGATGGAGAAGAGTAAAGAGGCAGTCCATACAAATGTCCGTCAACAGTAAAAGCCTCTAATATCTCAGGATAGTAATCATCCAAAAAGTCCTTATCTATAACCTCTTCAAGAGGAGCTGCAAGTCCAGCATCTATAAGAGCAGGCATCCATATCATTTCTCCAAACATAAGGTCAACCTTATCTCCGCCACCAGCCATATTAATAACTGTATTTAATATTTCAGCGTAAGGAGCTGTTACCCACTCAATTGTTACATTTGGATACTTTTCTTCAAACTTTGTTTTAGCGTTATCCCAAAATTCAGTGTAGCCTTTTTCCAAAATTGCATAGTTAGCTATTTTAAGTGTAATTTTTCCTGTAGAGCCGGTTGTGCTCTTGGCTGATGTAGACTGACTTTCAGTCTTTTTTTCTGACGTCTGTTTTGTGTCATCTTTAGAAGTCTGACTGCCACATCCCACCATACCAAACAATAATACCGCCACCAACAACATACTAAGTATTTTTTTCATCCCATTCCTCCTTTTAAGTGCGAGATTATACAAGCCTTCTATCCCTTGTGCTTCGTACTCTCTCTTTCAATCAATCTAGTTTCAAATACCTTTCTTAGCCCTTCCGATACAAGATTTTTTGTGCCTTGGTTCATAATTTCGATTAGTTCAATAGCAGTTTTGCTCATCTCCTCCTTTTGCTGTTCAATTGTAGTTATTCTTGGGGTCATAAGGCGTGAAATACTCGAGTTATCCACTCCTAGTATCATAATATCTTCAGGAATCCTCCTGCCAATATTCGTGACAATCTTAGAGGCTGTTGCCGCCAGCCTGTCATTTCTTGCAAAAATTGCATCTGTTTTGGGGTTATCTAATAAAAACTTAGCAAAACTCTCCTGCCATTGGTCTTCATCAAAGCCTGCAAAAGTCTGCTCTAGGACTTTCTCCCTGCTAAGACCATGGCGCTTCCCAGCCTCTTCAAAAGCTAAATACCTTATATCCTTATTTAGTTCGCTCTTTTTAAGAGGTTGAGCCAGATAAACTATATTCCTTGCTCTCTTTTCCCAAAGCAGGTCAAGGCCCTTTAATACTCCATCATATAGTCCTGAGTCAATAGTAGCTACTCCCTTAGGTATATCTTCATATTTTTTGCTTAGGAATAACACCACAGGGATTCCGCCGCCCGCAATCTGCCTTATGTACTCTGTCTTAAATCCCGCAGAATTGATTATTATTCCATCGAATTGGCTATTCATAACCCTTCCAATATAGGAATCCACGTTGTGATACTTACAGAGGGAAACCAGGTAGCCTTTATCATAAGCATATTTATCTAACTGATATAGGATTTCTCCAAAATATTCATCAAGTACTATATCAGTAATTAAGAGAATCTGCTTACTGGTCTTCTTTTTCAAAGCCCTTGCAATCACGTTAGGATGATAGTTTAGCTCTTCTATGGCCTTTTTAACTCTTTCCCTCTTGTCCTTTGACACATACCTATTGTCATTTATAACATAAGAAACTATTGTTTCACTCACACCTGCACGTTTTGCAACATCAGCCCGTGTCGCCCTACGACTTTCCCTACTCTCATCGGGCTTTACTTCTTTTTTCTTAGGCGTACGATCCATTTCATACCTTTCACTTAATATTTACGGTTATACTCCTTTATTGGAAGTCCTGTTCCATAGCCGTATTCGATAACTTCTCCCTCTTCTCTGTGACGGCTTCTGGAGTATCCTCCACAATCCCAAGACACTTTCTGCCTATCCTTTCTCCAAGGGCGCTTCTCCCAATAATAGCCTCTTAGCGGATCTCTTGTATCATTTTGCCAATCAAGGAGCAAATCATGCATTTCATTTCTAATTGCCTCACAAGACGGATCATCAATCAAGTTGTGCATCTCATCAGCATCTTCGTAAAGATTGTAAAGTTCATCCTGAGTTAAAAGGTTGATTGTAAGCTTCCACTTGCCCTTTACTATGCAACGCACCGGCTGGAATCCACCCCAGCCATCGTGGTCTACCTCATATCTGTTAAATTCTACAAAGACAGGCCTTCCTTCCTTAATCTCTGTTATATTCTTATCTGTTAAACTATTTAATAAGCTCTCACCTTCAAGGCTCTCAGGCTGTGGAAGTCCGTAAAAGTCGAGGATAGTTGGAACAACATCTATGTGGGAAACAGGCATTTCACTGGAAATACCCTTCTGGATCTTATCTTTCCAGCGCACAATAAATGGGATATTGATTATTTCCTCATACATTGCAGGTCCCTTAGCGTGAATTCCGTGTGAACCCTGCGCATCTCCGTGGTCGGAGGTGTAAAGTACAAGTGCTTCTTCAGCATTTTTCTCAGCTCCATCAAGCACACGTCCAATCTGAGAATCAATGAATGAGTTTGAACCAAGCAGACCTACCGCACATCCATCACCGTTACCACCTTGAATCTCCATATATTTTTCGTGCCATACCTTGATGTGGTCAGGCAACTTTGAAAAATCCATATGCTGGTTAGCCTTCTGTAAATATGGTTTATAAAAAGGCTCATAATAAGACTTTGGCGCTAAGAAAGGATGATGAGGTTCATCATAAGATACGACTAGAAAATAATCCTCATCCTTATGCTTTTCCATAAAGTCTAACGCTCTCTTGGTACAGCGGTATCCATAGGTAAACTCTTCTCCTATGCCCTCTCCCTCCAGAGCAGTCTCAAGCATACGGGAGCGTTCCCTATCTTTATCACTTTCAAGCTCATCCAGATAGTTTCTCATGTCATACCAATATTCCTCATCCCACCCATCCGGGCAGATGCCGTCTCCAAAATAGTCACCGCCATCCAAATGCCATTTCCCTATATAGGCAGCATGTATACCTGCACGGCTTAGTCTCTGTCCTATAGTTAAACTCTGCTGTGACAAAGCCATACAGTTACCTAACATTCCATTGGTATGAGGGTAGGTTCCTGTAAACAATCCGGCTCTTGCAGGACCGCAGACAGGTTGTGTAGTGTAGGCAGAATTGAATGCAAGTCCCTCGTCACACAGGCGGTCAAGACAAGGTGTGTGCATATTCTCTCCTCTTTCATTGCAGCGGCTTACCATATCACGTCTTTGGCTGTCTGTCATAATTAAAATGAATTGTTTTTTAGCCATTTTTATCTCCTTATATCATATTTCTTATTCATAAAATTACCATATACACACGAGTGTATATTTTTTATAAAATAAAAACTGCTCCCAGCTATGAGAACAGTTTATCATGTTTCGTCAAATAATACAATATTTAATTAAAATATATGATATAATTTGATATTTTGATATCAATCTAACAGGTGCTTTTCTTTTATTTCATCATTTTTACATCCTAAGCATAAGCTCCCTGTCCACTACTTCACCATGTTCAACATATATCCTATGTACCCTCTTGCTTACGGCACATACAAGTTCGTACGGAATTGTTCCTGCAATTTCCGCCATAGTTTCTATTGGATTGTTCTCGCCAAATATCTCTATCTCACTGCCCACATCTATGCTGTACTTGTCTGTTATGTCAATCATACACATATCCATACAGATTCTACCTCTTTGCTTAACAGGTCCTGCTTCCGTCATAAATGAATATTTGTTAGAGAGGCAGCGCATAAATCCATCTGCATATCCATAAGGCACAACTCCCATACGGGTTTTCTCGGTAGTTGTGTAGATTCCTCCATAGCTTATCTTGGTACCCCTTGGATAAACCTTAATCGTGCTAACAGTGGTTTTCATTGACATTACTGGCTTTAGACCAAGCTTTTTAGCATATTCGCCGTATCCATAAAGCAAAAGTCCCGGACGCACCATGTCCATATAGCTTTCAGGATAATTTACTGTAGCACCGGTATTGGCACAGTGGTGAAGTAAGAACTTCTTTCCTGATATTCTCTCTACTTCAGCTATCACATCCTTAAAAAGCTTTAACTGGTGTTCGGTATACTCTCTGCACTCCTCTCCTTCTTCATCAGATACAGCAAAATGGGTAAATATGCCCTCTGCATCTAAGTTTGGAAGATTGCATACATTTACGATTCCCTGGACTCCCGTATCAAAATGATCACCCTCGCACAGATAGCCAAGCCTTGACATACCTGTATCCACTTTTATATGAATCTTAAGAATTCCCTTGCATTTTACTGCCTCTGCACTGTATTCCAGAGCCTTGGCTTCACAAGTAACTGCCTGTGTAATATTAAAACAGATGAGCCTATCTACCTGTTCTCTGGGAGTATGTCCAAGGATTAGGATGGGCATGGTAATTCCGTTAAATCTAAGCTCCATCGCCTCATCAATGCTGCTGACTGCAAGATAGTCCGCACCCAATTCCTGTAACTTTTCTCCTACCTTTACAGAGCCATGGCCGTAGGCATCTGCCTTTACAATGCCTGCAAACTTGACATTTTCTCCGATATGCTCTTTGATTTTCTTATAATTATACTCTATGGCATCTAAGTTTATTTCTGCCCAGGTTCTTTTAAGTGTTGATTTCATTTAGTCCTCTTTTCATAAAGCTTCACATCCAACTGTTTGTCAACAATTATAGTCCAAAACTCTAAAAATACAAGTGCATATCACAATTATTAGGAAGCATCCTAATATTAACGCAAAGCCTCAATTGCTATATTTTAGATGTCCGGAATGCTGCATCAACTACCCACTCCGACAAACTGGCTATTATAAAGCTCTGCATAAAAGCCCTTCTTTTCAAGAAGTTCCTCGTGACTACCCTGCTCTATAATGGTTCCTGCCTTCATTACAAGAATAATGTCGGCCTCCTTAATGGTTGACAGCCTGTGAGCAACTATGAAGCTAGTTCTGCCCTCCATCAGGCGGTTAAATGCCTTCTGAATCTTTATTTCAGTTCTTGTATCAATCGAGGAGGTCGCCTCATCAAGAATCAGCATAGGAGGAAGTAAGAGCATTACCCTTGTGATACATAAAAGCTGCATCTGACCTTTTGACAGTCCACTTCCAGCCTCGTCTATCACAGTATTGTAGCCGTCTTTTAGCTTGCTTATAAAGCTATGTGAGTGCGCAGCCTTTGCAGCCGTAATTACTTCCTCATCAGTTGCATCAGGCTTACCCATAACTATGTTATCTCTTATAGTTCCCTGTCTAAGCCAGGTCTCCTGAAGCACCATTCCGTATGACTTTCGTAGACTATGTCTTTTAATATCCCTTATATCAGCATTTTCTACCCTGATACTTCCACTGTCCACATCGTAGAACCTCATAAGCAGGTTGATGATAGTCGTCTTGCCACAGCCCGTAGGTCCTACTATGGCTATTCTCTGGCCTTTTTTCACACTAAGGTTAAGTCCCTCAATAAGTTTTCTATCCTTTACATAAGAAAATGAAACATTATCCAGTTCTATATCACCAATTTCGCCCTTTACTGCGCTATTTTGCCCCATGTGCTTTGATTCGCCTAGTTCAATCTCACCATCCTTTACCTCAACCTCCTCATTTATAAGTTCCAGAAGCCTGCCTGCACAGGCTATGGCATTTTGAAGCTCGGTAATGATTCCTGAAATGTCGTTAAAAGGCTTGGTATACTGGTTTGCATAGGCCAAAAATGCAGTAAGGCCACCTACGCTTATGCCTCCATTTATTACCTGAAAGGCTCCTACAAGTCCTACCAGGGCATAGACTATATTGTTGACAAACCTTGTCGCAGGGTTGGTAATAGACGAGAAAAATATGGCTTTAAGCGATGCTTTTTCTATCCTTTCATTTACCTCATCAAAGTCAGCTATCACCTTCTCTTCCCTTGTGTAAGCCCTTACAACTTGTGAGCCACCTATCATTTCATTGATATGTGATGTCTGCTCTGCCCTGGTTTCGGACTGGAGCTTAAACATATTGTAGGTATGTTTTGATATAAATTTTGCGACAAATAGCGACAGAGGGGTGAGGACTACTACAATGAGGGCAGTAAATACATTTAACCTTACCATAAAAAACAATGTCCCGAAAATAGTCGCAATCCCTGTAAAACTCTGTGTAAAGCCTAACAAGAGTCCGTCTGAGAACTGGTCGGCATCAGCTATCACCCTGCTTACTATATCTCCTGTTGGATGGGCATCAAGGAAGCTTAGAGGGAGATGTTCAATCCTCTTAAATGCATCGTTTCTTATATCTCTTACCACATTGTAAGCTATATTATTGTTGATTGTAGTCATTACCCACTGAAGTAAGGCCGTAGCCCCTGACACCAGTGCAGCTGTTATAATAACCTTAAATATGCTGTATAACTCATTAAGGCCATTTTCTGCGATAAGATCAATGGCATTTCCAAATAATATAGGCAGATATAGGGTAAGAACCACAGTTATAATCGCCATTGCAAGCGATATCACTAGCAAAATCCTATAATTGCCTATATAGGCAAGAACCGCCTTAATTATCTTCTTGTTATTTTTCATATTGCTCCTTATTCAATAAACAGATTACTTATACTGAGAATTATAAATCTCCCTGTACACCTCGCAAGAGTCAAGTAACTCATCGTGCTTTCCAAGTCCTACCATCTCTCCATCGTCAAGCACCACAATCTTGTCAGCTTGCATAATGGAAGAAGTCCTCTGTGACACTATAAAGACCGTAGGCTTATAAGAAAGTGCATTTATCCCCTTTCTAAGGGCAAGGTCAGTAGCGTAGTCAAGAGCAGATGAGCTATCATCAAGAATAAGGATTTCAGGCTTTCCTACAAGGGCTCTTGCAATTGAAAGCCTCTGTTTCTGTCCTCCTGACAGGTTTCTTCCTTCCTGTTCTATCACAAAGTCAAGTCTTCCTTCTTTTGAATTAACCACATCTTCTGCACAGGCAATGCGTACAGCCTCCATAATCTCCTCATCGGTAGCATTTTCATTGCCCCATTTGATATTGTCTCTTATACTGCCCTTAAAAAGTGAAGCTTTCTGCAATACAACAGCTACGGTTTTTCTTAGTTCCTTAAAGCTATAGTCCTCTACACTTCTCCCCTTAACCCTTACTTCACCCTCACTTACATCGTAAAACCTTGGTATAAGGCTGATAAGGGATGTCTTCCCTGATCCTGTTCCTCCGATAATACCAATGGTTTCTCCCTTTTTAACCGTAAAATTGATATTATTTAAGGCATTTTCCTCTCTATCAGAAGATATTCTACCGTTGTAGTTAAGACTGACATTGTCAAATTCCACTATATTATCTCCATTTTCATCTGCTGCTTTAAGAGCCATTGCATTTCCTTCTTTCATACCAGGCTCAATTTCAAGTATGCTATAAACCCTGTTGCCACAGGCAATCGAACGGGTAATATTTAAGAACATATTGGCAAATTTGACAAGCTCTACGAGTATCTGCGACATATAGTTATAAAGAGCAACTATCTGTCCCTTGGTGAGAGCTCCTGCCTCAACCCTGATTGCACCTTTATATATGAGGAACGCTATTCCTATATTTATAATTACATAGGTCAGCGGATTCATAAGAGAAGATACAGCTCCAACCTTTTTGCTTAAATCAGTCAAAAACTTATTTGAATTTTCAAATTCTCTTATTTCTTCATCTTCCTTGCAAAATGCCCTTATAACCCTGACTCCTGTCAGGTTCTCCCTGGTCTTTCCAAGCACCTTATCAAGAGCTGTCTGCACTTCCTTGTACTTAGGAATGCACCAATACATAACTCCAAATACCACAAGTGATAGTACTAAAATGGTAATAACAAAGATAAATCCAATTTCCACATCTATCATAAATGCCATAATCATGGCACCAATTACTATGAAGGGAGATCGTAAGAATAATCTAAGTGTAAGGTTCACTCCGGTCTGAATCTGATTCATATCACTAGTAAGCCTTGTAATAAGTGTATTGGTGCCAACTCTGTCTATGTCTGAGAATGAAAACTTTTGAATATGTGCAAATACAGCGTGTTTTACCTGCTTGATAAATCCCACACTTGCTTTTGCAGCAAAAAACTGGGCTGTTATCGAAAATGTAAGTCCTACAAATCCCAGTCCAACAAGTAAAAGGCAGAGCCTCACTATAAGTCCCTTATCACCACTTCCTATGCCCTTATCTATGATATAGGCCATTACAAGTGGCACTATGAGGTCAAGGCTGGCCTCTAAGAGCTTAAAAAGCGGTCCTAGTATGCTTTCTAGTTTGTAATCACGGATGTATATTAATAATTTTCTCAATGGTTTTCTCCCAATTTTGCAGATTATATAATATCAATTTAATCACTATTTCTCATGCCTAAATAAAGATAAGCTACTTTAATTTATACGATAGTATCATTCTCCTCAGATAGTATAGCACAAGTATAAATACAAAAAAATCCCCTTTAAAAAAGGTGTTATTTGAAAAAGTAAATTCCACATTAGTATGGATTTTACTTTTTCCATACTCCATGCCTTTAACTGTGAATTTTACTAATTCTATATATCATACTTTTACCTTTGGACTTTACTGATTCCATGATTAAAATATATATTGGGTCAGATTCATCAGGTCAGGGTTTTATATACAAACTGAAAGGAATATATAGACGGCATTGTAAGTCCCCTTCTGTTAAAAGGACAATCCATAAGACATATAACAGTCAACCATTCTGATGAAATCATGGTTTCCGACAGGACTCTCTAGAAATATATAAACAACAGTCTGTTTTCTGCCAGAAACATTGACATGCCACGTACTGTAAGAATGTGTCCAAGAAAAAATAAAAGTCAAGCTTTGAAAGTTGATAAAGAGTGCAGGAAGGGAAGGACTTATGATATTTTTGCATTTCAATATGGCAAAAAAATATAAAAGAGTTAGGTATTCAAAAAATTTCACCGGATGAAATTACCCTAACCCCTAAGCTCTTAGGAAAATAAAAAGGAAATCACCGGTTAAAGGATGAACTTCTAGCTCATGTATAAAGGATGGATTTTACTTATTCCTAGTTTCGGAAAGAAAACTCGACTCCTGTTTGCCATGAAAAAAATTAGGTCACGTTCTTCCTGCAAGGCTGAGTATAACATTTTTTTCAGATAATGTATACATCTAGCCTTAATTTATACAAAATTTGTAAAAAATAATTTCCATACCGTAGCTAAAATATAAAATTTATACTTAGGGGTGGAAGTTACTTTTGCAATTCACCACTTTTAAATTTCATCTGTAGATATATTCCACTCAAGCAGTGGGCTTTCGATGATTCCCACTCTCCAAAGTACCAAAAATTCAAGGTTGATGAACTCCCTAGAATCATATCCTACGAACAGGACTGGAAGTGGAATGATCTTATTCCTTACTACGAAAAACGCTATGGTAAAACCATTAAACCTACATTTCGTAGAGTTGAATGTGACATCCCTGAGGAGTACACCTGCCCTATCTGTAATGCACCACAGCCTTATCTCACTTGGAATGATTGTAAGAAAAAATCACAGATTCGTTGCAAGGTCTGTTTTAATCTCCACTCTCCATCTGAAGATAACAGAATCTCTAAAACTCATAAGCTTCGTTGCCCTCATTGTTCTCATATCCTTGAGCCTGTAAAGAATCGTAAACACTTTATCATTCATAAATGTAAGAATCCCAGGTGTTCTTACTTCCTACACAATCTTAGAAAGGTAAAAAAAGAACATCCACAAGAAGATAAGTATAAATATAAGCTCCATTACATCTATCGTGAATTCCAGATAGATTTCTTTAAGATGGACTTAAACAGCTTACCTAAAAACGCTTCATTACTTAAGTTCACCAAGTTCGACCAGCATGTAATGGGACTCTGTCTTTCCTACAAAGTCAACCTTGGTTTGTCACTACGAAAAACAGCTCATGCATTACACGAAATTCATGGAATTAAAATATCCCATCAACAGGTGGCTAACTATCTTAAAACAGCAGCCGTTTGTGTTAAACCTTTCGTTGATAACTATGATTATCAAGCCTGCTCCGTTTTTACTGCTGATGAAACCTACATTAAGATTCGTGGAGTTAAAGGCTATATCTGGTTCATCATGGATGCCGCCAAACGTTCCATCATCGGTTACCGGATATCCGACAATCGTGGTGTTGGACCTTGTATCAAGTCAATGCGTATGGCATTCAAACACTTAAAAGAGTTACCTAAAAACTTCAAATTTATCGCCGATGGATACAGTGCATATCCTCTTGCTGCACAACAGTTCTTTATTCAATCCAAAGGTAAAATAAACTTTGATATCACTCAGGTTATTGGACTTACCAACGACGATGCTGTCTCCAAAGCGTTCCGTCCTTATAAACAGATGATTGAGAGACTCAACCGAACTTATAAACAGTCTTACAGACCTTCCAACGGCTTTGATAACATCGACGGTGCCAACTATGACCTATCCCTTGGGGCCACCTACTACAACTTCCTTCGCCCACATGAACATGCTGGCTATAAAGTTTTAAACAAAGTAGACAAACCCGAAGGTGCTTCTAACATGCCTGGTAAATGGCAACTACTAATATTCCTAGGGCAACAACGAATATTAAAAATGCAACAGGCCAAAGGCTCTAACTGTTCTTAGATTCTGAGCCAGTGGTAAGAAAACAGCCACCGCGCAAGAGGCTTGCCCTTGATGGCTCATAAAAGAACTGCTACACTGCTGTAAGTGACGGAGAAGAACTAACTGTTCTCATCATCTTCGCCGTCGGTAACGACCTTCCAGCAGTTCTTGTTGTGCTGTCAAGGGTGGCGTACTGCTAAAACAGCCTAAAATATCTACAGTTTTCAAGGTGCGAAAGTGTTTTTTTTCTTGCTAACGTTTTTTCATATTTTAGTTGACACTATCACTTGCTTCGTAGCCGAAGAACTTCCGTAACGGAACCGTACTTTGTCTCAATCCCTGCAACAGAACGGAATCAGGTAAAATATCTTATTTCCGACATGTACAATCCTTACATTGCCTATGTAGAAAAGTACTTCCCCAACGCAGTCCCTGTTGTTGATTCCTTTCATGTAATTCAATGGATTACACACTCTATTGACAACTACATACGGCAGCTTCTAAAAAAATACAGGCAACGCGACCGTGAATATCAGGACAAGCTTTCCTATGAACAGCAACGACCTGTTTCACTTCCGCCATCAGACGAAGTATACCTTCTGCAAAAATACAAGAGATGTACGTACAGTTTAATTCGCGAAACGGCGGAAATCCACTCCTTGCACGGAATGAATTAAAAGAATTGATTCAGACATACAAAAGCTCCCGCAACTTTGAACACTTTCGCAACAGATTTATTTTTGCAACCAGACAAACACCGGTGCTTAATGGAATCACTGATTATAACCCTGTAGCTTATTATGAAGAAAATGATTTTTAGGAGGAAACCACATGGAAAACTACTGTGCAATTAGCAAAAACCACACTTGCCTTAAATGGCTTGACTACGTAATAACACGTCAAGAACTAGAAGAAGCAGACTCTCTCTGTCACGGAAACTGGATAGAGATTCAACGCAAGAACCAATACATTCAGACCCTACAGGAGATTCTAGACAGCAATCACATCTCAATCCCCGATGAAATATGGTTTAATTTAATAAAAGGTCTGGCTACCCAGCCAGACCCTCATAAAAGACCCTCACGAAAGACCCTAAAGCCAGACCCTATCGAAGAACCCTAAAATACTATGCTTTTTTTAATGCCAGACCCTATCGACAAACCCTAAAATAGATTGGCAAACCCTAAAGAACTTTGATTATCCCAGAAAACTGCCGTCAAGCCACATCAATTATCATAGAATATCTGAATTTACAGAAAAAATTTCACACCATCGCTTTTGCCGTATGCAGCTTAATGCATATATGGATTTGGGGAGTATTCTACTATCCTCCCCATGTTCCCTGTTACTTATCAACTATATCAGTTCATTATAAAAATCTTAGATTTTTGTCTTGACAACTGAGCCACTATAACGACCATTTTTCAATTTTTCTCTATATATTTCACAATTCTATCTACATTTCCGTTTTCATATTCATCGTGTGTTAACTTAAAACATTCTTCCATATTAATACCGCTATAGTCCATATAACTTGCAATATCTTCTGGAATCAAAAACAAGTTTACTCCTTCACGTTTTAGAAATTGTAAATCTCCGTGATTAACATCAATAACTACTTCCACTTCCTGATTTTTTGATGCAAGTGCGGACTGCAAATTTTCTTTTAATACAGTACTTCTCTTTTTTTTAAAAATATTAAGATGTCCATCACATCCAACCTGCGAATTTCTTCCATTAGTTACATATGGTATAATAGCAATTTTTTTAATCATTATTTTAATCCTCCTCTTTTTTAGTTTTCCACAAATTAAGGTTATATTATATCATTCTTTTTGAGCCAATTCAACAATTTTTCCACTGGCAAACCATCTTTTGTTATTTGAAAAAGTAAAGTTCGCAATAGTATGGATTTTACTTTTTCCATACTCCATATCTTTAACTGTGGATTTTACTAATTCTATATATCATACTTTTACCTATAGACTTTACTGATTCCATGATTAAAATATATAACAATCAAACATTTAAAGCTCACTTTCATAAATTCAACAATGTTCTCTACTTTCTCGTTTATAATCGGTAAAAAAATCCCATTGCAACTTCTTAATTGAAATTGCAATGGGAAACATGTTTCGCAGTAGGCCTTATTGTATATTTCATGCAAGGAGTTCCTCCATCATCCTATCAACATCTGTATATGCTTTACCAATGGAATTATCTTTCTTCATAGCTTCCACTTCTTTAATCGCATCAATTGTATCTTTATTGGGTATTTCAAAACGTATTACATCCTTCATATATTTTAAAAGATTACCTTTTACATTTTCATGATTTTTAGTCACAATATTTTTATATGCATCATATGTTTCTCTATCTAAAGTAAATGAGCAAGTAACTATCTTTGTATCAGCCATAGATTTTCTCCTTATTTTAAGTTAGTCTACTTAGTAAATATACAACATTAGTATTACTTATTTCAATTGAATTCCCACAATTCACCATTACAACGAAACGAAGTCCAAGTATTTCTATGTAAACATTACCACCTTCTACTGAGTGCTATTATTATCCTCTAACCGACACAATATTCTCTTTTTCTACCAGCCTGTTTATAAAGCCTGTTCTGTCGTAGCCCGCTGGGAACAGCAGCTCAAAATCAACCTTGAGATTGTTGCTGTCTCCTTTTGTTATCTTAATCGCTCTGATTTCTATTTTCTCTTTTGTCAAATACTCTTCAAGCTCTTTTACTGCTCCATCTGATTTTTGCAATACAACTCTTAGATTATCCTGAAAGGCTTCATTTGACAAGAATCTTACCCTGTGGAAAACTACCTGCATTACAAGAATCATCACTGTACTTATGGTGGCAATGAAATACTGTCCTGCCCCCATACTCATTCCCATGCCGGCTGTAGCCCAGATGCCTGCAGCAGTTGTAAGACCACTTACCGAATTATTATTTCTTACAAATATAATTCCCGCACCAAGGAAACCTACTCCACTAACTATCTGAGCAGCAACTCTGGATGCATCAAATTTTTCCATGTCATAAAAACCATATTTTGATACTACCATAATTAGAGCTGCACCAAGTGCCACTATTGCGTGTGTACGCACTCCCGCCAGCTTATTACGATTCTTTCTCTCGAAGCCGATTGCGGCTCCCAAGAGTCCTGCTAGAAGTATTCTTAAAGCAAATTCTCCCTGAAAGATAATCTGATTCCTCAACAAGTCAAGTATAGCGTCCACCTCCTAAAAATAATATCACCATCTAATAATATCGGCAAATATCCATATATTATCAACAAGATTACTAAAATCTTTAAAATAAATCCAAATCAAGCTTTTCAATAACCAGCCTATTATCCATATCAGTGTAACAAAAGATGATACTATCTTTCAAGTAGAATTAGTATAAATTAGTGTTATTTGAAAATAGCAGTATAATTAAAAGTCTCTCCACAACATTTGCAGAGAGACCTATGTATTACTTAATTAAATTATAGAATTAGTTGCCCATCTGAGCTGCAACTTCTTCAGCGAAGTTCTCGCTCTTCTTCTCAAGACCTTCACCAGTCTCAAAACGAACAAAACCTGTAAGAGCCATGTCTGCTCCCTCGGCCTTAGCTACACTATCGATGTAGCTCTGAACTGTCATGCTGCTATCCTTAACATATACCTGGTCAACAAGGCAGATTTCCTTAAGTTCCTTGTTGAGCTGTCCCTGAAGGATGTTCTCAAGAACATTAGCAGGCTTATTAGCCATCTTAGGATCATTTGCTGCCTGAGCCTTAAGAATCTCTAACTCATGGTCAAGATATTCTTTAGAAACGGCATCTCTATTAAGGTATGTAGGGCGCATAGCTGCTATCTGCATAGCTACGTTTCTTGCAGCTTCTTTAATAGCCTCATTAACTACGTTAGTCTTAAGAGCTACAAGTACACCAATTCTGCTGCCGTGGATGTATGACTCAACTAAGCCATCATTCTCTACAAGCACTGCAAATCTTCTGATGTTCATGTTCTCACCGATAACTGCAATCTGCTCTGTAAGAGCTGTCTTAATGGACTTTCCTGCCTCAAACTCTTCCTCAAGGAAAGCCTCTATATCAGCTGCAGCTGTCTTAAGAGCCTTAGCCGCTACCTGATTAGCAAATGTAGTGAACTTCTCATTCTTAGCAACGAAATCAGTCTCAGAGTTAACTTCAACAATTGCTGCACTCTTTCCGTCTTCTGCAACTGCTGCTGCACAAACACCTTCAGCCGCAATTCTCTCAGCCTTCTTAGCAGCCTTCATAAAGCCGTTTTCTCTAAGCCATTCAACTGCCTTATCCATATCTCCGTCAGTTGCACCAAGTGCCTTCTTGCAATCCATCATACCTGAGCCTGTTATTTCACGAAGCTCTTTAACCATAGCTGCTGTAATTGCTGCCATTTTCTCTTCCTCCTATTAATCTTTATCTAAATAACTACCAAATTATTCTTCTGTAGCAACTGCTTCAGCTGCATCACCAACCTGCTCACCCTGATTAGCCTCAATAACAGCATCAGCCATCTTAGCAACGATGAGCTTTACAGCTCTGATAGCATCATCATTACCAGGAATTACATAGGTAAGTTCATCAGGATCACAGTTAGTATCAGCGATACCGATAACAGGAATATCAAGTGTATGTGCTTCCTGAATACAGATTCTTTCCTTCTTAGGGTCTACTACAAAGATTGCGTCAGGAAGCTTCTTCATCTCCTTAATACCGCCAAGGTTCTTCTCAAGTTTCTCCCAAGCCTTCTTTATCTGGATAACTTCCTTCTTAGGAAGTACATCAAATGTGCCGTCTTCGCTCATCTTCTCATACTCTTTAAGCTTTGCGATACGGCTCTTGATTGTCTTAAAGTTAGTAAGCATACCACCAAGCCATCTCTCATTTACATAGTACATACCTGAACGAATAGCCTCATCCTTTACTGCTTCCTGAGCCTGCTTCTTTGTACCAACAAAGAGGATGGTTCCGCCATTAGCTACAATGTTCTTAATAGCCTCATAAGCTGTATCAACCATTCCTACGGACTTCTGTAAATCAATGATGTGGATACCGTTTCTCTCGGTATAGATGTATGGAGCCATCTTAGGGTTCCATCTTCTGGTCTGGTGTCCGAAATGTACACCTGCTTCAAGTAACTGTTTCATTGAAATAACGCTCATTTTTCTACCTCCATGGTTTTTCTTCTGCCTGCTTCAGCGTTTACCTGCCATACCCCTTGGGGCACCATCAGTATAAAACAGACATGATTTAATAGTTAAGGTATTCATAAAAATACCCTGCACATTTTAGCGCAAAGTATATTCTATCACAAAACTGTATATATTGCAAGCACTCTATTAGATTAGTTTAGCTTTCATCATCAGATAACTTCATCAATATATAAGTCTTTTCTCCTTGATAAGTCTATGAAATCGCTACCCGCTACAATCATAGGTTTAGAGAGATAAACCTTATTGGTCATCAGCACTTTGGCCTCACGTCCGTCATTTAAGATAACTCTTGTTCCTATAAAATTATCTGCTATATGCTTAAGGAATACTGTATACATACCGGCATCATACTTCTGTATGCCCTCATCTTCAAACATCCTAATAACCTTGAATGGGCAAATCATGCCTCTGTAAGGTCTCTCAGAAGTAATGGCATCATAAATGTCCACCAAGGCAATCAACCTTGCATAAGGATCAATTTTCTTAGGTGCAAAAGGCATAGGATAGCCTGTTCCGTCAACCTTCTGATGATGTTGAAGGGCTGCATTTAATATATGAGGATTGGCATTCATCTCTTTTAATATCTCATAGCCCGCTACAGGATGATTACAAATGGTTTCATACTCTTCAGCAGTCAATTTCCCAGGCTTTGTAATGATTTCAGACGGAATGGTAAGCTTTCCTATATCATGGTAGAGGCCGCACTGTTGTGCAAGGGCTATTTCCCTCGGAGAGCAGCCCAGCCATTCAGCAAGAAGTCCGGCAAGCAAAGCAACATTGAGGCTGTGTACATAGCAAACATCATCAAATCGGCGTAAGTTTGAAAGCAAGTCAAAGATAGGAAGACTACCTTCCGGCATAATCAAATCTCCCATTATCTTCTTAGCAGTTGTCTCTAAGTCTGCGTCAGGATTGCCATCAACTATACGATTCAATGCACCTCTTAATTTAACAACTCCTGAGGAGAACTTTCCTCTAAAAAGCTTATAGTCAGGACTCTGCTGAACTCTTTCATAATATGAGTACTTCTCATCTGAGTACGATACAGGCTTTGAAAGAGCCTTGTCAAAGTCCTTCTCTTCCTTAACGAACACAAAAGAAACTTCATTTTTCTTGAGTTTTTCTATACTATCATTATCCACTTCTTCTCCAGAAGTGATAAGGAGTAAACCTGCTTTAGTATGTACATCTTTGGCTATAACCATACCGGGTTGCAATTCCCCACATCTTTTTAATACCATAATTATCCCTCATCAAAAGTTATTAGTTATACTTCTATTATACCTATTTTTACAATGATTATCAACCAAAAAAAGACAGATATTGCAATAACGCAATACCTGCCTTAATAGTTTAACTATAAAATTACTTAAGTGTAACCTTAGCGCCTGCCTCTTCAAGCTTAGCCTTGATAGACTCAGCATCTTCCTTAGAAGTAGCTTCCTTGATTACCTTTGGAGCAGCCTCAACTGCTTCCTTAGCTTCCTTAAGACCAAGGCCTGTAAGCTCACGAACAACCTTAATAACCTTAATCTTCTCTGCGCCTACCTCTGTAAGCTCTACATCAAATTCAGTCTTCTCTTCAGCTGCTGCTGCGCCAGCTCCTGCTGCTGCAACTACAACACCTGCTGCTGCAGATACACCAAATTCTTCCTCGCAAGCCTTTACGAGATCGTTTAATTCAAGTACGCTCATGCCCTTAATGGCATCAATAAATTCCTGAGTTGTCATTTTAAATACCTCCATTAAAATTAAATGATTTTTCGGCCAAATCTATGACCACCTGATAACAAAAATTAAGCTTCAGCTCCGTTACCCTTCTCTGCAATCTGCTTAAGCACACGAGCAAAGTTGGTAATAGGTGACTGTAAGCTGCCAAGGAGTTTGGAAATAAGCTCCTCTCTTGAAGGAATGGTTGCAATAACATTCATTCCCTTTGCGTCATAGTAGGTTCCCTCTACAACGCCGGACTTAATCTCAAGCGCCTTAGCCTGCTTTGCAAAATTAGAAATAATTCTTGCAGCAGCAGTAGCATCCTCGTAAGAAAATGCAACAGCTGAAGGTCCTTCTAAGTCCACATCTAACTGTGAAAAATCAGTTCCTTCAAAGGCACGCTTTAAGAGGGTGTTCTTGTATACCTTGTATACAACTCCTGCCTCTCTTAACTCCTTACGGAGCTTTGTGTCCTGCTCAACAGTGAGTCCACGATAGTCAACTAAAACTACAGAGCTTGATTTCTCAACATGTCCCTTAATCTCGTCAACTATTGGCTGTTTGATTTCAACTTTAGGCATAATCTTCCTCCATTCCGAAACACCTGTAGCCTAAAAGGCTGGGATAGAGTGTTTCTAGTAATATCCCTTTACTGCTTGAAGTCAGATGAATTATTGCTTTTACTCAAATAAAAAAGCCTGAAACTGCGAGAGTTCAGACCGTAATATTCCTAAAAATAATTACATCCCTCGGCAGGCGCTTCCACTTACACATCTTAACTGATGTACCTGCTGTCTTCGGCAGCTGTTCTTTACGAACGGTAATATTTATAACATATTGGGAAGATATTGTCAAGCATTAATTAAAAAAGCGTGAAAGCGGTGCTGTAAAGTAAACTTCACTGCCACCACACACGTTTTAAATGTGAAGTGGCAGTATATGCTTTATTTTGAAAACTTTATATTTTTAATATTTATTTCCATTCCGTCCATTTTTATATATAGTTTCTCAGGAAGTTTTTTCTTATCATTTATAGAATGTAATGCATTCATACTTACTTTATTTATTTTTATTTTTGCCTTAAATGTCAGCTTGCCGGAAGCCAATTTCCCTTTTGTTCCGTTCTTGATAAAATCACCATATAAATACTTTTTCCATACATCAGACATTTTCTTATATTCACCTGTCTGAATAGAGTCTGTCATAAGTTTGGCACTCTCATCATTCAAATGAACAGTTGACTCATTCTCTTTATATGTTACTTTACCTGTTTTTAAATTCTTGGTAATTATATAATTCTGCTTTACCTTAGTGTTCTTAATAGTTGATACTCCTGAATATTTCATTGTAACCATTTGTTTCTTAATGTTAAATTTATAATTTATAATAGATTGGGATTTCATTCCACCAAAATCAATTTTACTTACCTGATCCATAGAAACAATATTATACTTATTGACAGCTTTTTCTATGTTCTTATCTAAGCTATCATCATATTTAACTGTCTTTGCCTCAACTTCGAGCGGGGTAATAAACATCGCACAAATGAGTAAAACCATTACCGCAAATATCTTAAATCCTTTGTTCATCTTATTTTTCTCCTGTCTGTGATTTAACCGAATTTCTGTTATTTTGTTAAAGTGTCTCTTGTACTTTACCACATAAGAACCTCTACAGTCAATTATCTTATTCAATTTTAGATTATTGTTCAGAAAGTTTTATATGTCGGATACAAGTATCAAATTCATAAAGCTTCGATGCAAACTTGCTTACAAAAGAATATATTATCTTTTAACACGCAAAAAGACCGGCCACACCCTGACCGGTCATATCCCAATTTGTATAAGCTGGCGACGGGAGTCGGACCCGTGACCTCCGCACTACCAATGCGACGCTCTACCACCTGAGCCACGCCAGCAACACGTTACTCTTTTTAGAGCAACCTTAGACATTCTACTAAATTTTAGCCTAAATGTCAAGTATCATTTTATAAACCTTACTGCCCCTATTATGCCTGCATCATTGCCAAGTTCCGCAGCCTCTAAGACCAGTCCTTCTGCAAAATTAGGCATAACATGACTAAGTACCCTTTCCCTTACCTTATCTACAAAAAGTTCCTTCTGCCCGGATACTCCTCCGCCTAAGATTATCATTTCAGGATTGAAGGTATGAACAAGTCCTACCAGTGCCGCTGATATGTAGTTTATCCATTCATCTACATACTTCATAACCATTTCATTTCCTGCTGCCGCTTCCTTAAATATCCACCTTCCATCAACATCATCAGCTTCAATTCCTTTTATTTCTCCTGAGATAACGGCTTCTTTTACATTTCTTACAAGGGCGCTTGTAGAACCATAGCGCTCTATACAGCCCTTATTGCCACAAGAGCAGTCTTCTCCGTCAACATTGACAGGTATATGGCCTATCTCGCCTGCAAAGCCCTTTCTGCCAAGCAAAATCTTAGAGTCTACTATTATCCCTCCGCCAACTCCTGTACCTATTGTCATAACAACAACATTTTCCTTACCTCTTGCGGCACCCTTCCACATTTCTCCAAGGGCTGCAGCATTGGCATCGTTTAATACAGCAGTCTTTACGCCAAATTCACTCTCAAACCTTGACCTGATGTTAGTACCTTCCCAGTTCTTTATATGTCCTGCAGAACCCTCTACTATGCCAAGCTTAGTGTTTATGCCACCTGTAGCCGACACACCAATTCCCGCAATGTCGGTAAAGTTCTTATTATTTTCTTCCATAAAAAGCCTTGTGCTCTTAACTACAGTTTCAATAATGGGCGTTTCATAATTATCGAATTTTACAGGGTATTCTAAAACCCTGCTTATCAAAGTTCCATCAGCATCTACAAGTCCAAACTTTACTGCTGTACCCCCAATATCAATTCCCAAGAAGATTTTATCAGCCATATTCTTCACCTCCCTATTGGTAGTCTATATTACTCCTCTTTGTACCTTATACCCATTAAAAACAGCCCCTTGGCAGGCAGAGTTGTTCCAAGATGTCCTCTGTCTTTTCTATCTATAATAGCGAGAATGTCTTCAGGTTTTATCTTCCCTTCTCCAACCTTTACCAAAGTACCTGCTATTATTCTTACCATGTTGTAGAGGAAGCCATCTCCCCTAACCCTTATAATCATTCCGTTTCTAATGGTTTCTTCAACATCTATCTGAAACACCGTCCTAACCTTATCTTCCTTGTCAGTCTTAGCCGAACAAAAGGAGGTAAAGTCATGCCTTCCTTCTATAAATGAAGCCGCCCTTTGCATAGCTTTTGTATCTAAACTACGCCTAACATTGTGGCTGTACATTCTATCTGTCGGAAACGGGATTCCAGCCGTATTTATATGATATTCATAGGTCTTATCTATAACGTTCTTCCTCGGATGAAAGTCTGCGGATACTTCAGCGCTTTCCATTATTCTAATACTGTCCGGAAGCTTAGTATTGAGTGCAAGTGCCAATTTCTCTGCGGGAATAGTGGTTTTCGAGTCGAATACAGCCACATTCCCATAGGCGTGAACTCCGGCATCTGTCCTGCTTGCACCCATTGTTACAATATCTTCTTTAAGAAGATTTGACAAAGCCTCATTGACAAAGCCCTCAATTGTAGGTAGTTCAGGTTGATATTGATAGCCACAGTAAGCGGATCCATCATAAGCAACCGTCAGTTTAAATCTCTTCATTACTCAGACTCCAATGTATTTGTTAGCCAGTATATTCACGACTATTATAAGTCCCACATAGGCAAAACAGGTAATATAGGCTACTCCGTCACGCCTCTTATACTTGAGCGGTTTCATCTTGGTTCTGCCTTCTCCACCGTGATAACACCTTGCCTCCATAGCCATAGCAAGGTCAATTGCCCTCCTAAAGGCTGATACAAAAAGAGGAACCAGGATAGGTATGAGTGCTTTTGCCTTTTTGATAAAGCTTCCGCTTTCAAAGTCTGCTCCTCTGGCCGACTGCGCCTTCATTATCTTATCTGTTTCTTCAAGCAGTATAGGTATGAATCTAAGTGCAATTGACATCATCATAGCTATTTCGTGAACAGGTAAACCTATTTTCCCAAATACCGATAATCCTTTTTCCATACCGTCTGTAAGCTGGTTTGGGCTGGTAGTAAGAGTAAGCACAGATGAGCCTATTATAAGAAGTACAAGCCTTATTCCCATAAATATAGCCGTTTTCAGGCCTTCCTCCGTTATCCTCACATTTCCAAATAAATGTATAAGCTCCTTACCCGGAGTTAAAAACATATTGAAGACCACAGTAAACAAGAGCAATATAAATACTGCTCTGAGACCTTTAATTATAAACTTAAAGGGTACTTTTGATAGCTTGATAACTGTACCCAAAAACAAGGCTACCACTATGTAGCCAGTAAAACTGCTGAATAAAAACAGTGATACAATGAAGATAATGGTTCCCGCAAGCTTGACTCTTGGATCAAGCCTGTGTATAACCGAATCTGCAGGATAATACTGCCCTATTGTTATATCTCTAATCATTATACATCCTATCTATGTTAAAACATTCACAATATCAGGCTTTTGATTTTATTACACTCTCTTCAAAGCTCAGTCTTGTAAAGCTTTTATTATACCGTTTTAACCTTTATTTTTGCTATGAAAAGCATTTAATATTTCTTCTTTTGCCTCTTCTACAGTAGAAACATCCGTATCCACATCAAGTCCTAATTCTTTCATAGCCTGCATAACATATGTAATCTGAGGAGCCGATAGTCCCATTCTCTCAAGTTCCTTATAATGCCTGAATACTTCCTTAGGTGTTCCGTCAAATGCGACTTTTCCCGAATTCATGGCTATAATCCTGTCTGCATACTTAGCCACATCTTCCATGCTATGAGAAACTAAAATTACTGTTAGTCCCTCTTCGTGGAGTTTTGCTATCTGGTCTAGGATTTCATCCCTGCCCCTCGGGTCAAGCCCTGCTGTAGGTTCATCCAAGATGAGGATTTCAGGCTTCATAGCCAGAACTCCAGCTATAGCCACCCTTCTCTTCTGTCCTCCTGACAGCTCAAAAGGCGAATCATCATAACATTTTTCAGAAAGCCCTACCTGTTTAATGGCTTCAAAGGCTCGAAAGTCTACCTCAACCTTACTAAGGCCTAAGTTCTTAGGACCAAACTTCACATCTTCGAGCACAGTTGTCTCAAAAAGCTGATGCTCCGGGTACTGAAACACCAGTCCTACTCTGCTTCTAAGACTCTTCATATTGAAGTCTTTATCGTAGATGTCCTGTCCGTCAAAATATATGGCTCCACTCGTTGCCTTTTCAAGTCCGTTAAAATGCTGGATAAGGGTTGATTTCCCAGAGCCAGTATGCCCTATGATTCCGATAAATTCACCTTTATTTATAGTCAGGCTTACATCATCAAGAGCCTTTTTTTCGTAGGCTGTGCCGGGGCTATATACATAACTAATATGATCTGCTATGAGTAACATTTTTTGATAGCCTCCCTAAATTCTTCAACTGTGAGCACTGTTTCATCTATAGGAACTCCACTTTTCTTAAGTTCATAGGCAAGCTTTGTCACCTGAGGCACATCAAGCCTGTAGTTTTCAAGTCTTTCAACCTCGGAAAAGACTTCTCTTGGAGTGCCCTGTAGCACCACCTTTCCCTCTTCCATAACAAAGACCTTATCGGCATCTATAACCTCATCCATATAGTGAGTGATGAGGATGATGGTTATATTTTCATTTTTATTTAACTTATGAACTGTTTTAAGTACCTCTTTTCGTCCTATAGGATCAAGCATGGCCGTAGGTTCATCAAGTACTATGCACTTTGGCCTCATTGCCATTATTCCTGCAATTGCAACCCTCTGCTTCTGACCACCTGACAGCTTATTAGGGGAGTGCTTGGCATAACCTGACATCCCCACTGCTGCAAGGCTGTCCTTTACCCTTGTATGTATTTCTTCAGTTGGAACACCCATATTCTCAGGACCAAAGCCAACATCCTCTTCTACAACAGAAGCAATTATCTGATTATCAGGATTTTGAAATACCATGCCTGCACTTTGTCTTATATTTAACAAATTATTTACGTCCCTGGTATCAAAGCCATTTACCCACACTGTGCCCTCAGTAGGTACAAGCAGGGCATTAAGGTGCTTGGCAAGTGTTGATTTACCGGAGCCATTATGCCCTAAAATTGCAATAAAATCCCCCTCAGAAACCTCAAGCTCTACACCATCTATAGCACGCTCTATCTCTTCTGTATTTCCTTCTTCGTCCCGTCTTATATACTCAAATACAAGATTTTTAATATCTATTATTCCCATTTAGTCATCCTTTTCATCTTACAGACCTTTATTCAATCTGTATCGATGAAAGTATAACACAAATCTTCTAAAATGATAAGCATAATTATTATTATTCTCTAACTCCCTTAAGAGCCTGCAATGACTGGTCATGTAGTGCATCTTTTTCAAGCTTGTTTCTGCCTACATATTCATTGTAAAGCACGTCTATCAATAACAGCATAGGAAACTGCGGGGAAATGGTATTTCCTGAATTAAGATGTTGTAGTGAGGCAACAAGTACCACTTCATCGCAGTATTTCTTAAACTCACCATTGTCAGATGATGTAAATAGAACAACTGCAGCTTTCTTCTCTTTTGCCTTTTTTAGCAAATACAGCACAGGTTCAGTCTCACCACTCAAAGAAAAGCCCATAACAAGGTGCTTAGAGGTCAAAAATGGTGCCTGCATCCTCATCCTGTCAGGGTGGTCAAGACTGTCAATGTCAACCCCTATACGCATAAAGCGGCTTTCCATTTCCTTCACCGCATATCCGTTACTTCCAAGTCCAAAGACTATCAACCTGCTTTTTTCGTATAAGAGATTCACCAACCTCGCTATCTGTGTTTCATCCATTAGGTTGTAGGTTTTATTTAACAATTCCTGATAGCTTTCATATACTGTCTTTGCAGCCTTGGTCTCCTTTTTTTCTACGAAAGTTTCCTTATATTCGTATACAAACTCCCTATATCCGTTGAATCCACATTTTTTAGCAAATCTTGAAAGGGAGGCATTGGATACAAACAAGGTTTCTGTCATATTTTTTGCAGATAAGTCTATATTATCAGTATTATTTAGAAAAAAATCCGCAATCCCCTTTTCAGCCTGAGTAAATGTGTTATATCTTGACTCTATTATAGGGAGCAGGGATTTTGAATAAAATGCCATATATTACTCCTTACTAAATCAAACTAATTATTATCAGCTAATTTTAATATATCTGCTATTTTTTTTGCAAGCTTTTTGTGACTGTCTGCATCCAAGTGCATATAATCAATATTATTCATCTGTGCAAACTCTCCGGCATCAATATAAAAGCAGCCTTCCATTCTAGCGTGAACTTCATATAGTGCTGCCAGCTTATGGGATTTGTCTGAACATCTTCCCATCTCTCCTGCAAATACTGCTGTCTCACAGCCCTTTTCCATAGGAGGAGGTGCTATTACTATTATCTGTGGTTTTGAAACCCATACATCAAGAGATTTGGCAGCTCTTATTAATCTTCTTACACCATCAGCTATATTCTGAGGGGTAGCACCAAATCTCTCTTTACAGTCATTGGTGCCTAGCATGATTGTAAGCCATTCAAGCCTTGAATTGGTGTTAAGACAGGGTGTAAGGTATTTGAGTCCATTTAAGCCATCGTTTAACGGATCATCAAACACAGAAGTTCTTCCGCAAAGCCCCTCTTCAACTATTATATATTCATCTTTTAAGATGTCCTGCAATACTCCCGTATAGCGTATATCTCTTCCAAATCTATCTCCCGTATGAGCATCATAACCCCAGGTATTGGAATCTCCAAAGCATACTATTCTTCTTTCCTGCATAATTCCTCCCCTATATCCCAATAAGATTGCTACGGATTTGCCTGCCAAAGCCCGGCAAAATCTTCTTAATACAGATACTTTGCCAAAATAGCTGTCAGCTACACTAAGCAATTGTATGTTAATTTGAAAAACATCCGCAAAGTACCGTAACCGGATAAACCTAGCCCCGATATTTGCAGATGTTTAGTGATTAAAATCTAACTTTAAAAGTTGCCTTTCTTATAGTTTCAGGCTTATCAGTCATTATTCCCGGTTTATGACCGTCCTGTGGCAGGCAAAGCAAAAAATCTCCTGCATAAAGATTAACTGTTCCAATAGGCTCCCCGTAAAGAGTCATAATATCAGGCTTATACTCTCCAGCTTCCATATTGGCAGTGATACAGAAGTCAATTCTTTCACTGCCACGTACTATATAATGTATATCGCAGTAATCCTTATGTGCCTCAAATGCCCTTTCTTCTACCGGAGCAGTAGTAAATTCCATGAGGTTTACAAAGACATTATCTCCGTCTATGTCATATCTTTTAAGCTCCATTGAAGCTAGGTCGTTGTTTTTTACAAATTCAAAGCACTTCCTAAATTTTTCCTGTAAAAACTCATACTGCTCAGGATATTTAATGTTTCCAAAAACCATAGCTATCTCCTTTTAGCAGAATTTTTCTCTTGCTTCCCTAATCATCTTAGCTGCCTCTTCAACAACAACTATATCCTCTTTATTTAATTCATAAAGAGGTGCTCTTACGCTTCCTATATCGAGCTTCTCATTTATTCTAAGTATCTCCTTGATGACTCCATACATATTGCCGGTTGCAGAACACATTTTATATATTACCTCATTGGCTGCGTACTGTACTTCCCTAGCCTTATCAAACTCACCCTTTTTAACAAGTTCATCCATCCTTAAAAAGAGCTCAGGCATAACACCGTAGGTTCCACCAATTCCACCTTCTGCTCCAATAATCCTTCCACTTATAAACTGCTCGTCAGGCCCGTTGAAAATGATGTAATCCTCTCCTGCTGCTGCCTTGAACATCTGGATATCCTGTACAGGCATTGATGAATTCTTAACGCCAATTACATTTTTATTATTACGCATAGTCTCAAAGAGTTTTCCTGTAAGTGCCACCCCCGCAAGCTGAGGAATATTGTAAATAACGAAGTCTGTATGTGGTGCAGCGCTGCTTATATCATTCCAGTACTTTGCTATAGCATATTCCGGAAGTCTAAAGTAAATCGGAGGGATAGCAGCAATAGCATCTACTCCAAGTTTCTCCGAATGAGCCGCAAGCTCCATAGAATCCTTTGTATTGTTGCAGGCTACATGGTTTATGACAGTTAACTTACCCTTAGCCACTTCCATTACACTCTCTATAACAAGCTTTCTATCTGCCACACTCTGATATATACATTCTCCAGAGGAACCGTTTACATAGATTCCTTTGACACCCTTTTTAATGAAATACTCTGTAAGAGCCTTTACTCTTTCGGAGCTAGTTTCTCCTTTTTCATCATAGCAAGCGTAAAATGCAGGTATTATCCCTTTGTATTTATCTAAATTTCTCATTTTAATTTCCTTCTTTCTTAAAATAATTAAATCTAATCACTATCGGCGTAACAGGTTCTTAATTCCGGTTACGCCAGTTACATACAATTATTAGCTTATTAACCCTTTACAGCACCCATAGCTATACCCCTTGTAAAATACTTCTGGAATAATAAGAATACCATAAGGATTGGAATAGATGCAAGGGATGCGCCTGCCATAATAAGACCAAAATCAGTAGCATTTTCTGCCTGTAACTTAGCTATACCAAGTGATATGGTTAAGTTGTTCTTTGAGCTGAGCATAATGAGCTGCATAAAATAATCATTCCAGCTATTGATAAAAGTAAAGATTGCAAGAGCACCTATACCCGGCTTAACCATAGGAAGTACTATCTGAATAAAGGTCTTAGCCTCATTTGCTCCATCTATCCTAGCTGCTTCAAGCATTTCAGTAGGCACTCCTTCCGAAAACTGTTTCATAAGGAAGACTCCGAAAGGCCAACCAACAGTTGGGAAGATGACTGCCCATATCGTGTTGTAAAGTCCAAGTGAAGACATTTCACGAAGCAGAGGTATGAGAATAACCTGCTTAGGAAGCGCCATAGCTGCTACTATGAGGGAGAAAAGAAGTATTCTTCCACGAAAACGCTTCTTCGCCAAGGCATAGCCAGCCATAGCTGCCGTAATACAAGTAAGTGCCATAGCTGCCACTGCCATAAATACAGTATTAAGTAGCCATCTGATGGAAGCTGCCACCTCAGGACCACTTAGTGAGCCAAGCTCGAATATAGGTGCCTTCTGCTTAGAAAATAGCTTTTGAAAGTTTGTCATCACCCACTCGCTTGGAAACCAAACAGGAGAAGTAGCGTTTATTTCCGCAGGAGTCTTAAATGCTCCCGTAATTATCCAATACAATGGAAAGGTAAAAAGTATGGCAAGTATTGTAAGCACAACCAGACAAAATATTTTGTAAGGTGTCATCTTTTTAATACCTGAACCACCAAAATCTACATTTTTATTCTTTTTCATTTTCTACCTCTTTCTCGCTGCAAAGAATTGAACTGCTGAAAGTAAGCCGATGAATATAGCAAGTACTACTCCCATTGCATTACCGTAACCATACTTATAAAGCTTAAAAGCTGTATAATAGATATAGTACATTACTGTATCAGTGCTGTGGTTAGGTCCACCTGATGTAAGCAGCTGGATGAGAGCAAAGCACTGGAAGCTGTTGATAGTTGTAATTACTAAAATATAAAGAGTAGTAGGCATAATATTGGCCCATTTAATCCTCCAAAATATCTGGAAAGGTGTTGCACCATCCACCTGTGCCGCCTCTATAAAGGATAGGTCCACGTTGCCGAGAGCTGCTACATAAAGGACTATAGGCTGGCCTACAGAGGTAGTAAAAAGTATGAGGATGATGCACCAAAGCGCAAATCTCTCATCTCCAAGCCAGTTGATATTTTTATCAATAATTCCTGTTGCCTTTCCCAAATAGTTGGCTACTCCGTAGTAATTGTTAAATATCCATTTCCAAACCACGGTAACAGCAACTGAACCGGTTACGACAGGAAGATAGAATATTACTCTGAATATCGAAAGTAGCTTCCCATTCATATTATAAATGGCAGAAGATACCCAGAGCGAAAATATTGCCACTACAGGAACTGAAACAACAACTATTAAAAAGGTATTGGCAAGTGCCTTTAAGAATACCTTATCAGTGAAAAGATTAGTATAGTTGTCAAACCCTATGAATACATCTTTTACATCCTTGCCCATTGTAGAATCGAAGAAACTCGTATATATGCAAATAAACATCGGTACTATAACGAATCCTACAAAGAAAATAAGACTTGGAAGTAAGAAAAGATAGGCATTTCTTGTTTCTCTTGCGGCAAGAACCTTACTCCTTGCCGAAACTGTATTTGCTCTCAAAACAGTTTCCTCACTTTCTAATATTATTATAGGTCTGTGACCTATAGAGTGAATAATTATAATTTGCTATTTTACAAAAGATGCCATAGACGCGTTCAGACTGCAGCATAACTTAGTTTGCTCTTTAATCTGAGTATTCCGCGGTCTATGGCACGATTTACGTTCTAAAGACTATAGTTTTTATTATTATTATTTTGCAGCTGCTGCATTAGCTTCCTTGTTGCACTCAGTTACAACTGTCTTGATGTCATCACCTGCTCCAACCTTCTGAAGCATATTCCACCAAGCTGTACGTGTCTCAGGCCATCCCTTTGTTACCTGATAGTAGTCACCCATGTTAGGCATGAAGTTTGTAGTAAACATAGACATTGTATCAGCAATATCAGTTCCTGCATAAACATCTGTTAACTGGCTGTGTACCGGGAAGAATCCTGAAGCCTTTACAGACTCCTTAACCTGGTCTGCATCATTTGCCATAAAGTCGATGAAAGTCTTAGCTGCCTTAATCTTAGCCTCGTCCTTATTATCGAATATACCAAATCCCCAGATACCGCCGCAAAGCTTAGCGTTTCCATCTTCTGATGGGAACTGCATAGGAAGAATCTCAGCTCCGTCATTAGTGGTTCCTGCTGCTGCATTGTCCGCGTTGTTCTGCTGTGAAGCATTCCAGCAGAGTGATACAGCGAGAGTTCCATTACGGAAGAGTGTAATCTCATCTCCACCTGCTATAGAAGGATCGAAGTTAACACCCTTTGTATTCTTAAGTGTCTCAAGCGCCTTGATGTTCTTTTCATCATCTATTGTATACTGTATGTGCTCAGCATTGGTAAAAGTACCACCATAGAGGTTGTTTACAAGGGCTCTAGTACCCTGGTCACCACCCTGTCCGCTGCAGTAAACTGCAAGTACATTTTCCTGTCCTTTTTTCTGTACGGCATCTACAGCTTTAAGGAAGTTCTCAGTTGTCCATGTATGTTTTTCAGCATCAAGGTACTTAAGAGCATCTGCTTCTTCAAATACCTTTTTGTTTATTGCCATACAATGTGCAACCATGCAAAGTGGATACTCATAGTATTTACCATCTGAACCCTTGCAGGCCGCTGTAACATTCTCATAGAAGTCTTTTGAAGCATCTGTATAAAGGTCTGAAAGGTCAACCATAAGTCCCTTTGCACCCCAGTTAGCTACAAGTCTTTCAGGTCCTTCCATAACGATGTCAGGAGCCTGTCCGCCTTCAATAGCTGTATTTACCTGGTCATCACCATTGGTATAATCAAGGTACTCAACACTTACGCTAATGTCAGGATATTTAGCGTTGAAACTCTGAAGAAGTCCATCAACTGTTGCAGAATCACCCCATTTACCAATTGGATATGTCCAAAGGGTAATAGCTGTCTTCTCCCCTGCAGCTGAAGTTGTCTTAGCAGCACTACCAGGATTGCTTGCTGTACTTGAAGCCTTTGCAGATGAAGTAGCTGTTGATGTCTTTGTACTTGTGTTATTGTCAGCAGGCTTTGAACATCCAATAAGGGATGTCGCCATAATAGCAGCAAGTGCAAGTGATGTTACTTTTTTCAATTTCATTTTTCATTCCTCCTTAGAAATGTCTTTTTATTATTTCACAGTTGCTAATGCCTCTGTAAAAGATTTCGTAATGAGCTGTGGTCTCGTGATAATAGAGCCGACTACTACGCTGAAGGCTCCAAGTTCTATTACTCTTTTTGCCTTTTCAGGGGTGCTTACATTTCCCTCAGCAATTACAGGATGCTTCGCATGTTTAATGATTTCACGAAGTATCAAAAAGTCATTATCCGCAATTTTAAGATGCTCGCTCTGCTTTGTATAACCCACCATAGTTGGACTTACAAAGTCAAATCCAATCTCGTCTGCGTGAAGTGCTTCCTCAACCGTAGAACAATCTGCCATAAATAACTGATTAGGAAACTTTGCCTTAACTTCCTTAAAGAACTCATCTATTGTAAGTCCTCCCGGTCTCTTGCTGATGGTCGCATCCATAGCGATTATCTCAGGTCTAACCTCCATAAGTTCTTCAATCTCTTTCATAGTAGGGGTTATATACACATCAGAGCCTTCATAATCTCTTTTGACTATACCGATTATAGGAAGGTCGACATTCTTCTGTATCTCTGCTATATCTTCTTTAGTATTGGCTCTAATCCCTGCTGCTCCACCTTCCTTTGCTGCAAGAGCCATCCTTCCCATTATAAATGATGAGTGAAGAGGCTCGTGCGGAAGTGCCTGACAGGACACTATAAGTTTACCTCTAAGCGATTCTATTCTCTCGTTCATAATCTGCCCTTCTGTTTTACATTTCATTTATAATTCGTATTATAGCTTAATTAAAATTATTTTCAATATTAATCATTGATTATGAAAATATTTTCAATAACTTATATTTCCTTGGTTATTTTAGTTGATTTTACGATAATATTTTGTGCAATATGCACAAGACAAAGAAAGTATTTTCAACAAGATATTATTATAAGAAAATGTTTTCATAGTTTCATAATCAACTTTCTGACAGATTTGCTGAAACTTAACTTGGAATGGTATTTGCAAATATCTCTAAATTTTTTTGCAACCATAATGCACAAGTTAAAACAAATATTTTTGTGTATAAAAAAAGAGAAACCTTTTACAGTTTCTCTTTGATATTCATATTATACAAGCTCAATAAGAACTTCCATAGCTGCATCTCCCTTACGGAGACCAATCTTAACTATTCTTGTATATCCACCCTTACGGTCAACATACTTTGGAGCTATCTCATCGAAGAGCTTGTTGGAAAGATCAACAACCTTAGTGTTTTTCTTTCTTCCGGCAGCCTTCTCAGGACGCTCTGTAACTGAGTAAAGTACCTTGTTCATCTGAACTCTTGCATTACGACGGGTAGGTAGGTCTCTCTTAACCTCTTTATCTACTTCATCATATACAGCTACTTTTCTGCCATCAACTACTTCTTTAACAACCTTGCCATTGGCATCTCTACGAAGAACCTTTGACTTAACTGTAACTGTTTCAACATTATCTTTTTCTTTAACAGCAAGTGTGATAAGCTTCTCAGCTATACGGCGAAGCTCCTTAGCGCGAGCCTCAGTGGTAACAATCTTGCCATGATATAAAAGCTCTGTTACCTGACTTCTGAGTAAAGCCTTTCTCTGACTTGATGTTCTACCAAGCTTTCTATAGCCAGCCATTCCTATATCCTCCTAATTATTCATCGCCTTCATTAAGTGAAAGTCCAAGTGCCTTAATCTTCGCCTTAATCTCTTCAAGAGATTTGTTACCAAGATTTCTGACTTTCATCATATCCTCATGCGTTTTTCCAACCAACTCCTGAACAGTGTTGATACCGGATCTCTTAAGACAGTTAAATGCACGAACTGAAAGTTCAAGCTCATCTATACTCATCTCAAGAACCCTACCTCTTTCATTGTCAGGCTTAGTTACCATAACATCAACTACTTTAGCATTTTCAGATAGGTCAATGAAAGAATTGAGATGCTCACTCATTACTCTGGCTGCAAGGCTTACTGCCTCATCAGGTCCCATTGTACCATTGGTAAATACTTCCAATGTGAGCTTATCATAATCTGTCATATGTCCTACACGGGTATTTTCTATATTGATATTTACTCTTTCTACCGGTGTATAAATAGAGTCAATAGGAATAACATCGATTGCAAGTTCATCGTTCTTATTCTTATCTGCAGAAACATAACCATGTCCGCGTCCAATGCTAAGTTCCATATATAATCTGCTATTATTACCACCGTTAAGAGTAGCTATCACCTGGTCAGGATTGGTAATTGTAATGTCTGAATCTGCCTGAATGTTAGCAGCTGTTACAACACCCTCTCCCTCAAATTCAATGTATGCGGTCTTAGGTTCATCAGCCTCGCTGTCATTTCTAATAGCGAGACTCTTGATGTTCATAATAATTTCCGTAACATCTTCTTTTACTCCGGGAATAGAACTAAGCTCATGCTTAATTCCTTCAATTTTAACAGTTGTTACTGCTGCTCCCGGAAGAGATGAAAGCATAATTCTTCTGAGCGAATTCCCGAGAGTGGTACCATAACCCCTCTCAAGAGGCTCTACTACGAAGCGCCCGTATTTCTTATCTTCAGAAATCTCAGCAATTTCGATATTCGGTATCTTAAAATCAAACATTACCAGGCTCCTCCTTTAAGTGTGTTATTCGAATTAATTACTTAGAATACAACTCGACAATGAACACCTCATCTACAGGAACATCTATCTGATCTCTTGTTGGAATCTCCTTAACAGTTGCTGTAAGATTCTCACGATCAATCTCAAGCCAAGCAGGAACAAGTCTTCCGTTAGTTGCCTCAAGGACATCCTTGATTCTCTGGATAGACTTCTTCTTCTCTTTGATTTCAATCTTATCGCCCGCTGCTACTGTATAAGAAGGGATATTTACCTGCTTGCCGTTAACAAGCACCATCTTATGACCAACCATCTGTCTGGCTTCTTTTCTTGTTCTAGCAAGACCAAGACGGAAGATAACGTTATCAAGTCTCAACTCAAGAAGAATCATAAGATTCTCACCGGTTGTACCATATTTAAGCTTTTTAGCCCTTGCAAAATTGTTTCTGAAAGGCTTCTCTAATACGCCGTAAATGAATTTAGCTTTCTGCTTTTCACGAAGCTGAGCACCATATTCACTGATTTTTCTTCTGCTGTTACCTGCAGTTCTGTTGGACTTCTTATCAAGTCCCATAACCATTGGTTCTATGCCGAGAGCCCTGCATCTCTTTAATACAGGCACCATATCTCTTGCCATTTATTTTTCCTCCTAAAATAATCTACCTGGAATTAAACTCTTCTACGTTTTGGTGGTCTACATCCGTTATGAGGTACCGGAGTAACATCCTTTATGCTGGTAACCTGAATACCACAAGCCTCTAAAGCACGAATAGCTGCTTCTCTACCTGAACCAGGTCCCTTAACCATAACCTCGACAGACTTTAATCCATGAACAACAGCAGCCTTTGCTGCAGTTTCAGCCGCCATCTGAGCAGCGTAAGGGGTAGACTTTCTAGAACCTCTGAAACCAAGTCCGCCTGCACTTGCCCATGAAAGAGCATTGCCTTCAGAATCTGTTAATGTAACTATTGTATTGTTAAATGATGACTGAATGTGTGCCTGTCCGCGCTCGACATTCTTTTTCACACGCTTCTTTGTCACTTTTTTTGCTGCACCTTTTGCACTAGCCATGACCTAAGAATCCTCCTTTAATTATTTCTTCTTATTTGCGATGGTCTTCTTTGGACCTTTTCTTGTCCTTGCGTTGTTCTTTGTGTTCTGTCCACGAACAGGAAGTCCCTTTCTATGGCGAACACCTCTGTAACAACCGATCTCCTGAAGTCTCTTAATATTCATAGCTACTTCACGACGAAGATCACCTTCAACCAGAACGGATTCTTCAATTACATCACGGATTTTTCCAACCTGTTCGTCAGAAAGATCCTTGCAACGAATGTCCGGATCAACAGCTGCTTTTGTTAAAATTTCATTAGATTTAGTTCTACCAATACCATAGATATAAGTAAGACCAATCTCTACACGCTTCTCTCTTGGTAAATCGACACCACTAATACGAGCCATTAGCGTTTAACCTCCGTTATTTTTTGAATTAATAGTAACAATATATGTGAATTTGGTATCGGAATGATGATTTCCTCTACCCAGCCGCTTTAAACCGTACAACGAAATGATGAATTTCGAGGCGAAGAAGTATTTATCTTCATAATATAAGCAAAAGCTTATAAATACGGTATCACAGATATGACCGGCTCACATTTCCGGCGATATCCATAACGCAGAAAGCAAGACTCCTAATTATTAATCTTAATCAGAATTATCCCTGTCTCTGCTTGTGTTTTGGGTTCTCACAGATGATTCTGATTGCACCCTTTCTCTTGATAACCTTGCATTTTTCGCAAATTGGCTTCACAGATGACCTAACTTTCATTTCGAAAACTCCTTTCTGAATAAAGTCCACTTTATATACTAACATAGTCTACTGCAAGTTTCAAGTAAAAATTTTAAAAATTTTTTGGCAAATTTCTATAAAAATCCTGTATTCGGATAAGCAGTTACGCCAACTTCCGAAACAGGATATTTTTGTTATACCTCAAATATATATGCCCTAAAGCCCGTAAGTTCAAGCCCTGAATTAAACTCTACTTCATCCCCTGTAATAAGGTCTGTCAGGCTTCCATTTACATTGTCAATGTGGAAGTTAAGCCTTGCATTGTTTCCATCTGCATTTACGGCGATTATCATACGCTTTCCATCTTTTTCCCTAAGAAATGCACATTGCTTATTGGCTATCTGCAACGACTTAAAGCTTCCGTACCAGAGCACAGGTGAAGCATTGTGTATCTTTGTTAGTTTAGTGATATATTCGGTAAGCTCATTATATACAGGCTTATCAAAGGCAGGTCTAAGTGCAGGGTCTCCTTCTTTCTTATCTGCCTTAAAGCCCCATTCGCTTCCATAGTATATCATAGGAATACCAGGCATGGTAAACATAAGCGCATAGGCTAAAGGAATATGCTTCTCCTCAGCAAGGATACTGGCAAGCCTTGATACATCGTGATTGTCTACAAAGCTCATCAGATGTTTGCCTCTGTATAGGGTCCAGTTCTCCTCACCGAACTGACGGTTTAGGGAATGCATTATTTCAAACAGATTCATACTATTAAGGCTTGAATATATTCCCTTGTAGCACTCGTAGTTAGTAGCTGAGTGGCACATCTCATCATTCATAATCTGATTATAATCCCCACCTATCATTTCTCCACCAAGGAAAAACTCAGGTTTCATCTGACTGGTTTCGTATCTCAGTCTCTTTAAGAAATCCCTGTCAACCATATAGGCTACATCAAGCCTAAGTCCGTCAATATCAAATTCTTTAACCCAGCCCCTTACACTTTCTATAAGGTAGTCGGTAACCGCAGGGTTCTTTAGATTTAGCTTAACCAGGTCATAATGTCCTTCCCAGCCTTCATACCAAAGCCCGTCATTATAGTTACTGTTGCCTCCAAAATTGATGTTGAACCAGTCTTTGTACTGTGAATTTTCTCTTTTTTCAAGTACATCCTTAAAGCCAAAGAAGCCTCTGCCCACGTGGTTAAATACTCCGTCAAGTATCACCCTGATTCCTTCTTTATGAAGCTCTTCGCAGACCTTCTTGAAGTCCTCATTGGTTCCAAGCCTCACATCTATCTTTCTATAATCCCTTGTATTATAGCCATGTGTATCGGATTCAAATATAGGAGAAAAATATACTGCTCCTATTCCTATTTTTTTAAGATGAGGGATGAAGTCAATAACCTTCAGTATTCTATGCTCCAGATTCCCGTCATTTTCAAACGGTGCACCGCAAAAGCCCATTGGATAAAACTGATAAAACACCTTTTCATAAGCCCACATTCGCTATTTTCTCCTATTTCCTGTTTGATTTTACTTTTGCTTTTGTCTTAGGTTTAGACCACTTACCATATGTATACTCACCTTTTACTGTCCTTTTGCTCTTAGCCTGAACGCTGAAGAAAACAGGCTTATTCTTTAAGGTTGCATTTACATAGATGGTTGTAACGCCCTTCTTGTCATCATGGTATACGTTAAGATTGTCTATACCCTCGTAATTTACAGGAACAGCCATCTTACCTGTACTGTCATAAACACCCCATTTCTTACCGGCTCTTACTACAACAGCCTCATCATTATAGTTTATTACTTCCTCATACTTTACAGGGATAATAACCTTTCCCGCCCTGTTTATATAGCCTGTCATTCCGTCAAGGTCAACTCTAATAAGCGACATACCTTCGGTATTGAAGATAGAATCGTATATTATTTTCCCTTTTAACTCACCGTTTTTGTCAATGAGGCCCCATCTTCCATTGATACTAACACTCGCAAGTCCTTTGTCAAATTTTCCTACTTCATCATACTGAGGAGATATAACTTCTTCTCCTGATCCATCTATATAGCCCCAGTCACCATCAAGCTTTACTCCAGCTCTGTTTTCACTGAAAGTTTTTATTTCATCATATTTTGGAGCAATTACTTCTTCACCTCTTTGGTTGATATAACCCCATTTACCATCTAGCTTTACTCCAGCAAGTCCTTCAGCAAAATCAGTCACAGCATCGTATTTTACAGACGTGATTTTTTTTCCGGATTCACTGATAAATCCCCATTTATCTCCGAGTTTCACCTGATACGGAGCATGGGCTATATCATTTATGTCATCATATTTAGGAGGCACTATCTCCTTACCATCAGCCACCAGCCCCTTCTTACCGTCTAGCACAACCTTTGCTACAGCACCATCAAACTTTTCAATGTCATCATACTTTACAGGGATTATAACATCTCCATCAGTAGTGACGAGCCCCCATTTTCCATCTTTCTTCACCTTTACACCTGTGAACATTATTTCTTTAACTTCATCATACTGCACAGGTACAGTCTCTTTACCCAGGTCATTTACAAAGCCCCACTTACCGTCTTTCTTAACTGCAATTGCTATAGTACCATAGGCATTATCAAGCTTTTCCACCTTCACGTCATCGTAGATAAAACCTGTAATCTTCTTTCCGTTAGTCTTTACAATCGCCCATTTGCCCTTAGACTTAACAGCCTTTACATCAGGAAATATCCCTATTTCCTTTTCGTATTTAGCCTTTTTTGCTGCGACTACGTTGTTCACTGAGGCACAGGCATGATTGTTTCCAGCCATAGTCTGAACCGGGTTTATAAGTAATGCAGTTAATGGAACCAAGGTGGCAGCCTTTGTTAATATTTTGTTATACATAGTTTTTCTCCCTTTATTTATATTTTTCTTACTGGCAACCTCTTTAAGACTTCCTCATCAATTATACCTATCAAAGCCCCTGTAACAGTTCCAACAAGTATAAGATAAGAAAGGTAGGTAAATACTGCAGGCAGTTTAAGCAGTATCATAGCACATAAAAGCTGTCCAAGGTTATGCGCCACCCCTCCTGCCATACTTACTCCCATCATCCCAAAGAAGTCCGTCTTCTTTAGTACTATCATTACAGCTAAACTTAGCACACCACCTGAAATCCCATATATTGCACTATAAGGATTACCAAAGGTAAGGCCTACTAAGATTATTCTAATAATCGACACTGTTATTCCTGCTTTTGCCCCACCTGCGTACAGAGCGGCAAGAACAACTATATTGGCAAGCCCCAGTTTCATCCCGGGTATGTGAAAGTTAAATGGAATAAGAACCTCAATGTAGCTTGCTATGAAAGCAAGAGCCACTAGGATTCCATACAGAGAAACTTTTTTAGCCACCTTACCTCCTAACCTGAAACCCCGTCAATTATAGGCTCTTCTTCATTTGCATCTACTATCTTAATTACCACCCTGTTTGGCAGGCAGACTAACATTTCTCCCGGCTTGCTGATTTTACCCTGCTTCATACATTGTTTGTCAGGGCAGCTCGCTTCTTCTATATAAGCCTTCCCATCCTTTATTACAAGTTTATTCGTGCCCAGATGAGAGCCTTCAAGAAGAAAAACTCCATCCTCTTTAAGAGGATATTCCGACTTTTTTTCACCGTCAATTGAAATAACCACAGTTTTATTTCCATCATTACCTGAAGCCCCGATTACATCGACAGCAAAAAGAGCCGCTGCTATTACAAGCAAAACCAATCCCAAAACGGCATCATGTCTTCTTTTTTTCTTATATTTATCCATTGTCAAAAACAACTCCGTAATTCTTTAACTCGCTAAGAATTCAACTGCAGGATTCATAGCCTGTCTCAAGTGGTTTAAGCATCATATCTATAGTACACAGATAATCCCATCAAGAGTTTTATGTAAAAAGGAATTTCAGAGAATTTTACTATTACATAAAAAGCTTAATATACCGATTTTAAGTTCACAATTAATAAGGTTTTATTTTTAATTGGATTATACGAAAAAACCGATTGAAAGTCAATTAAGACTATCAATCGGTTTATATATCATAATTTATTATCACTAATCTTAATTCTGGCTTATTACAGCTCCCTCTCCTGAATACAAAGTTAGAGGAGAATCTAGTTCTACCTTTAATACAGTCATATACTTACCGCAGTCTGCAGGATTTAGTGATATCCAGGTAAGCCCCGGTATATTGAACCATGCGGCTCCTCCCTGTACATCATGTGTAAGTTCTTTCCCGGTACTAAGTATTGTAACTGACTCTATCTTATTACACAGTCCCTTTATGCAGATAGCTTCCCTAGGTATGTCATATACAAAAAGATACAGAGTTTTACCATCTTCAGATACCGTACTTCCTCCTGCAAAACAACCAAAAGGCAGGCCTGCATTTGTGTTGTATATAGCCTCCTCATTTTCCCTTATAAAGCTTCCAAGTTCTCTTAGCACATTTATCTGTCTTTCATCAACGCTTCCATCTTCTCTTGGCCCTATATCAAGTAAAAGATTGCCACCCATGGTTATGGTATCCACAAAAATTCTTATGACCTGTCCAGGACTTTTATAGTGGTTATCATCCTGCTGATAACCCCAGGAATCATTGATAGTAGTACAGAACTCCCACTCTCCCTCAGGTCTTTTCACAGGAAGTCCCTGCTCAGGTGTGAGATAGTCACCATATCCAGCTAGCCTTGAGTTGATAATGATATCCTTGTTAAAAGAAAGCAAATAGTCCTTAAACTCAGGCAGTCCCCACTGAGCAGCACTTCTCTCCCAGTCGCCGTCAAACCACAGCAAATCTACATTACCATAATTGGTCAAAAGTTCTTTTAATTGATTTCTGTCAAATTCAAGAAAGTTTTCCCATCTTTTTTCATCCTGTACACCATCCTTAGGAGAGCTGAAATGATTACACTGAGATTTATCCTCAGGCACTACTCCCCCCTGGTAAACACTTGGATAATCAGGGTGTGACCAATCTATCAAAGAATAATACAGACCTATTTTAATGCCCTTTTCTCTAAAAGCATCAACATATTCAGCAACCAAATCCCTTTTGACGGGAGTTTGCTTTAGGATGTTTAAGTCAGAGTACTTGGTATCAAAAAGCGCCATTCCGTCATGGTGTTTGGTTGTGAATACGGCATACTTTGCTCCGGCTTCCTTAGCCAGCTCTGCCCAGTTTTTCATATCCAGTTTTGAAGCACTAAATCCTTCTGCTTGAGCCATATAGTCTTCATAGGAGATTTTCCCGTTATAAAATGACCAGGATTCTGCTACTCCTTTTACTGCATATATTCCATAATGTATAAATAATCCAAGTTTCGCCTTTTTAAACCATTCTTCCATTTCATTTTCACCTATCCCTTACTCAAATAATGAAATAACCACAATGTTTATAGCATATAGTCTTATAGTCCGTTTTTCTTCAGTTCATTATCAAGTGTTCTTCTTATTTCCCCTGTTAGAGTTCTTGTTTCATCCAGCCTGTATTCCCAAAACATAATGCCTCCAAGGCCGTTATTTGCCACATATTCAGCCTTTTCTTTGCAGGATTGTTCATCATCATAGCTTATAAATGTATCTCCGTTAAACAGCCATGGGGCTCTGGCTTCCTCATCAAAATACCTCTTATAGCCATTTTTGTTAATATATTCTTTTACAAGCTCACCGTAGGACGGCCCATAACCACCTGTTGTTTCAGCCATCTGATGAAGCCCGTTCTCCCTGTCAGGAACACCCTTCCACATACGTGAATAATATGCAGCACCAAGAATCAGCTTATCCCTTGGGACTCCAGCCTTTTCAAAGCAGGCTGCAGCTTTTTTGGCACTTGCCTGCAAGATATCCTTTTTGTCATCCAAGAGATTGGTATGGTGTCCCGTAATGATGTGATATCCACCTCTTAAATCATAGGTCATAAGCTGAACATAGTCGAGGTACTTTTCTACCTCTCTCATATTGGTTGAGTTAATAAAATATTCCCCTGCTCCTGCCGCTATGGTAAGCATAATATCTCTGCCTAACCTAGAGCCTAATATCTCTCTTGAGGTTCTAATTAACTTTGTAAAATTTTCCTTATCATCAGCGTTTGCTGCTATACCCGCCGTACTTATACAAGGATATTCCCAATCTACATCAAGCCCGTCAAGTTCGTATTTTTTAATTATTTCTACAGCTGTAAGTGCAAATTTCTCTCTTCCTTCCTCATCTGCTGCCGCCTCTGAAAACCCTCCTGCTCCCCAGCCTCCTACAGAGAGGACTAGCTTACAGTCAGCATTTTCTTTTCTTATCCTCTTAAACTCTTCTAACACGCAATCGGGTGCGTAATCTACGCACCCGTTTACTATATGCCCAAATGCCAGATTAATGACATCAAGGGCCCTTATGTCAGAATCACTTAAAAGGGAAAGGTCGTTAGTACTTACATAGCCTATAAGTTTTTTTCTTTTCATATTTAACCTGTCACCCTAAGTATTTCTTTATTTTAGCTGTTCTTAAATCTGTTATATGCCTCGTTATGAATCTCCATATATCTCTCAAGACCTATCTTGTTAAGAGAATCCAAATAAGCATCCCATTCTTTGTCGATGTCTCCCTGTCCTGTACACCACTTTGCCTTCTGCTCATCAACAACCTTTGAAATATCGGTTGATAAGGTAGAAAGCTCTCCCGCCTCATCAGGGCTGTAGTTCATAAGAGGAAGAGGCTTCATAAGATATGGAGCATACATAGCCTGTCTTTCAGCTGCCTTAACCTGCTCCTCTGTCTTTGTAAGGTATTTTTCAACAACTTCTTTTGACATGTCCTTTGCTACATAAGGTCCTGGAGCTTCAGATATCTTTCCACTTTCAGCAGGAAGAACCTCATACTTTCCATCACCTGATTCCTTGAGGTAGATACCATACTGTAATTTCAATGAAGTAACAGGCTCATAGAAAGAATCCATAAAACGCATTGCTGCTTCAGGATTCTTACAAGCTGTAGTAATAAGTCCTCTACCCTTATCAATTGAGAAGTCCTCACATCCCCAAAGTCTTCCTGCAGGTCCCTCAAGAGGAGCAATCGCAACGTACTCAACCTTTGCAGAGGTAACAGGTCCGTTGGTAAGATAAGCACCTACATTTCCACTATCAATCTTTGCCATGTACTGGTTATGATCCTGTGTGAATACTTCTTTGTCAATGTAGCCATTCTTATACATTGAAGCAAACCACTTGATATATTCTTTGTAACCATCCTGAGTTACAGCACACACTACTTTGTCGTCCTTAATCATAATAGGGTCCCAATCAGTAGTAATTCCCCAGGCACCACTAAAGTCAGCATCTCCGTTCCATACGTGATAAGGAGGTGTAGGCTCGAATACAAAGCCCTTTTCATCCTTCTCACCATTTCCGTTAGGATCTTCTTCTACAAAACGTTTCATAAGGTTCTCAAAATCGGAAACTGTCTTAATATCCTCTGGTTTTACTCCTAATTTATCACACCAAGCCTTATTTATATTAAGAGTAGTTGTAGGCATTGGATCAGCCTGTTCATTGATTACAGGCAGCACATAAATATGTCCGTCAGGCATGGTTATAGCCTTGCGAATCTCAGGATTCTTCTCAAGAATCTTCTTAAAATTAGGTGCATATCCAGCCTCAATCAGGTCTTCCATAGGTCTGATTATGCCCTTTGATGCATAGTTAGCTACCTTCTTGGTGTTAAGTCCTGAGAATACCATATCAGGAAGCTCGTTAGAAGAAAGAATAAGACCTAGTTTCTCATCTGCACCGTCACCGCTTATGGTTGTCCAGGTAACATCAATATTGCAGTTCTTCTCAATTTCCTTAAAGATAGGATAGTCCTCCCACTCACCGCAACCCGGCTCACCATAGCCAACTGCATTGAAGCTAAGGGTATCCTTGACAATAGGAAATCCTTCTTTTGCAACCTCATTTGCAGCACTTCCCGCACTTTCAGAATTGGCTGTGCCTGAAGCAGCCTTATTGGAAGCTGTGGAAGAACCACCACCCTGGCAGGCAGTAACCGTCATTACCATCGCCATCGATAAAGCAAGCATCCTTAATTTCTTTTTCATACTTTCCCTCCTGTTTATATAGATTTATTAAAGCTCAACCCTTTACGGCTCCCAGCATCATTCCCTTTATAAAGTGCTTCTGTACGAAAGGATACATAATAAGTACAGGAAGGGATGAAACTATGATGACACCGTATTTAATAAGCTCTGCAAGCTGCCTCTGATCTTCCAGTCTGTCCATACTTGTACTGCTTAGATTGGCTACGCTGGTTGACTGGATGAGAATTTCCCTGAGTACTACCTGCAAAGGCATTTTCCAGTTATCCTTTATATAGATGAGGGCACTGAAATACGAATTCCAATGACCTACTGCATATATCAGAAGCATTACTGCAATTACCGGCTTTGATATCGGAAGAACTACCTTAAAAAAGTATTTGAAATAGTCACAGCCATCTACTGTAGATGCCTCATATAACTCATTTGGTATGTTTAACTCAAAGAATGTTCTAGCCACAATAAGGTTATATACGCTTACTGCTCCCGGAAGAGTCAAAGCCCATATCGTATTGTATAAATGCAGTGACTGTATAAGCAGATAGCTAGGAATCAGTCCTCCTCCAAAGAACATGGTAAAGGTAAATAAATACAGCAAGAACTTTGAAGCAACCATTTCCCTTCTTGAAAATGCAAAGGCCGCCGGAATGGTAGCAATAAGGTTGATGGAAGTACCAACCAACATATAGATTAGGCTGTTTAGGTATCCTGTCCATATTTTTGAATACTTGAATATCTCTGCATAACCCTTTACATTAAAGCCCTTTGTCCAAAACATAACTTTACCCGCAGCTACCTCGTTAGGTGAGCTAAAAGATGCTATTACGATGAAATATAGCGGATAAAGCACTATAAGCAGTATCAATATCATAAAGGAATAGTTTATAATGTCAAAAATCTTATCTGACTTCCCCTGTTTTGCAAATGCTTTTCCAAAAACATACATATCATTTCCTCCCTCTGATTACCAGATTGAGCTATGCCCCATCTTCTTGGCTATTTTATTTACGCTGAGCAGCAAAATACAGTTTATAACAGAGTTAAACAATCCCACTGCAGTAGAAAAACCATACTGTCCGGAAACAAGGCCGACCTTATATATATAGGTCGCAATTATCTCTGAAACTTCGGCATTCAGAGGATTTTGCATAAGGAAGGCCTTTTCAAAGCCAACACTCATGATTGAACCAGCGCTAAGTATGAGGGTAATCACTATGGTAGGTGAGATAGACGGCAAGTCAATGTACTTAATTCTCTGAAACTTGGTCGCACCGTCTATAATGGCTGCTTCGTGAAGTTCAGGGCTGACTCCCGCAAGTGCAGCTATATAGATAATTGCATTCCATCCCATACTCTGCCACACGCCTGTCCACACATAGATATGTCTCCAGTATTTGATATTACCCATAAATAGGATGGGTTCATTGCCAAACATAGATACAAACTGGTTTACAAATCCTTTTTCAGCAAAAACTATATTGATAATACCAACCAAAACAACAGTTGATATAAAGTATGGTGCGTAGGTTACTGTCTGAATGAATTTTTTGAACTTTAGATTTCTTATCTGATTAAGTCCGAGCGCAAGTAAGATGGGAATAGGAAAGCCTACAATCATCCCGTAAAGGCTTATCACTATAGTATTTCTTATAATATCTACAAAATAAGGTGAACGGAAGAATCTCTCAAAGTGAGCAAAACCCACATACCTACTTCCCATTATTCCCTGAATGGGGCTATAGTCTTTCCAGGCGAGCACAATTCCATACATCGGAATATAAGAGAACACAATGAGACCTATGAGTGCAGGAAGTACAAACACCCATAATTGCCAGGTTTTTTTAATTCTCTTTCCCAAAGAGGGTTTTTTGTAATTTGAAATCACTGCATTTGAAGTATTATTCATCTATATCCTCCCTCATACCCAAAATAATATTCCGAGCACGAAATAAAATGCCCCGATATCTTAGTAGAGCCCGACTTACTCGTCATTTGAAAAACCTGACTTAAAGAAAAATCTAATTATTTAACTGTCTAATATAGTTTCAATCTTGTAAATAATACTAATACATGTGGGTGTCTTTGTCAATCCGTCTTTGTATAATTTGTACTAAATAATATGTCTATCATCCCATATATAGCACATTTTTTTATGCAATATTATGTGTTGTTATTGTTTTATGTGGCAAAATATATAGATATCAAATCCATGCCATTGTTAAATTAATCACATATATCAGATGCAAAAAATCCCCAAGCAATGTATATGTAAATACACTGTTTGGGGATATCTAATGTGAGCATTATTTCTTTGCTATTCTTCCCTGCTTTACAAGGAGTTCAGCTATAAGCACTGCTCCGCCTGCTGCTCCTCTTAAGGTATTGTGGGAAAGACCTACAAACTTATACTGGAAGAGGCTGTCTTCACGAAGCCTTCCTATGGAAACACCCATTCCTCTCTCATAGTTTACATCAAGAGATACCTGAGGGCGATTGTCCTCTTCAAGATACTGTATAAAGTGCTTAGGAGCGCTTGGAAGTTCAAGCTCCTGTGGAAGTCCCTTGAAGCTTCTCCACTTTGCTATCATCTCTTCTTTAGAAGGCTTCTTCTCAAAATCTACAAACACTGCAGCTGTATGACCGTTAAGTACAGGTACTCTTATACACTGAGTTGTAATAAGAGGAGCCTCAGCCTTAACTATGACACCATTTTCAACCTTACCCCATATACGAAGGGGTTCTTGCTCACTCTTTTCTTCTTCTCCTCCGATATAAGGGATGATATTGCCAACCATTTCAGGCCAGTCACTAAAGTTCTTGCCGGCACCTGAGATTGCCTGATAGGTAGTAGCTACTACTCTTACAGGATTGAACTCTTTTAAGGCATGAAGAGCTGGTGCATAGCTCTGGATTGAGCAGTTTGGCTTAACTGCAATGAAGCCTCTCTTAGTACCAAGTCTTTCCTGCTGGAACTTGATGACCTCAAGGTGCTCAGGGTTAAGCTCTGGCACAACCATAGGTACATCAGGTGTCCATCTGTGAGCAGAATTATTGGATACTACAGGAGTCTCAGTCTTTGCATAAGCCTCTTCTATAGCCTTAATCTCATCCTTTGTCATATCCACCGCACTAAATACAAAGTCAACCTGAGAACTAACCTTCTCTACGTCATTTACATTTTCAACAATTAACTTCTTTACCTTCTCAGGCATTGGAGTATCAAGCTTCCATCTGTCTCCAACTGCTTCTTCATAAGTCTTCCCAGCACTTCTTGGAGAAGCTGCCACGCAGACTACATCAAACCATTCGTGATTCTCTAGCAGAGAAAGAAATCTCTGGCCTACCATACCTGTTGCGCCAAGCACACCAACTTTTAATTTTTCCATGTCTATCTCCTTATCTTTTGCCTGTCTTTCTCAGGCGAACATTTGTCTTTTTATCGATATAACGGCTATAGTACTACTTTTAGGGCTGAAATTCAAGGTTATTTTCAATATAATTTTAATTTTAGCAAATGTTTACAAAGGTGATTTCACATTTCTTTATTTTTGATGTACTATTACCATCTAAAAAGCTTATATCATAGTCATCAAGTTCTGTAATGTACCAGTCCTTTTGAAACACATTCATACCATACTTCTTTCTTGCCTTTTTTGTCTTATTAGACTTGTATGGCTTTTTATTCTTGTTTTTATTCTTGTTTTTATTCTTATTCTTCTGTACCTTACTTTCAGGCTGGCTGCTGCCGTCTTTGTAATTAATCCTTATGCCAGGCTGAACATTGTAGCAATATACATTGAACGAAATTCCTTTGCCGCCATCCTCTACGGACAGCGCTTCCATCTGTACACCACGGGCAACTAAATCATTTCCCTTAAATATAGGCCTTACTCTATAAAGAACATGATTGCCTGTAGACTTCACATAGTCTGCAACCTGAATCTCAAAAGGCAGCATTCCTTCTACGTTAAAATATCTTGTTCCCGTTATCAGGTTTCTTTCATTTGCATTTTCTCCTGCAAGCATAAAGGCAATCAGGTGGCATCTATTATATAAATACCTGTCTTCCAGTATATCATCATACTTCACTGTATGCCAACCGCTTGGGCGCACATCTCTAATGGATTCTCTTGGGCTGTTAGGCATTAACTCCTTACCTACATTGGCAAATGCAGGACCGCATCTGCCTAGCTTATCAAGCTTGCTGTATTCCTCTACTCTGTCTTTGTCTTTATCTGAAAATGAAGGCTTATTGTCATTTATTTCAACATAAGGAATACCTCTGTACTTTGGCACATCCTTTATATCAACAGGTATACTTCTATCATTTTTATCATAAACTTTTACATTGTCAGAAGTACCAAATAAGCCAAGGTCACTTATGTTACAGCCTGCAAATGCCAGTCCAATTACGGAAACCAGAATGAGTAGGTTATTCTTTATTTTTCTAAAGCTTCGCATTAAACTGTCTCCTAAATACAAATATTATCTCTAGCAGATGCCAAACATAAGTTTGATTATAACAGTTTAAGCCCAATATTACAACAGGGTGAAGGTGTTTCTCTAATGATTTTTGATTATAGATGATAAACTTAAGTATTCCGTTGACAAATTCTAAGTTGTAGGGCTGATGGGTTTGTTTGTTGACTAAGTTACGCCTTCACTAATAAATGTCCAGACTCGCTCCGGTTTTTCTGAACGAAGCTGTTTTAGAATAGTTCTGTTGACGAAAAACCTAATGCGCTCGCTTAGGCATTATTAGTTCCGGCTGTTGAACTGATGAATGATTACAAACAAACGCATCAGCCACAAAGGGGGCAGGTGGAGGTAGCTGTCTTTCATTTGGTATTCTAGTTATTATTTGTATAAATCTATGGTGCCAGCTACGAATGATAAATTCTAAGCGAGCGCATTAGGCGGAGCGAAGCGGATGCCGGAGCGAGTCTGAAATGTTATCATTCGGAGCGTCACTTAGGTTAGATTATATAACTCGACAAATTAGAATTTACAAATAATACTCTATTTCAAGCAGTATACATCAAATTATTAATGATATTTCCTTTATCTTATGATATCATTCTAAAAGGAGGTTGTTATGATTAAGAAAATTATCGCACTTTGTGCATTTACACTTATTCTCTATGGATGTAAGGGAACTGCTGTTTCCAATGCTTCATCACAGGCTGAGCCATCCTTAGCAGAGTCACAGTCAGACAGCATTGCTGATTCAGCTTCACAGGCAGATACAGCTAACAATTCCTCTATTCTAGCAAATACTATTAAAACTGAGGAAGAAGCACAGTCATTTGTGAATCCTTCCGGTAAGACTCTAGCAAAGCGTATACTTACACCTAAGGGATATAAGAGAATTAAGGCTAAAAAGGGAAGCTTTGAAGCATTTCTTAGAAACTATAAATTAAAGCCTGACGGTTCTCCCGTACTTTTATATGATGGGCGTGAAAAAGGGAATCAGTCTGCCCATATAGCAGTCTTTAGGCTCCCTATAGAGAGCGAAGACCTACAGCAGTGTGCAGATTCCATTATGAGGGTTTACGGGGAATATTATTACGGTAAAAAGGCATATAATAAAATAACCTTTCCTCTTGGAAATGGCTTTATAGCTGATTTTGATAAATGGAGAAGAGGATATTCTATTAGTGTAAGCGGTAATAAGATAACTTGGGTTTATTCCTTAAAGAATGACAGCAGTTACGACTCTTTTAAGAGATTTATGAGGATAGTTTTTGCCTACTCAGGTACTTTGAATATGGACTATTCCTCTAAGAAGATAAAGCTGTCTGAAGCTCGGGTTGGAGATATATTTGTAAGGGGCGGAAGTCCAGGCCACGTGGTTATGATTGCAGACATCTGTAAGAACAAAAAAGGTAAAAAGGCTTATCTTCTAGCACAGGGCTACCTGCCTGCCCAGGAGTTTCAGCTTCTTAAGAATCCTCTTCATGAGGATAACCCTTGGTACTTTGAAGAGGAGATTAAATATCCCCTTAGAACCCCCGAGTATTCTTTTGATAAGGGGAGTCTCAGAAGATATAAATAATTTCATTTTGCTAATCTTTAAATTTTATCGTTTACAAAACTAAAATTTATCTTAGCCGTTGTATATAAAACGAGGGTGAAGTCCGGTTTAAGGATTCCACCCTAGTTTATTATTTACTGGTTCTTATTCATAGCACTGCTTTTTTTACATCTCATAACAATTTCATACGCTCCCATTGAAATAGTTACAAGCATTAGAACATAGCAAATTACTGTAATTATCATATTTTGTTTTGATACTAATACTAATAATAAATAGGATACAGATAAACACATCAGTACAATTAGCTGAATTTTCGCAAATTTAGAGCCTAAATCAAACTCTTCATATTCTTTTGCGACATAAGTTCCTTTTTTCTTAAGTATCAGTTCTTCATATAGGACTTTTACAGCTAAAACCAGACTTACAGCAAGTGCTAATATCCCCCATGCAAAAAACACAGGGTTGTCAGAATTTATAAAGATACCCATTCCACTTCCTAGCACTATAATAAGAATTAATCTTTTATCCATATTCTCTTTTTTCATATAATATCCTTTGCTTAAAATAAGTTATAAAAAACCAATGCTTGCCTTTAATCTTAAATTCTGTAATTAAAATTCAAATTTATTTCTAAAATACTCTCTAAGTTCTGATATAGCCACTCTCTCCTGCTCCATGCTGTCTCTATCTCTGACTGTAACCATACCGTCAGTCTCTGAATCAAAGTCATAGGTAATACAGAATGGAGTTCCTATCTCATCCTGTCTTCTATATCTCTTACCGATAGCTCCTCTGTCATCATACTCACAGTTCCAGTCCTTTGAAAGCTCAGCATATACCTTTTCAGCACCCTCCCCAAGCTTCTTGGAAAGCGGAAGCACTGCCACCTTAACAGGTGCGAGGAAAGGATGGAAACGAAGTACAGTACGCATGTCTCCGCCCTCAAGTTCCTCCTCATCATAAGCTCCACAAAGGAAAGCAAGAGTAACTCTATCTGCACCAAGAGAAGGCTCTACTACATAAGGAATGTATTTTTCTTTCTTCTCATCATCAAAATACTCCATAGGCTCACCTGATACTTCCTGATGTCTTCCAAGGTCATAGTCAGTTCTGTCTGCTATTCCCCATAGCTCTCCCCAGCCAAATGGGAATAAGAACTCGATATCAGTAGTTCCCTTTGAGTAGAAAGAAAGCTCCTCAGGATCGTGGTCACGAAGACGCATCTCTTCTTCTTTCATACCAAGTGAGATAAGCCAGTCTTTACAGAACTGTCTCCAGTAGTGGAACCATTCCATATCTGTACCCGGTTCACAGAAGAACTCAAGCTCCATCTGCTCAAACTCTCTGGTACGGAAGGTGAAGTTACCTGGTGTAATCTCATTTCTAAATGACTTTCCTATCTGTCCAATACCAAATGGAATCTTCTTCCTTGAGGTACGCTGTACATTCTTAAAGTTAACAAAGATACCCTGAGCTGTCTCAGGACGAAGGTAAACAACAGCCTTGCTATCCTCTGTAATTCCCTGGAAGGTCTTAAACATAAGGTTGAACTGACGGATATCAGTGAAATCATGCTTTCCACAGCTAGGACAAGGGATTTCATGCTCATCTACAAAGCTCTTCATTTCTTCATTGGTCCATCCATCTACAGAACATCTTAGAGCTATATCCTTCTCTTTTGCAAAATCTTCAATGAGCTTGTCCGCTCTAAATCTCTCGTGACAGCACTTGCAGTCCATAAGAGGATCTGAAAAGCTTCCAAGATGTCCTGATGCTATCCAAGTCTGGGGATTCATAAGGATGGCACAGTCAACACCTACATTGTAAGGGCTTTCCTGGATAAACTTTTTCCACCAGGCCTTCTTAACATTGTTCTTAAGCTCTACACCTAAATTACCGTAATCCCAAGTATTGGCAAGTCCCCCGTAAATCTCCGAGCCCGGATACACAAAACCTCTCGCCTTGGCTAAAGCCACAATCTTCTCCATAGTTTTTTCCATAAGTCTACCTCTCTTTCTTTGATTCACTTTATTGTCAATACCTTAACAATCATTTAGAATATACTACCACGGCTTCATTCCCCTCGTCAACCCTAATATGGTGCGAATCGTAAAGATTCCCTCCGGAATAGTATTTAATCTTGTCTCCGGTCTGGAAAAGCACCGGCCCCTTTACTACTGCAATATTGTATTCATCTGAAAGCACCTCACCCGCAGCCTTCTTTTCTCCTACATCAGAGTCTGCCTCAGTAAAGCTTAGCTCTCCAAACTCAGACAGAGCTTTATCTGCCTTAATGAATCTGGCATTGTTTTCCCCTTTTTTGTTGTTAAATGCCTCATAAATCTCAGAACTCTTAAAGGTAAGCACAGCCTTTACCTTACCGCTTTTAAGTTCAATCTCGCTTAGGACCGCGGCCTTGTCACCGTATTTCTTATTATAGCTGCTAAGCTCTGAGGAAATATAGCCTTTTAGTTCGTCAAGATTTAGATATTTTTCATTAAAATCTTCTACATAGGCTACCTGGCTGCTGCCGTCAGACCTCATGTATATCGTCTCTTCTTTAACCTCATCCGCCTTTATTTCCTTCGGCATTCCATTGCAGGAGGAAAGTAAAACTGTGGTAATTACCATTCCAAAAGCTAAAAGAGTGTTCTTCTTCATTCTCATACCTCTCTTATCATTTCTAAGGATTTAAACCTCACATCTGTGTTTAAATCCCTGTACTCTTCGGCAAGCTCAATAAATTCCTTTTTTGATTCAGCTTCCAGGTTAAAAGAAAATAACTTGGTCACATCAGTTGCCGAGACTACTCTTAGTGCATATATTGTTGAAGGTCTAAGCTGTCTTCCCAAAAATCGTCCTTCATCTATACTAGGCATTATACCCTCAATTTCAAATATTTTCCACTCAAATATTGCCTTTACAAAATCAGGAGTTAACTCATCCACCTTTGCTTCAAGGGCTTTGAGTCCCATATATATAAGGTTTACAAGGTTCTTGCCTCCTATATTTTCCCTAGAAAAGTAGGATGCAAGCTCTAAAAAATAGAAACCATAATAAACCCTGTCTATATCCATCTTCAATTCATTAAAGTAATTTACTATCTTTACCTCAAGCAAAGTATATGCATTCTTACCTGAAACAAGTTTGAACTTGCCGAAAGTAAGAGGATCTGTGCCTGCAAGCAGCTTGCTGTTGGTTCTTCTTGCGCCCCTTGCAAAAGCATGAATCTTGCCAAACTCTGCAGTTATTATCACAAGGCGCTTATCGTATTCACCTATTGGCATACAGGAAACAACAACTCCCGAAACCTCTATCTCATCTGTCAAAGATTACTCCTCTTTATACCCGAAGTTCTTCATAAGGGAATCTGAATTTCTCCAATCTTTCTTAACCTTAACCCAAAGATTGAGATTTACCTTCATTCCGAGAAGGTCAGATATCTGATGCCTTGCATTTGTTCCTATTTCCTTTAGCATAGCACCCTTCTTCCCAATGATGATACCCTTATGAGAATCTCTTTCACAAAAAATGGTTGCCTCAATGTTCATTATATTCTTATGACTGTGTCTGACCGAAGTATCCTTTTCTTCCTTCATGCTCTCAACCATAACGGCTACTCCATGTGGTACCTCATCCTTCAGTCTCCTTAGAGTCTGCTCTCTAATCAGCTCAGCTGTAATCTGCCTTTCAGCCTGATCAGTAACCACATCCTCATCATAATACATAGGACCTTCAGGAAGCAAGTCAAATACAGTTTTAAGAAGGTCTTCTTTATTCTCTCCCGTAACCGCAGATACAGGTATGCAGGCCTTAAAGTCCACTATGTCTTTGTACTTGTCGATTACAGGAAGAAGCTCACCCTTTTCCACTGTGTCTATCTTGTTTACCACAAGTATAATCGGCGTCCTGGTAGTTTCAAGTAGCTTTGCTATATGTTGCTCTCCCTTGCCGATAAAGGTGGTAGGCTCAACCAGCCAAAGTACCACATCTACCTCTGAAAGAGTCCTCTCAGCTACAGAGTCCATATATTCACCAAGCTTGTTCTGCGCCTTGTGGATACCCGGTGTGTCAAGGAAGATAATCTGCCCTGCCTCATCTGTGTACACTGTCTGAATCCTGTTTCTTGTAGTTTGCGGCTTAGAAGAGGTTATTGCAATCTTCTGGCCAATAAGATTATTCATCAGAGTTGATTTGCCTACATTGGGCCTTCCTATAAGGGTTACAAAACCTGACTTAAATTTTCCCATTCATTCTCCTTGTTTTTCATTATGATAAAAGGCTTGATACTTCATCAAATTTATCAGAGTTTTCCTTTATTTTAGCCTCTGAGCCTATCACTACCATAATCTTCTCATCAAGTACAGCCTTTACATATTTAGCCATATCTCTTATATCAGAGGCAGTAGTTCCTATCATTTCTTTTCTTGACTTTCTTATATCATCTTCCGTAATACCGCTCATATATGCGTTAAATGACCTTTCACCGTCTGCAAAAGGAGTCAGAGGTATGTCCGCACTTCCTACAGCTCCAATTACATACTTGGTTACCTCTTTTTCATCGGAGTCAAAATTCTCTACAAATCCGACAACGCTCTCATATACTTCATTTGTCTCCATAAGCTTAGGGTCTCTGTAGGAAGAGAAGGATGAATCTCCATTTCTGTCAAACTTGCTGTAACAGCCGTAAGCTCCGCCCTTAACCCTGACATTTACCCAGAGGTATTCATAGCTAAGAAGCACATTTAAGACGCTTAGAACACCTGTATAAGGAAGACCTGCCTCTACAAAGTTACCTGACCTGGTTACATACTGTACCTGACCTGAGGCAGTATACCCTTTCGCATATAAGCCTTCTTTTCTATTTGCCTTAAATTCTTCAATTTCATGCCTTATCTTATCACAAAGGAGGTCTTTTCCTACTGCTTCTCCACTTGGAAGTGATTTAACTATGTTAGTTAGCTTATCACAAGAAGCATCATAGTTTTCATCATCTACAGTAAGGCTTACAATCAGCCTATCTTTTACAAAGTATTTTTTAATGAGAGAATTTAGCTTAGTATAGAGCTCTTCTTTCTTTGCTTCAAAATTCTCCTGCAAATCCTTTATAAACCTGTAGAAGCTAAGTCCTGAGAGTCTCTCACCCATTTTCCCATTGACTGAATAATATGATTTAGCAAGCAAGGCAGATACCCTGTCTCCGTTTGTCTCAAAGTCCATTTCCATACCTGATATATTTTCTCTTAGTATCTCGACTATTCTCTTATCACTGTGCGAATCAAGCCTTGACTCATAGAGCATCTCAGGAATAAGATTAAGCCCCTTCTCAGCCTGTGAAACAAGCGATTTAAAGCTAACTGAATAGTTGGTAAGCACCTTGTTTCTATCAGCCTTATCTGTATATACCTCGATATTGGTATGAACACCACCTGTATACATAAGGGTTTCAGATACAAAGTCAGAATAGCCTCTTTTTTTAGTATCAATGAGTCCCAAAAGGTCTGTAAGCAGCCCAAAATACTGTAGTTCATCAGCCTGCATATCGCTGATGTCAAAATTAAGCCTGAGATACATAATACCGTTTGTATTTACCTTGTGCCAGATTAACGGACGGCTGTCTATCTCTTTTTCTATGTTCTTAAGAGGCTTTATCTCAGGCGAAATGTCACTTCTCTCAAGGGACGGAAGCTTTGACACGTCCTCTGGAGACGATGGCTCTTCCTGAAAGGCTCTTAGTTTCTCACTGCTCTTTTTAAGAGCATTTATATCGTCTTCACTTAGGCTTTCTTTGTACTTAGCGAGCTTCTTCTTTAACTCTTCCTCTATCCTGTCATTTTTATTCTTCTCAGGAACGAGAGTGAATATAAGCTTATGTTCATTTTCAAGAAGGTATTTTCTAACCAGTTCCTCAAAATAGCCTGTACCAATCTTGCTTCTAAGCAGGTCATAGTTCTTGCCTGCATCTGCCAGCTCAAACACAAGATTGTCATCATAAAGCCAGCTTGTATACATATTGATGCCAAGGATGAGGCCTGCAGGATACCTTCCTGAATCCTGTTCACGGTACTTAAACTCAGAATAGTTGATAGCTGAAGTAAGCTTCTTTTCATCTATTCCTTCATTGACAATCTTTCTAAGTTCAGTCTCTATTATCCTTACAAATTCGTCCTTCTTATCTGCCTCAGTTCCTGTCGCATGAATAGAAAATGTAGGCTGAAGCATATGGTTTGAAAGACTTGAAGAGATTTCCTTGCCTATACCTGCCTCTATGAGAGCCTTTTTAACAGGTGCCCCCGGTGCATCCATAAGCACAAATCTGAGCAGCTGTAAGGCACCTATAGTGAAGGTATCTGTAACCACACCTGTAACTACATTGTAGGAAAGGAAGGTTTTTTCTTTCATGTCTTCGCTTTCCGCAAGAGAATAACTATCAGATAAGTCACCTCCTACAGGCTTTTGGAGAGGGATATCAGACCTTGGATCAATCTTATCAAAGTCTTTTAAGTACTCCTTATCAAGGAATTCAAGCCTCTCCTCTATATCGAAATTTCCGTGCAAAATGATGTATGAATTTGACGGATGATAAAAACGCTTGTGAAATGCCACATAGTTCTCGTAAGTAAGTTCAGGAATAACCTCCGGATCTCCGCCTGACTCAATTCCGTAAGGAGAATCAGGATAAAGAGCCTCTCTTACACGCAGATCCTCTACCTCGTCAGGAGATGAGAAAGCACCCTTCATCTCATTATAAACCACACCGTTGATTATGAGTTCACCGCTCTCCTCATCCAGTTCATAATGCCAGCCTTCCTGCTCAAATATTGCTTTATTGGTATATAGATTTGGATAAAATACTGCATCCAGGTACACACTCATAAGGTTCTTAAAGTCTTTGTCATTGCAGCTTGCCACAGGATAAATCGTCTTATCCGGATAGGTCATTGCATTTAAGAAGGTATTAAGTGAACCCTTAGCCATCTCAATAAAAGGATCTTTTGATGGATACTTTTTGGATCCACAGAGCACAGTATGCTCTACTATATGGGCTACTCCTGTAGAATCTTCAGGAGGAGTTTTAAATCCTATACAGAAAACCTTATTTTCATCGTCATTTGAAATAAGGGCAAGTCTTGCCCCGCTCTTTTTATGCCTTAAATATATACCCAGAGCCTTGATATCCTTAAGTTCCTTAGTGCTGATTAACTCATATTGCTCAGGGATTGCTACCTCACTTATGTTTTTAATGCTTCTACTCATCTAAAATATCCTTTCCACTATCTCTTTTACTCTAAAAAGAAATATGTTAAAATCAAATATTGTAATAACATCTAGTTTACCATAATTATGAAGTTTTGCAAGGAGAAGTATAGATGAAAACCTTTTTTAAGCCGATAATTTCGATTTTTATTTCACTGCTTATGATGCTTGTATCCGTTGCCTTTGCAACTACAGCAGTGTTATACTTTAGACCTCTGTATTATAGCATGATTGGAGATTTTACAGGTAAATTAAACTTAACTTATACCGAAATAAAGGAAAACTATGATGCCCTCATAGACTACAACTCATTCTGGGGGGCTGATAAGCTTAGCTTCCCTCACCTGCCTTCTTCAGAAAATGCCCTTACCCATTTTGAAGAGGTAAAGGCCATCTTCCTTTCCTTTCAGATTGTGCTGGTTATAGGAATAATCTTACTTTTAGTGCTTATACCACTCTACAAAAGGCTCTATAAATCCTATGAATACAGGCTTATTGGCGGAATCTTTACCATATGTCTTCCATCTGCAATTGCTCTGTTTATATACGCTAACTTTAACAAGGTATTTATTACCTTTCATAAGCTTGCATTTAGCAATAATTACTGGATATTTGACTACAAAAAAGATCCAATTATCTTATTTTTGCCGGAAAAATTTTTCATGCTTTCCGCTGTCTGTATAGTAGGTCTTGTATTCCTATCAGGACTAATTATGCTTATAACATACTTTAAGAAGCAGGCAAAGTAAAATAATCATTAGAGCTATACTTTTCTCCGCAAGCACTGATTTTCGCTAAAATGGCTTATTGAAAGAATCGGGTAGGAGGTAGATAATTATTTTATCTACCGACCTCCCACACCACCG